>JBDTOZ010000580.1:0-19146 GCA_039932995.1 Acidobacteriota bacterium | reverse complement strand
GGCGTTCCCCACACGCGTGGGGATGAACCGGGGGCTTGTACGCGCAACCCAAACCGTCGCCTGCGTTCCCCACACGCGTGGGGATGAACCGGAGGTGGCCAACAGTCACGTCCTCCTATCCCAGCGTTCCCCACACGCGTGGGGATGAACCGATGCCCTCCACCGCCAGCTTGATCGTGGCCTCGCGTTCCCCACACGCGTGGGGATGAACCGCGTTGCCGCATCTGCAAGCGACCGCTGAATGAGCGTTCCCCACACGCGTGGGGATGAACCGCTGATGAAGGAGTCGGACCGCGTCGGCTACACGCGTTCCCCACACGCGTGGGGATGAACCGATCCGGGCCGCCAACGAGGGCCTGACACGCACGCGTTCCCCACACGCGTGGGGATGAACCGGTGCTCCTGGTCATCAAACAGGCAGGCCGGGCGCGTTCCCCACACGCGTGGGGATGAACCGATGATTGACGCCCTTTCGATGGGCCGGGGCGAGCGTTCCCCACACGCGTGGGGATGAACCGGTGTCCTACGAGCCGAGCGACCAACTCGGTTCGCGTTCCCCACACGCGTGGGGATGAACCGGGACACGGCTTGCCTTCCGCATCACCCCGAAGGCGTTCCCCACACGCGTGGGGATGAACCGCTCGTTCTCGGGCCGCCCGCAACGCTGGCCCGCGTTCCCCACACGCGTGGGGATGAACCGACGAGCGGACCGTCACGTTTGCCGAATACAACGCGTTCCCCACACGCGTGGGGATGAACCGGATGGTCGTCCGGGACGGTAATCGCATTTGCCGCGTTCCCCACACGCGTGGGGATGAACCGCGTCGCTCGTCGCATGGGCGTTACGGAAAGGGGCGTTCCCCACACGCGTGGGGATGAACCGATGACTGACGAGGCGGCCGACACCTTCCCGCCGCGTTCCCCACACGCGTGGGGATGAACCGCCTTCGTGCTCGATCATGAGCGCGATCGCGCGGCGTTCCCCACACGCGTGGGGATGAACCGACTTCAGGCCCTTCCAGACGTCGAGCGGGTCGGCGTTCCCCACACGCGTGGGGATGAACCGATGACGTACGCGCCGATTCGTCTAGACATTGGGCGTTCCCCACACGCGTGGGGATGAACCGCCATCTGCGCGTTATCACCACTTTTTGGCGGGGCGTTCCCCACACGCGTGGGGATGAACCGAACCCAACGTCGTACGCGCTTCATTGTGAGGAGCGTTCCCCACACGCGTGGGGATGAACCGGCGCGCGACCGAGCTCGCCGCGCGCCACGCTGGCGTTCCCCACACGCGTGGGGATGAACCGTTCCAGCGGACATGGGCGGAGTGGTGCGTCATGCGTTCCCCACACGCGTGGGGATGAACCGAAGATCCGCGGACTGGCCTGGGTTGGCATCAAGCGTTCCCCACACGCGTGGGGATGAACCGCCGACGCATGCGCCGCGGAACAGCGAGGCGGCGCGTTCCCCACACGCGTGGGGATGAACCGCATTTCTCGGATCGGGGCCGTCACGAGGCTGTGCGTTCCCCACACGCGTGGGGATGAACCGCGTCGCGATGCAGAAGCCGCCCTCGTCGAATCGCGTTCCCCACACGCGTGGGGATGAACCGGCCCTGGAGGCGAAGCGATTCGCTCTCTGGTGGCGTTCCCCACACGCGTGGGGATGAACCGACGCTCACCCGCTCGTTCATCGTGACGCCTTTGCGTTCCCCACACGCGTGGGGATGAACCGCATTCCGACGCGGTCCTCCGGAGCCGCGCAACGCGTTCCCCACACGCGTGGGGATGAACCGGGCGTGGAGAACCACTTTGGCCTGGCGCTGCTGCGTTCCCCACACGCGTGGGGATGAACCGAGGAGACGTCGGCAAATGACGGTGGGAGAACTGCGTTCCCCACACGCGTGGGGATGAACCGCGATGCCGTAGCAGTTGCCCGGCCACTGTTCCGCGTTCCCCACACGCGTGGGGATGAACCGAAAAAGATGGCGGACCAGCGCGAGCTGTGGGTGCGTTCCCCACACGCGTGGGGATGAACCGGCGAGGCGGTGTCCGCGGCTCTCGCGACGCTCCGCGTTCCCCACACGCGTGGGGATGAACCGCGTAGTCGCCTCGATGCGCTTCATCTGCTCATGCGTTCCCCACACGCGTGGGGATGAACCGGTTCGGCGTCAGACGTACGCCATGGACGAGCAGCGTTCCCCACACGCGTGGGGATGAACCTGCACGCGGACGAACGTCTGAAGCATGTTCATCGCGTTCCCCACACGCGTGGGGATGAACCGTTGTTCTGCGCGATCAGCTCGAGGCGCTGCGGCGCGTTCCCCACACGCGTGGGGATGAACCGAGCTCTCCTGGTGAGATCGGTATCGGCATGAAGCGTTCCCCACACGCGTGGGGATGAACCGGAGCAAAGCTGCGCGGGAGCGCAGGTTGAGAAGCGTTCCCCACACGCGTGGGGATGAACCGTAGCGCGACTCCTGCGGAGGCGCGCACTGGAGTTTGGCCATTGATCGCCGGGAAGTGCGCCGGGCAGAATGCCCGCGCCCCATGGCTCATCGCGCCAAGGCATTCGACAAGGAGCCGCGGGCATCCTGCCTGCGGTTAGCGCGACCCCTGCGCAGGCGCGCATGAGCCGCGTTCCCCACACGCGTGGGGATGAATGGGAACGCGGTCCCGCTCGTTGGTCCGCTGGTCACGTTCCCACACCGACCCTCGGGGTGGCATCGCCGCTGCACCGGACTCGTCCTGTCATGACCGCCATCGAGAGCCTCGTGGCCCGTTTCTGCGAGGCGTGGAATCGCCACGACGTGGAGGAGCTGTCCTTGCTGTGGTCCGAGGATGGGGAACTGGTTCACCCCTGGGGGGACCGGGCTGTCGGACGGTATGCCATCCGGGAGTTGCTCGGACGGGAGCACGCCTCCAGCATGGCCGGCAGCACCATCCGGCTCACCGCGGAACCTGCCCGCATCGGCGATGGACATGTCGTCGCGGATCTTCACGGCGTGCTCGACGGAGTGCTCGCTCCCAACGGCCGTTCGTATTCGCTCCCTCACACGATCTCCGCGATGTTCGTCGACGACAGCGGCCACTGGCGGATCCGGGCCATGGCGCCCATTGCCAATCCACGTTGACCGGCCCGACGCCGGTCACGACTTCGCGGTTACATAGGCCTTGCGAAGACGGGCTACGTTCGTGGCCACGAGTTTCTCCGCCGACTTGACCGAAATGTTCAGGTTGGCGGCGATCTCGGGATAGGTGAGCTGCTCGAAGAAGCGCAGCCGCACCGCTTCACGCGCGCGCTCGGGAAGAGTGGTGAGCGCATCGCGGAGAAAGAGGGTGTCCAGGATGGCCCGGTGGTCTTCCGTGACCGGCTCGGACTCCACGATGGACGAGGCGTTGTAGCGGGCCTCGGAACGGCGCCACGCCCTCGCGGCATTGCAGGCCGTGGCCACCAGCCACGAACGCGGGTCCACGACCTCGATGTCCACCGTCAGAAAGGCCACGAAGACGTCGTGCAACAACGTCTCCGCATCCGCCGGAGGGACCTCGAACTTCCGGATCATCGTGCCGATCAGCAGGGGTCGAAAGTCGCGATAGAGACGTTCGATCTCCTCCGCGCCCCGGTCGACGCCGCTCCTTTCCGGAAAGTCTCTGCCCCTCATGCGCTCCATAGTAGCGGCAGGAGGGACCTTAAGTCCGGGTCGTTCCTGGGAATGCGCTGAGATTTCCCGAGCCGGCCGGCGGGCGCAGCCGTACAGGTGGGATCTGCCTCACACGGCCGGAGGCGTCTGGACTTCCAGGGTCTTCGGCCTGTCCAGCGCCTGCCGGAGGAAGGGCACGATCTCATGGACGGGCAGTGGCTTGCTGAAGAGAAAGCCCTGCATCATGTCGCACGCGTAATGCCGGAGGAACGAGTACTGTTCCTCCGTCTCCACCCCTTCGGCCACGACTTTGAGACCGAGTGTGTGGGCGAGGTTGATCACATAAGAGACGATGGCCGCGGCCGTGTCGTCGGAGGTCACTTCGCTGAGGAACTCCTTGTCGATCTTGACCGTATCGATGGGGAAGTGCTTGAGATAGATGAGCGAGGATTGCCCGGTGCCGAAGTCGTCGATGGCCAGTCCCACGCCCAGAGCGCGTAACTCGCGCAGGGTCTCCATGGTCAGCTCGAAGTTCTGCATGGCCGCGCTCTCGGTGATCTCGAGCTGCAGCAGCTCCGGCGCGATTCCGCTCTCGGCCACGGCCGCCCGCACCACCGCGCCGAAATCACGCTGCTGCAGTTGCACCGCGGAGATGTTCACGGCCATGCGCAGATTCAGCCCCTGCTCGTGCCAGATTCTCAGTTGCCGGCAGGCCTCACGGAGCGCCCACGCGCCGATGGGGATGATCATCCCGGTCTCCTCGGCCAGGGCGATGAACTCGGTCGGCTGGACCATCCCGCGCGACGGATCCCTCCAGCGCAGCAGGGCCTCGACCGAGACGTAACGCCGCCGGGAGCGGTCGTAGACCGGTTGGTAATGCAGCTCGAGCTGGTCGCGCTCGATGGCGTGGTGGAGGTGCTGCTCCAGCGCCAGCCTGCGCACATACCTCTCGTTCATGCTGGCGGTGAAGAGCTGCACCTGATTCCGGCCCAGCTCCTTGGCGCGATACATGGCCGCGTCCGCGGACTTGAGGAGCGTCTCGGCGTCCTCACCGTCGGAAGGGAAGCAGCCGATGCCGATGCTGGCCGTGACGAAGAGATCGTGCCCGCCCACGTTGAACGGCCGGGCCAGGGAGTCGAGGATCTTGCGCGCCACGCCGGCCACGGCCTCGGCCGTCACCACCTCGGGGAGCAGCACGCTGAACTCGTCCCCGCCGATCCGCGAGATCGTGTCCGAAGCGCGCAACGCGGCCTGCAGCCTGCGGGCGACGTCGGAGAGGAGCCGGTCTCCCAGCGAGTGCCCCAGGCTGTCGTTGACCAGCTTGAACCGGTCCAGGTCGAGGATCATCACGGCCACGCCCACGCGGTTGCGTTGCGCATGCGCGAGACTGTTCACCAATCGGTCGCGGAAGAGCAGGCGATTCGGGAGCGCGGTCAGGGAGTCGTAGTACGCGCGGTATTCGAGCTGCTTCTCCGTCTCCTTGCGTTGCGAGACGTCGCGGTAATTGAGAACGATGGCTCCCACGCTCGTTTCGTGCAGCAGATTCTGGCTGAACCCTTCCAGCCACACCCACGTGCCGTCCTTGCGCAGGAAGCGGAGCTCGCCGTGGGATTCGTGATTGGGCGAGCCGACGATGTCCGCCCACACGCTACGCGCCTTGTCCAGGTCGCGCGGATGGACGAAGTCGAATAGCGAGCGGCCCAGCAACTCGCGCTCCTCGTATCCGATCAGGTGCTGGGTGGACGAGCCCGCGAAGGAAAACCGGACCTCGCTGTCCAGGAGGACTACGCCGCTCCAGCTCTTCTCGACGATCGTGCGGAATCGTTTCTCCCGCTCTTCGAGCTGAACGCGCGCCCGGTGGCGTTCGGAGATGTCGCGGATGAATGCCGTGAACGTCTGATCGGCACCACTGCCGGCCGGTGCCACGGTGATCTCGGCCGGAAAGGTCTCCCCATCCGCGCGGCAGGCCGTAGTCTCGAACAGGGTTCCCCGAGGGATGGCCGGAATGCGGATGTCGGGAAGGAGCGGGATGCGAAAAGGCCTGCCCAGCATCTCGCCGGCCTTGATCCGGAAAGCCCCTTCGGCGACGCCGTTCCATTCGATGACGTGATGCGAGGCGTCGAGGGTGATCACCGCGTCGAGGGTCGTGGCGATCAGTTGGCGGAGCCGCACTTCCGACTTGCGGAGCGCCTGCTCGGTTCGCGAGCGGGTGATGGCTTCGCCGAGGATGTTCGCGGTGGAGCGAAGGAACGCGAGCTCGAAGTCGGCGAACGTGCGCTCGTCGTCGGCGTAGGCGAGCAGGACACCGAACGGCCCGTACTGCGTGCGGATCACCACCCCCGCGCCGCTGCGTATGCCGTGGGCCTGGCGCAGGTGCGTGGCCTTGAAGCGCGTCTCCTCTTCGAGGTGATCGAAGGTGAACGGTGCGTCCGCAAGCAGCGTGACCATGCCCAGGGACTCGTCTTCGTCCGCATCGCGAGTGCAGCCGACGAACGAGGAGTTGCCGCCCAGCGCGGCGCGGACGACCATCTGGCCGCTGGCGGTGATTTCCAGGGCCCGGCAATGAGAAACCTGAAGGGTCAGCTCGACCAGCGCGCAAGCCTGACCCAGGAGGATCAGCGGATCGACGCCGGTGAGCGCGGCCTGCCCCAGCTCGGCCACGGCCGTCTCCTGGCGGTCGCGCGCGGCCAGCTCCAGTCTCAGGCGCGCGAGCTCTTCCTCACGCTCCTCGCGGCCGCGGACCAGGTGCAACGGCTTTCCTTCGGACATGAGGTGATCGGTTGTCGGCTATCGGTCGTCGAACTGCCCGGCGGCGTCAGGGCCCCCGCCACCAGTGCAGAGAGCCGGCCAACGCGCAGCTTGCAACGACAACCGACAACCGACAGCGGACAACCGGATGGGGACAACGGGAGAAACCGTAACATCGAGTTGACTTGACCCTGGAACCGGTTCCAGAGTTTACGTTGTCCGCAATGGAAAACGAAATTCTCTCCGGGGAACTGGCCCGGCTTTGCGGCGTCAGTGCGGACACGATCCGCCATTACGAGCTGGTGGGCGTGCTTGCCGCGGCCAGGCGTGATCCGAATGGGTACCGCCGCTTTCCCCGTCAGTCCGTCGATCGCGTCCTGCTCATCCGCAGGGCGCTGGCCATCGGATTCTCGCTGGACGAAATCCGGCGCATTCTTCTCCAGCGCGACCAGGGCACCGCGCCCTGCCGCAATGTCCGGGCGCTGGCCGCGGAGAAACTCGAGGCCCTCCAGCGCCGCATCGAAGAGTTGTCCAACCTCCGGCAGGACCTCGTGCTCATGATCGAAGAGTGGGATGCCAAGCTCGCCACGACGATCGAGGGCGAGCCGGCGCACCTGCTCGACGAGCGTGCGTCATCCCGGCACGGCGGAGGGACGCCGCTGCTGTTCGCACTGAAGAAACGATGAAATGCCTCCGTGTCCCTCACGCCCACAACCTTGAAAAGGAGTCGAGCCATGAACGTATGGTTGTTGTTGTTTGCACTCGCCGGTGATCCCGCGAGCTGTCCGATGCACGCCGAACACATGAAACAGGCCGAGCAAGCGAAGGCCGCGGAGCATACGGCGCACGCTGCACACTCCGACGCCGATGCTCGTGGCGACGTGGCCATGGGGTTTTCGCACGAGCGGACGAAACACACCTTTCGCCTGCTCGCCGATGGAGGAGCGATCGAGGTCCGCGCGAACGAGGCGGGGGATGGCGACAGCATTGCCGCGATCCGCACCCACCTGCGGGAGATCGCCCGTCAGTTCACCGCCGGCGACTTCGCGCGCCCTCTCCAGGTTCACGACCGCCTGCCCGACGGAGTACCGGCCATGAAGGCGCTCGGCGCCGGCATCCTCTATCAATACGAAGAGCTGGAAAACGGAGCCCGGGTGCGCATCACCACGCGAACTCCTGCGGGTCTCGAAGCCGTGCACCAGTTTCTCCGCTTCCAGATCGAGGAGCATCACACTGGCGATCCCCAAACCGTCGAGTAGTGTGACGGGGCTCACGCTCGGCGCAGGCCGCCTCGTGTGACCATCCGCCCCACAGAACACAGCAGTCTGCAAAAGGGGGGCGTACCACACGCCCCCCTTTTGTTTTTCCAGGGAGGAACGATGAGACTCAGGATGTGGATCGTATTGATGGCGGTGGTGGCGATGTTCACCGCGTGCACGAGCCGCCATGAATCGGTGACCGGTTCGTATGGCGAAGGGCTGCTCTCCGGTGAGGTCCAACTGGCGGACGGCAACAGTCCCGCCGGGATGGAAGTCTCGGTGCGTGGCACGGGCATGACCGTCACGGTGGGGGAGGATGGGTCCTTCGTGTTCGCCGGCGTTCCCGAGAACGCTCACCTCGATTTTCACCGGGCTCTGGACGGGATCGAAACGTCCATGGTCGTCGAGAAAGGTTCCGGCCAGGTCATCGTCGAGATCGCCGGCAACGTGGCAAAACCGTCGTCCAGACGCCGCGCCGTGGGCAGAGGGCGCGAGCCGGTCTATGAGTTCGAAGGTTTGATTCGCAGCGCCGCCGCGGACAACATCGTCGTGTTCACCTCGAAGAGCCAGGAGGTCACCATCGCTCTTGGACCGAATACGATCATTCGCAAAGGCGATCAGCGCCTCACCGTGGCCGATCTTCTCGTCAATGCGCGCGTGCACGTGAAAGCCACCAAGGCGGGCGAGGTCTACACGGCCCTGGAGGTGAAGCTTCAGGATGACGACTCCGAGGGATCGGACGATCCTCCGGCGACCGTCGCCGAATATGAAGGTCTCGTGCGGAGCGCCTCCGCGGATCAACTGGTCGTGTTCACCTCGCACCGGGAGGAAATCACGTTCGTCGTCACGGCGGACACCGTGATCCGGAAGGGCAGCACCGCGGTGCTGCCGGCAGACATCCAGGTCGGCTGGCGCGTTCACGTCAAGGCCACTCTCAACGCGGACGCGACTCGGACGGCCACTCAGGTCATCGTGCAGAACACCAATGAGGGAGCGGGTGATCGGGAGACGGAGCTCAAAGGCACCGTGGCCGCGGTGGCGGCGTCCAGTCTGACCGTCACCACCGACAGCGGAGACGTGACGGTGACCGTCACCAACGGAACGCAGATCCGCCTCGGCAACAAGAAGATCGCTCTTTCCCAGATCACGGTGGGCAACAAAGTCGAGGTCACCGGCACGAGCATCGATGCCACGACCCTCCAGGCAAAAAAGATCACAGTCGAAGACTGATGAGGACTGTGCGCGGCGGGTCGTTCCCGTCGCGGGTGGCGCGCGTCCCCCGGCGCGTGCAGGGCGTGTGACCGGCGGCCTCAGGGCCGCCGGTATTTTTTTTGGGCGGCACGGGCGCGCCGACGACCGGCGCACTTCCCGCGTCCAATGGCCCAACTCCAGTGGAGCGGTGGACTTGAGTCCACCGTCGCTCTCGCGGGGATCGTCCCCTCTGCCCTTCGCGGCTCTCGGCATGAGCGTGGCGAGAAAACTCACACGGCTCACCGCTCACTCATCGCGAGTGCCCGGTGGACTCAAGTCCACCGCTCCACCGGACTAACGACCGACCGCGGGCAGGAGGCCCGCGGCCCCTTACCGGAGCGCCTTGGCGCGATGAGCCATGGGGCGCGGGCATTCTGCCCGGCACAGTTCCCGCGGCCAATGGCCAAACTCCAGCCGGGAAGCATTTGCCTCGGAGCGACCGTACGTGCCCAAGGCTATGCCTACAAACGCCGCCGGCCGTGCCGGCCCGCGGCGCAGTGGATTGCCTTCCGGCCGGAATTGCCCCAGAATTTTGGAAACAGGTGTCGGGTTTGTGACGAACATCACCCGAAGTCTGGCCATCAGCCCTTTCGATGGAAGTCGTCTTGGATCTGGAATCGGGATGTCGGTGTGGAACCGCTGCGAGCCCTTGTTATTCAGTGATTTCTGAGAGAGTTGTTTCCGAACTCTGGTACCATCTTTTTTCTATCCGGTCACCCTTTTCGTTCGGTATGGGCGTCCGTGCGTCCATCCGTCGTGAGCCTAAGGAAGGTCTTGTGATGACTCCCAGTCGTCTGGTCCGTATCGCTACCGTAGTCGTTTCTCTCGCCACCGCCTCTCTGGCCGGGGCGGCAACCACGCAGTTCCGTGTGTTCTTCGACACCGACCGGAACTCGACCACCGGTTGCACTGTGGGAGGGATGACCGGCGTCGAGCAGGTCCTCACCACGCAGGTAGCGGACGCACTTCCCGGTGGGAGTCCCCGGGTCACCAGTACCCAACGCCAGCTCTGCACGGGCATCGCGCTCGGAGCCCCCATCGACGTCGACGCGTCGGGCTGGCCGGCCGCGTTCGAGCCGACGGCGCGGGAGCTCACCTTCGAGACCCGCATCCGCCTCAGCGCCTTCGGGGCCAACGGCATCCCCCAGGACCTCCGTCTCGGCTACGAGACCACACGTGGCACCGCAACCCATACTGTGCTGCTCGACGGTGACAGCTCGGACATCATCATTCCGGCACGTCCCGTTCGCCGCCGCGCGGTCGGCTCTCCCGGTACGCCCCGCGCCATCGTCCTGGATGGACTGCTCGGCGACTGGCAGGAGCTCGATTCGACCGTCTACGGCATCGCCAGCGATGGCACACAGGCCTTGCGCGTCCTTCGCGTGTTCTCGTGGTTCGACCCCGGCGTTCCTGTCGGGGAGAAATACCTTTACTTCGCCGTCGTGGCGCGACTCTCGAGCGACATGCCGTACGCAGACGACGACATCTTCACGCGCCACAAGGGTGAGAGCCTGGCCGTCGCGGGCCCGGGCGTTCTGCAGAACGATGGCGATCCCTTCGGCCTGGGACTGCAGGCAGTGAAGGTGACGGATCCGGAGCGCGGCTCGGTCACGCTCAATCAAGACGGCAGCTTCACCTATTCTCCGAATCATCCGCAGTCGATGACCCCGGACGAGTTCGAGTACAAGGTCAAGGCCCAGGACAACCGCGAGTCGAACGTGGCCCGGGTCGAGATCCGGGTCACCGACGAAGAGGGCGACGACGAGCCCGCTTCCTTCACCGCGGGCGGAGACGTCACGGTCGAAGAGGACAGCGGCTTGTACAGCGCCACCTGGGCCACCGCCATCACCGGCAATGCGGCCGACCTGACCTTCAACGTCACCAACGACAACACCAGCCTCTTCTACCAGCAGCCGGCCATCTCGCCGAGCGGCGTCCTCACGTTCGATCCCAACACCAACGCGAATGGCTCGGCCATCGTGACGGTCACGTTGACCAGCCCGGGCGGAACCACCTCCCCGGTCACCTTCACCATCACGGTGACGCCGGTCAACGACGCCCCGACCTTCACCAAGGGTCCCAACCAGAGCGTGGCCGAAGACTCCGGACCGCAGGTGGTCAGCCCCTGGGCCACGTCCATCAGCCCGGGCCCGGCGGACGAGGCAGGGCAGACGGTCTTCTTCAGCGTTTCCGGCAACACCAACCCGTCGCTCTTCTCGGTCGCTCCCGCGGTGAGCCCGACGGGCGTGCTCACGTACACGCCGGCGCCGGACGCGAATGGCACCGCCACCCTCACCCTCGTCCTCACGGACAACGGCGTTCCGCCGGAGACGTCCGTCCCGCGGACGTTCACGATCACCATCACGCCCGTGAATGACAATCCGTCCTTCACCGCCGGCGGCGACGTGACCGTCAACGAAGACAGCGGGGCGTACAGCGCGACCTGGGCCACCAACATCAGCGCCGGTCCGCTCGAGCCGACCCAGACGGTCAACTTCGTCGTCACCAACGACAACAACGCGCTGTTCACGGGCGGCGGCCAGCCGGCCATCGCGCCGAACGGCACCCTGACCTTCACTCCCGCGGTGAACGCGAGCGGTTCGGCGGTGGTCTCGGTCACGCTCTTCGACAGCCTGGGCGGCTCCTCGGCTCCGGCCGTGACCTTCACCATCAACGTGACCGCGATCAACGACGCACCTTCCTTCGTGAAGGGCGCCGACCAGGCCGTCAGCGAAGATGCCGGCGCGCAGATCGTGAACCCCTGGGCCACGGCCATCAGCCCTGGTCCGGCCGATGAGAGCGGCCAGACGGTCGCCTTCACCGTCACCAACAACACCAACCCGTCGCTCTTCCTCCTCGGTCCGTCCATCGATCCTTCGGGCGTGTTGACCTACACGCCGGCCGCGGATGCGAACGGTGTGGCCACCATCACCATCAGCCTCACCGACAACGGCGTGCCGCCGGCCACGTCCGCGACGCAGACGTTCACCATCACGGTGAACCCGGTCAACGACGCGCCGAGCTTCGCCGCCGGTCCCGATCAGGTGGTCAACGAAGACGCCGGACTGCAGACGGTCGCCAACTGGGCCACGGCCATCAGCCCCGGCCCGGCCAACGAGTCGGCGCAGACCGTCTCCTTCGTCATCGACTCCAATACGAACAGCGCGCTGTTCTCTCAGCAACCGGCCGTGGCGTCGAATGGGACGCTGACGTATACGCCGGCCGCGAACGCCAACGGCTCGGCCACGATCACACTGCACGCCTTCGACGACGGGGGAGCACCGGGTGTGGATGTGTCGCCCACGCAGTCGTTCATGATCACGGTCAACGCGATCAACGATCCGCCGACCTTCACCCTGGGTGGCAATCAGAGCGTGAACGAAGACGCCGGTCTGCAGACCGTGCCGGGCTTTGCCAGCGCGATCGTCGTCGGTCCCGCGGACGAGAGCGCGCAGACCGTCACGTTCAACGTCAGCAACGACAACAACGCGCTGTTCACCGGCGGCGGCCAGCCGGCCATCGCCCCGGACGGCACGCTGACGTACACGCCGGCCGCCGATGCATTCGGCAGCGCGACCGTCACCGTCTCCGCGACGGACAGCGGTGGCGCGACGAGCTCGCCCTCGCAGACCTTCACCATCACCATCAACGCCATCAACGACGAGCCGAGCTTCTCGATCGCCGGCGACCCGGCCGCCTCGAACGAGGACGCGGGCCCGCAGACGGTCAACGGATTCGCGACCGCGGTGAGCGCCGGTCCGGCCAACGAGTCGGCCCAGACCCTGACCTTCACCCTCACTCCGACGGGCACGACCGGCGGACTGACGTTCTCGGGCGCTCCGGCCATCGACGCCAGCGGGAACCTGACCTACACGGCTTCCCCGAATGCCAACGGTACGGCCTCGTTCAGTGTCGTGCTGACCGATAGCGGCCTTGGTGCACCTCCTCCGAACGACAACACCTCCGCCACCGCTACGTTCACGATCACCGTCACCGCGGTCAACGATCCGCCCAGTTTCAATCTCGGCAGCAATCAGGTCGTGAATGAGGACGCCGGCCTGCAGACCGTGAACGGCTTCGCCAGCGCGATCAGCGTCGGACCCGCCAACGAGAGCGCGCAGACCATCACCTCGTTCAACGTCACCAACGACAACAATGCGTTGTTCACCGGCGGCGGCCAGCCGGCCATCGACACGGCCGGCAACCTGACCTACACGCCGAGCCCGAACGCCTTCGGCTCGGCCACGGTCTCGGTCACGGCCACCGACAGCGGCGGCGCGACCAGCTCACCCGCGCAGACGTTCACGATCACCGTCAATCCCATCAACGACGCCCCGGTCGTCACCGCCGGTGGAACGCTCAGCTACACCGAGAATCAGGGCCCCACGGCCGTCGACGGTGCCCTCACGGTCACGGACGTCGACAGCGCCAACCTCACCGGCGCGACCATCCAGATCACCGGCAACTACCTCAATGGTGAAGACGTCCTCTCCTTCGTCGATACGGCGAACATCACCGGCAACTTCGTGGCCGGCACCGGCACGTTGACGCTGTCGGGCAGCGACACGGTCGCCAATTACCAGACCGCGTTGCGCAACGTCCTCTATAACAACACCTCGGACAACCCCTCCACGGCCACGCGCACGGTCTCCTGGCAGGTCAACGACGGCGCGGGCGTGAACAACCTGAGCACCACCGTGACCAGCACGATCAACATCGCGCCGGTCAACGACGCTCCGGTTCTCACCGCGGGCGCGACCCTGACGTACACCGAAGGGGATCCCGCCACCGCGCTCGACACCACCGTGACCGTCAATGACGCGGACAGCGCCAACATCACCGGCGCCACGGTGCAGATCACGGGCAACTACGTGAACGGTGAGGACGTGCTGTCGTTCGCGACGCTCGGTCCGATCAGCGGCTCGTTCGCCCCGGCCACCGGCACAATGACCTTGAGCGGCACCGACACGCTCGCCAACTACCAGGCGGCGCTCAGGACCGTGAAGTACAACAACACCGCCACCAGCCCCTCCACTCTCCAGCGGACCGTGACCTGGATCGCCACGGATGGCGTCACGCCGAGCAGCGGTGTGACTTCCTTCATCAACGTGGTCTCCATCAACACCGCCCCGACCGTCACCGCCGGTGCGACGCTGAGCTACACGGAGAATCAGGTGGCCACGGCCATCGACACCACCATCACGGTCACCGATCCGGACACGGCCAACATGGCCAGCGCCACCGTGCAGATCACCGGGAACTACGTGAATGGCGAGGATGTCCTCGGCTTCACGACCCAGAACGGCATCAACGGAGTGTTCACGCCCGCCAGCGGGCTGCTGACGCTCACGGGATCGAGCTCGACCGCGAACTATCAGACCGCCCTGCGCAGCGTCACGTACGTCAACACCTCGGACAATCCGTCCGTGCTGGCGCGCACCGTGTCGTGGCGCGTGGATGACGGCGATGCGACGAACAACCTCAGCAACATCGCCACCTCGACCATCAACGTGGCCGCGGTCAACGATGCTCCGGTCCTCACGGCCGGCGCCACGCTCAATTACACCGAGAATCAGGTGGCCACGGCCATCGACACGACGATCACCGCGACGGACGCGGACAACACCAACCTGACCGGCGCCACGGTGCAGATCACCGGTAACTATGCCAATGGTCAGGACGTCCTCTCGTTCGCCACCATCGGCGCCATCAGCGGCAGCTTCGCCGCCGGCTCCGGCACGCTCACCCTGACCGGCACGGACACGGTCGCCAACTACCAGGCTGCGCTGCGCACCGTGAAGTACGCCAACACGTCCGAGAATCCCTCCGTGGCCGCACGCACGGTGACCTGGATCGCCACGGACGGCGTCACGCCGAGCAGCGGCGTCACCAGCACGATCAACGTGAGCTCCGTCAACGACGCCCCGGTGCTCACCGCCGGTGCCACGCTCAACTACACCGAGAACGCCCCGGCCACCGTCATCGACAACACCATCACGGCCACGGATGCGGATCACACCAACCTGACCGGCGCCACGGTCCAGATCACCGGCAACTACGTCAACGGCGAGGACGTCCTCTCGTTCGCGACGCTCGGTCCGATCAGCGGCTCGTTCGCCCCGGCCACCGGCACTCTGACTCTGACCGGCACGGACACGGTCGCCAACTACCAGGCTGCGCTGCGCACCGTGAAGTACGCCAACACGTCCGAGAATCCCTCCGTGGCCGCACGCACGGTGACCTGGATCGCCACGGACGGCGTCACTCCGAGCACCGGCGTGACCAGCACGATCAACGTGATCGCCGTCAACGATCCTCCGGCCGTCAACGCAGTTGCGGTCGTCGGGTACACGGAAGACGCCGGTGCGGTCGTGCTCGACAACACCATCACGGTCACGGATCCGGACGATGCCACGCTGACCGGAGCCTCGGTCCAGATCACCACGAACTACGTCAATGGTCAGGACGTCCTGGCGTTCACCAATGCCTTCGGAATCACGGGGAACTTCGTCGCCGCCACCGGGACGCTGAATCTCACCGGAGCGGTATCGCCGGCGAACTATCAGTCCGCTCTCCGGACCGTCACCTACCAGAACACTTCGAACAGCCCGTCGCCGGCGCCGCGCACCATCGTCTGGACGGCGAGCGACGACGAGCCTTCCAGCGGGACCGACTCGACGACCCTCAACGTCACCTCCGTCAACGACAACCCGGTCATCACCGCCGGTGCGACGTTGAACTACACGGAGAACGATCCGGCCACCGTCATCGACAACACCATCACCGTGGCCGACGTCGACAGCCCCACCCTGGCCAGCGCCACCGTGCAGATCACGGGCAACTACGCGAACGGACAGGATGTGCTCTCGTTCGCGACGATCGGTCCGATCAGCGGTTCGTTCGTGGCGGGCACCGGTACCCTGACCCTGACCGGACCCGACACCGTGGCCAACTACCAGGCCGCGCTGCGGACGGTGAAGTACGCCAACACGTCCGAGGGTCCCTCGACCCTGGCGCGCACCGTGTCGTGGCAGGTCAACGACGGCGCCGGCGTGAATAACCTCAGCAACGTCGCCACCAGCACCATCAACGTGGCCGCGGTCAATGACCCGCCGGTGATCAACGCCGCCGCATCGCTTGGTTACACCGAGGATGCGGGCCCTGTGGCCATCGACGCCGCACTTACCGTCACCGATGTCGATGACGCGCTGCTTCCCAGCGCCACGGTGCAGATCACCGCGAACTACGTCAACGGTCAGGACATCCTGGCCTTCACGAACGCCTTCGGAATCACGGGGAACTTCGTGGCCGGCAGCGGCACCCTCACCCTGACCGGTCCCGCCTCGCCTGCCAACTTCGAGTCGGCCTTGCGGACGGTGACCTACCAGAACACCTCCAACAACCCGTCGGTCGCGCCGCGCACCGTGACGTGGACCGTCAATGACGACGAGCCCTCCAGCGGCACCGACACCACCACGATCAACGTCACCGCCACCAACGACGCGCCGGTTCTCAGCGTCAGCGGCAACCTGACCTACACCGAGAACGATGCCGCCACCAGCGCCATCACCTCGGCCACGATCACCGACGCGGACGACGTCAACATCGAGTCGGCCACGATCCAGATCACCGGCAACTACCAGAACGGTCAGGACGTGCTCTCGTTCGCGAACACGGCCAACATCACGGGCGTGTGGACGGTGGGCACCGGCCTGCTGACCCTGACCGGCAGCGACACGCTGGCTGCGTACCAGACCGCGTTGCAGAACGTGAAGTACAACAACACGTCCGAGGCCCCGTCCGTGCTGCAGCGCACCGTCACCTGGCGCGTCAATGACGGCGACGTCAACAGCAATGGCCCGACGTCCACCATCGACGTCATCAACGTCAACGACGCTCCGGTCGTGAATGCCGGCGCGGTGACGCTCAACTACACCGAGAACGATCCGGCCACGGCCATCAACACCTCGCTCACGGTGAGCGACATCGACAACGCCAACCTCACCGGCGCCACGATCCAGATCACCGGCAACTACATCAACGGCCAGGACGTGCTGTCGTACGTCAACGTGGCTCCGATCTCCGGCTCGTTCGTGGCCGCCACCGGCACGATGACGCTCACCGGGACCACCACGGTCGCGAACTACCAGACCGCGCTACGCAGCATCAAGTACAACAACACCTCGGAGAATCCGTCCCAGGCGCTGCGCACCGTGACCTGGCAGGTCAACGACGGCCAGGCCCTCAACAACCTGAGCACGCCGGTCACCAGCAACATCAACGTCATCGCCGTCAACGATGCCCCGAGCATCGCCGGTGAGACGTTCGAGGCCCTGGGCAACACCGAGTTGCAGGTCGACTACACCCCGGGCACCACCACCCCGAAGACGTCCGAGACCACGGCCGGAGCGTCGTCGTACCTGGGCGTGCTCGACAACGACAGCGACGTGGAAGGCGATCCCTTCGCCGTCACCGCCATCACCGGCTGCGGCGACGTCACCGCGCCGTTCGACTGCACCATCAGTGGTGCGGTCATCCACGTCGAGGCCAACGGACAGTTCAGCTTCACTCCCGCCCCCGGTGCCACCTCCGGCAGCTTCTCCTACACCGCCACGGATACCCCGGTGGTGGGAACCGCTGCCAGCGCCGGCGGCACCGTCAGCTTCACGCTGTTCGACATGATCTGGTACGTGCAGCAGGGCGCCAGCGGTAACGGCACATCACTCTCCCCACTCGGCTCCTTCGCCACGCTCAACGGAGCCGGCGGGGCAGGGGACATCGACGGACCGAGCGACTTCATCTTCGTGCACAACGGCGCGTCGCTCACCAGCAACATCGAGCTCGAGGCCAATCAGCATCTGATCGGTGAAGGTGTGGGCCTCTTCATCAACCGCAACCTCAACGGCAACGGCGCGCCGACCACTCTGGTCGTGGCCGGGACCCGGCCGCCCATCACCTCGGCCACCGACACCGTCAAGGTCACCGCGGCCATGCCGGTGGAGATCCAGGGCCTGAACCTCAGCTCGACGGGCGGCAACGCCATCGACCTGACCGCGACCGGCGCCTACTCGGGCTCGTCGACGCTCACCATCGGAACCATCACCTTCGGCAGCACGACGGCGGAATCGATCGACGTGAATGCCGGTGCCACCGGCACGCTGGGCCTGAGCATCATCGTGCAGAACTGGACGGGCACGGCCTCGGCCAACGCGATCGATGTTCGCACCACGGCCGGCACGGTCAACCTGGCCTTGAACACCCTCACCGGCGTCAACTCCACCGCCACGGGCGTCTTCGTCGACGGCTCCGGCGGGGGAACCCTGAACATCACCACCTTCGCGGGAATCTCCGTGGACGGCAACACCGGTGGCACGGGCGTGAGCGTCAACACGGCCCGTTTCGACCAGGTCGTGGGTGGCGCGTATGACGTCGTCAACGCCGGCACGCACACCATCGGCGCCTCCGGAAACGGGGTGGGCACGAGCGGCATGGTGCTGACCAACGTCACCGGCGATCTCAACTTCTCCGATCTCAACATCTTCAATAGCGCCGGCACGGGGCTGTTCCTCACCAGCACCGGCTCGGCCAATATCGCCGCCGGCACCGGCATGCGTCTGGTGGTCACGGCGAACAGCGGCGACATCACTGCTGCCGGTGGCCCGGCCGTGTCCGTGAACAACGCCACGGTGGACCTGCAGCTCGGCACCATGTCCAGCTCCAGCACGCCCACCAGCGGCGTGTCGCTCACCAGCGTCTCCGACAGCACGGTCTCCAATGCGCGGTTCTCCGCTCCGGCCGGCAGCACCATCACCACGACGGCCGGCGCGACCGGACCGATCTTCAACGTGAGTGGCGGCAACGCCGGCATCAGCTACGCGGGCACGATCGTCAACACCTCGGCCTCGGCGCGCGCCATCTCGGTCGTCAGCTGGGCCGGTGACGACGCCACCGACGACATGACCTTCAGCGGTGCCATCGACGAGAACGGCGCCGGCATCCTGTTCAACACCAACGCCGGCAGCCGCTCGGTCACCTTCAGCGGCGGCCTGGACATCGACACCATCACCGGCGAGGGCTTCGCGGCCACGTCGAATACGTTCGCCTCGCTGACCATCACCGGCACCAACGACATCACGTCCACCAGCGCCACGGCACTGCGCGTGACCAGCACGACCATCGGGGCCGGCCATCTCACCTTCCGCAACATCTCCTCGGGCAACAACACCGCGGCGGCGGATCCGG
>JBDTOZ010000579.1:0-12175 GCA_039932995.1 Acidobacteriota bacterium | reverse complement strand
TCGCGCCAAGGCACTCCGGTAAGGGGCCGCGGGCATCCTGCCCGCGGTGGACTCTCGTCTGGTGGAGCGGTGGACTTTAGTCCACCGAGGCTCTCGCGAGGACGTCCCCTCTGCCGTCGCGGCGGCGTCACTGAACGAGGCTCCCGGCACGGCCGTCCCGAGCGCCTCACCCGGCTTCGGCACGCGCGTCGCGAGTGCCCGGTGGACTAAAGTCCACCGCACCGGTGGACTACGTCCACCGCTATTGACGCGCGAAGGCGCGTCGAACAATCTAGCCCCGGGCTCGGCCCGGGGAAAACGAGATTCGATTCTAAACGCGGCCGCGAAGGCGGTCGCCACATGTCGCGCCAACGTCGAGTAACGCTCCGCCGAACGTTGTGGCGGCCGCCTTCGCGGCCGCACCACACTGACGACGTTCCCCGGGCCGAGCCCGGGGCTACCTTGTGGAACGCGCCTTCGCGCGTCCGCGCCCGCTTTGCAGCCGTGCCCGGAATTTGGCCTTGGCCGTCGTAGGCGGCAGGAGAAACGATAGGGGTGGGCCATCTTCTGGCGCCCGCGTACGCGGGCTTTGCTAACCCGACTGGCGTATTTCTGGCCGGTAGACATCTACACATGCCACGTGGCCGTTCGCATCGAAGTGCACAACGAGGTGCTCGAACATGCGTTGGCGGTAGAGCCAGCAGTCACCTGGCTCGCAGCTCTCCGCCTCCAGGCACTGTTGCGCCGACGCCGAAGTCGGGCGCCCGACGACCTGCAATACTTCGGACCGGGTCATTCCAATGCGAACGCGCCGGAAGCGCGAAACGCGCCACGCCTCGTACGACGGCCAGCTGGCCACAAGAAACAGGATCACGGCGAAGCCGATCAGGAGTCGATGTCTCATACCGGCACTTGATGTCTTGCCACTCAGCCGCAACGTGCTTCATGCGGCAAGAGCGGTGAATCATACGCCGAGCATGGCAGCGAACTGCTTAGGGTTCACGCAGCAATAACTCCCGGTTTCAAAGTGGACTTCGCTTGATCCGGGTTGAGCGTGTAGTTCCATCTGGGAAGGGGCTCGTGTGTTTCGATGGAGATATCCCTCAACTGGGCGTCGGTGATCTTGAGTCCCTTGTCGTACTGCCTGTCGAGCAGGTGAGCTCGTACTTGTAGCCCTGCTTTCGTCCGGGTGGTGCGGATGTAGTTGAGCGTGGTCTCGAGGCTCTCGAGGGGCCGTCCTGCCCAGTTTTTGGAGATCTCGCTGAACAGGCGATGCTCGATCGGATTCCACTTGGATGTACCAGGGGGATAGTGGGCAACGGTCACCGCAAGTCCATTGCGTAGGGCAAACTGATGGAGTCGGCACTTCCACAGTCGATTGGACGATCCGTTGCTTCCACCCCCATCGGCAAGGATGATGAGTTGCCCGACTCCTTGGTAGCGCTGGCGGCCTTCGCTGAGCCACCACGCCTCAATGGCATCGACTGCGAATTCGGCTGTATCGATCGAAGTGCCGAGATAGATGGTCCCCCGGTTGGCCAGCACGTCGTAGATGCCGTAGGGAACGACCTTTCCGACAGCTTCGGAACCAAAGTCGTGGTCGCTGACTAGGACGGGCTGCTGATTCCAGGCTACGCCCGGGTTCTTGAACAGCCCGATCAACTCCTTCTTCTTGGTGTCGACGCTGATGAGTGGTAGCCCGCCTACGGCGCAGTCCTCGCGGAGTTGGGCGATGTGACGGAACTGAGCGTCTCGCGCCTCGGGCGCGGTCTTGCACACCCGGGACAGTTGCTTGTGGTTGACCCGCAGGGAGTAGCCCATCTGCCGGAGGAGCTTCGCAATGGTGTTGGAGCTCACGGTGATGCCGATCGCCGACAGCTCCGACGCGACTTTCTCGGTGGTCTTGTGCGTCCACTTCAGATCGGTCATCGGATCGCCAGCCGTTTCGTGCTTCATCAGGTCTGCGATCCTATCGATCACTTCTGGCGTTTTTTTTCCACCGACCGGCGTCCGCCTCCCGTGGCGCGGACTCGGTCGATTTCGACGTCTTGCGCCAGCAGTTCTCGCCGACCGCGAGCCACTGTGCCGGTATCGAGCCCGAGCAACTCCGCGATCCGGCCATCGCCCCCTCGTCCCGACTTGAGGGCTTCGAGCCCAGCGTATAGCCGACGCTGTTTCTCGTCGAGCAGGCTGAAAAACAGCACGATGGCTGCCCGCAGTTCATCAGGCATCGCAGCTGACTCAGGCAACGGCCCAGCGGCCCCGGGTTCTGCGAGCAACACGCGCCGAGCCAGCAACTGCTGACGGCGATGACCGGCGTCCTGAGCGCAGTATAGGAACTGGCCGGCGAGCCGTTCGCGCGCCAGACGAGCATCTCGCACCAGTTTGCGAAGGACATCCTTGGTGCCTACTCGCAGCTCATGGTCAAGCTCCTCGACGAAGTAGCCCTGTTCAGCGTCATCCACAAACACGGCCGCAGTGGCTAGCAGCGTACCGTGGACAGAGAACCAGACATCGCCGTGCGACCACAGGCCGTTCTCATCGAATCGAGCAATCTCCTCGAGCGTGTAGTACGCCCCCCGATGAGAGTAGCTCGTTCGGTAGGACAGTTCCTGGAGCTTGCGGAACACCGTGCGCCGGGCGCTGCCCAGCGCCGCCATCAACTCGGGCAGAGTGGCGATCTTCTGCCTGCGCAGCACCACGGCCAAAGCCTGCGCGTCGAACTCAGCGGGTCTCATTCTGGCACCATTACGCTAAACATAGGCGTAATGGTGCCAGAACTTGCCGAACCGTGCAACGACAAATATGCCCAGATACGGGCTCAATCGCTATCCAAAGGCCACCGCCCCCATCGCGTCACCCGGCACCTTTACGATTGATTACATTGATTTATTGTTGCGGCGGCCCTTAGGCGAGGACTAGCCGCGGTGAGTGATTGCGTCATTGATCGCCATCGTGACGCGATCGACGAGAGCCTCATCTTTCGAGCTCAGGCCCTGTCGCTCCGCCGCTGCAGAAGCGAGTACGACGTGATACGTGGGCTTCAAAGCACGAAGCCACGCAATACCGGCCGCCAGAATGGCCAGTGCGAAGAGAAGCGCCACCGCGCCGCTGCTAGCCGACGAGTTGAATGCGCCAAAGGAGCCCAGGAGGGCGAATGCACCCGCAACGACGAGAAGAATAGCGCAGCCTTTGCTGGCCGGCGTGAATCGCTTCGCTACCGAAGTGATGTTCGCTGTCGCATAGGTCGTACCGTTGATATTGACCTTCGTGTTCGAGATATAGATCCCGCTGTCACTCAAAAACACTCGTTCTTCCGCCATGCCGTAGCTCCTCTCCGCGTATAACCGAACGGACGTATCGTGCTAGCTAGAAGAGACACGGCGCGCACAATTTAGGTGGGCTCGATTTTCGGCGCGACAGCCAACATTGGAAGTTAGGCGCAAGTCGACCGTCGGCGAAGACGGCGTACAGGAGCCATCGATACGCACCGAAACGCGTCCTCCGAGCGCTCTCTGCCGCTCTTCCTCGGACAGCTTGCTATTGAGTCTCGCGGATGACGAAGTCTCCACCCGGCGAGGTTGCTTTTAGCAAAGCGTCCAGTTTTTCGAGCGTCGGCGCCGCTTCGCCCCGTTCATATCGCGCGTAGGCGTTTCGCGACGTGGCTCCGAGCCGCTCGGCCATGTCTCGCAGCGAAGCGCCGCTTGCGGCCCGGCGACGGCGCAACAAGAGCGCGATCATCGATGTGGCGTCAGAACCGGAGACCTCAAATTCGGCACGGCCCGTTTCGTGTACGGTCGCGTAAAAATCGCCGCGGTTCACGGCCGTCTCGAGCCAATCCTTCACCATCTCGAGCGCCTCACGTCGTGTGCGGCCTTGCGTGAGCGCGTCGAGCATGGGGATTTCAGCCAACCACCAACGGCCATCGCGAACCAGTCTTCCGGCAAATCTCATGTCCGTTCCCTGCACGCCATCTGTCCAAACGTCATGCCGACTGGTGGCGCAACAACCGCCAGCCGCATGCCCGAAGACGTCGCTCCAGCTCACGTCTCTTCGCGTCCAATGCGGGTGGACACAAAGATGTGTTGGCGTATTCCGAGTGTCGTTGGAAGTGAGTTGCGGCCGGTCGACCCGCGCGTGATTCGCGTGATTCCGATCTCCAGCGAGACGCCCTTCACGAGTGAACGCGTAGGGGGCGGATCGCACCTCGTGCCCTCAACCCGATGCCTGCACGAGCGCGCCGGTTTCCAGCCAGTGGGCGATGAGGCGGCGGATGCGGTAGGAGTCGGCGTTGATCTGGCCGCCCCATTCTTTGACGGGGTTGCCGGACGAGGCTTGGATCCATACTTCGCGGACCAGCGTGGGCTCCTGTTCCTCTTCATGTGGGGTCGGCTTGACGCTGCCTTTGGCGAGCTTCAGATCGTCGGGGATGAGGGCGATCAGTTGCTGCAGTTCGTCGTGGCGACGCACTCCTTCGAAGAGAAGGCCCATGATCTCGCGCGGCTCGATGGTGCTCTTCATCCTCTCCAGCGAGTGGGCCACGAACGTGAACGTTCCCGCCACCGGCCGCTCGAGAATCTCGTAGAGCGCGTCGGTTCCTCGCAGGGGACCTCTCTGCGCGTTGAGAAACTTTCCCTCGACGAAGGCCAGCCCGGCCACGGCCAGGCCTTGTTTGGTGCTGAGGGTGACCATCCCGGTGGCGCGCATCTCGCCGAGCGACTGCATGACGGTCGGAAGACCGAAGAACTCCAGTTCTCCGGTGAGCGTGGCCGCAGGCTCGCTGCGCTCGCTGAGCGTCTTTTTCGGGACGGTGCCTCGCTCCAGGATCTTGGCGGCGGCGCGGCCGATGTCCTCGACGGGAAAGCGACGGGCAATGTCGGCGAAGAGCTCGTCGGTGGCGTCGGAACGCGTGCCCGACAGTGCTTCGATCAGCAGAAGGGTCCCCTCCTGACGTTTCGGAACCAGCCGGCCCAGGAGCTTGCCCGGGATCTCGTCGCGGAGAGCTTTAAGCAGGACCTCGACGGCCTCCTCCTCGAACGAGAGGTCGTGTTGGGAGAGAGCGGCCAGTCGCGCGCGCGTATCGCCCAGCAACGGGTTCGCCTTCATCCCGTGACGGGCCACGGTGAGCAATGCTGCCGGGGTTCCGATGCGGGCGATGGCACTGACGATTCGATCGAGCAGTTTCTGCATCTCGTCGATCGGGTACATCGATCGGTCGCTGCGGAGGAGGATGGACTCGAATTCCGCGAGACGGGTGGTCAGCAAGGCCACCGAAGCTTCGGTCTTGATCTGGCCGAGTGCCGTGGCCGCCTCTTTGACCACGTAGATGTTTTGCCCGCGTGCCGAGGAGCGCTCCAGCGCGGCGAGCTCCCGCTCCAATCCGTCCAGACTCTCTCTCTCGATCCGATGCAGGAGATAGATCAAGTTGCGGAGGTAGTACGTGTCGACGTCGGTCCGGCCGAGCTCCCGCTCGAGCTCATTCAGGGTGAGCTCCCGTCCGCGGCTGAGGTGCGCTTCGAGATGTCCCAACAGCGTGCGCCGCCTTTCGGCGCGCGGCTCACCGCGGAGCAATCGGAAGAGGGGCTCCATGCGCAGGGTGGGGAAGAAATCGAGTGCGATGCGCAGCGCGGCGTGTTTGCCTTTGCTCTCCACGTATTGGCGCAGCTTCACGGAGCTGATGCGCTCCGCGGCTTCACTGCAGATGGCGTTGACGGTGAGCGCCTCCAGTTGCCGGTCGGTGATGGTGTTCTGGGCGACGTCGAGCATCCAGACCGTGGCCGCCAGCGAGCCGGCGTTGAACTTGTCCACCGCCGCATTCACCAGCTCGCGGAACCGGTCCATGGCCATGGCCGGGTCCTCGGCCAGGTCGATGATCTTCTCCATCGCGCCGATCTGCGCGGGCGGCTTGACGGTTCCGGGCAACGTTGGGAGATCCCAGGACGGCAATCCGCCCCCCAGAATCACGAAGACGTTGCCTCCGGCCGCACCGGCCAGGGGCCGGATCTGATCCAGGTACTCATTGAACTGCTGCCCGCTCTTCGAGCTCGTGGCCGCCATCGTCAGCATCTGGGCCAGCGCCTGCGGATCGGCCGGAGCCGCCGGGAGTCCGCCGGCGGCGGACCCACCGAGGCGGTCGAGGATGAGGGAGAGCCGCCGGGTGGCCAGCGCGTCATCGTCGCCCGCGAGCAAAGGCGGCGGCTGGGGAGCGGGTGGGGAGACTCTCGAGACGGGCGCGGCCACGGGGATCGTGGACGTGGTGCTCTTGGACGCGCGCATCCACGTCAGCTTCTCGCGCAGTTGCGAACGTTCGTCATCGTTGGCGCAGAGACGCAGGGCCGGTCCGGTCACGCGATCGAGATAGTTCGCGATGGCTTCGCGGTCGAGCAGATCGAGCTCGCCCAGGATGTAGAACTTCTTGAGAGCATGGACGAGGATGTCGGACACGGGAGCCGAGTGCCGGCTGGCCTGCTGAAGCGACCAGGGCCCGACGTGCTGCATCACCACGTCAGGCGGTTGGGCCATGAGCAGGGCGATGGTGCCGGCACCGGCATCCGGCGAGATCTCGTTCTGGAGATATCGCTGCAGTTCCGCCAGCGCTGCGTCAATCTGTGGCGACCTGCCGACCGACACGCTCCCGCCTCCAAAATGGGCATTCTAGTGGCCAACGGCTCTTTTGCACCACGGACCGGGGCTCACTCGCCGGCGCGCGGCGCCTCTTTGCTCAACTGACTGGCGAGCCGCAGGGCATTGCGGCGGCCGGGCGCGTCGCGCAAGACGATCTGCAGTTCGGCGAGAGCCTCTTCATTGTGGCCGGAATCGACGAGCAGCTCTGCGAGCAGCTCCCGCGCAGGAAGGATCGGGCCGGGAGTGACCGGATGCTTGTCCATCGAAGCCTCCAGATCCGCGGCGGCGCGCATCTGCCGAAGCGCTTCGTCTTCGTGATGTTCCGCGCGCGCCAGCCAGGCCGCTACGGCGAGCCGCTGCACTTCGACCTGATCGGCCCAGTAGGTGTTCTTCTGATCGAGGAGGGCCTGGCGGATGGCGGCCAGTCGCACCAATGCGGCGCGCGCGATCACCGGTTGCCCCGACCGCGCTCCTCCGATCCCACGCGCGAAGTGAATGTGCGCCTCGGCGTACGGAACCTTGTCCCAGGCGATATTCGCCGGCACGGTGAGCGCCGCCGCTTCCTTCCATTCATGACGCTCGAGCGCGTAGCGGGCCGGCACCGCCCCGACGGCATAAGCGGCGGCGAAGTTCGCGGGCTTGTCGATCTTCGTGGCCGCCGCCGTCTTGGCCACCAGCTTCTGCGCTTCGCCGTTCTTCCCCTCCTGCAGATACGCGTACACGAGATAGTCGACCGCGTGCAGCTCGTCGAACGAGGTCGCGCCGGGCATGAACTTCGAGACGTAGTCGTGCGCTTTCTGCGCCGAGGCCAGATTCGAGGCGATGGACTCGTCCCATAGTCCCAGCCGCGTGAAGATGTGGGAAGGCATGTGCAGGGCGTGCGGCGATCCGGGGGCGAGCTTCGCGTACACGCGCGCGGCCGGCAGGGCCAGTTGCGCGAGCTCGGGATAGTCGAAGCTGTGAATCAGATAGTGAGCGATGCCCGGATGATCGGGCGCCTCCGGCAGCAGGCGGTTCAGGATGGCCGCGGCCTTCTTCTGATTCGCGTAGCTCTTGTCAGTCGGTTGGGCGATGCCGATGAGCGCGAGCGCGTGGAAGATGGCCGCCTCGCGGTCCTTCGGATGATCGCCCTCGAGCGCGGCCATCGCGCTCTCGTACGCCAGCATGCGCGCCCGATGATCGCTCTTCCCGGAATCGGCGTAATAGGTCGAGATCGCGGCGATGTACGCCTTCTCCCGATCGGTTTTCGCGCCGATCCGCGTCGCGTTCTCCGCGGCCTCGTTTCCGGCCGCCAATTCGTCCGGCGCGGGCGGCGCCCAGACCGGATGGAGGTTCGACATGGCCACGCCCCACCAGGCCATCCCGCATCCTGAATCCGCCGCCGCGGCCCGGCGGAACGATTTCTCCGCCTCGGCATACCAGAAGGAATGCATGAGCGTGACGCCGCGGTCGATCTCCCGCGCGGCCACCTCATTGCACGAGGTCTCCAGATGCGCCTGACCGATGTTCCCCAGATCGGCGGCACCATGATCGTGGTCGTGACCCGCATGCTCCTGAGCGAAGAGCGTGAGCGGAGCGGCAAGAAAAAGCGCCAGAAAGGTGCGCATGGTGAGCCTCCTGAATTGAGGCCACAGTCTAGCCGAAGGGTCAGTCCCGGACGATCCAACCGCCGCCGAGACAGAGGTCGTCCTGGTAGAAGACCACGGCCTGGCCGGGGGCGACGGCGCGGAGCTTCTGGGCGAAGGTCACGCGTGCCTTGCCATCGGTGAGCGGGGTGACCGTGGCCGCCACGTCGGGCATGCGCGAACGGACCCGCGCCTGCACCTCGATGGGGCTCTGAGGCGCAACGCCGCTGATCCAATGCACGCGCTCGGCGAGCAACTCGTCCCGGTCGAGGGCCGACGCAGGACCGATGGTCACGCGCTTGGTGAACGGATTCACGTCCACGACATACGTGCGGTCCGGCGTGCCGCCGATCTGCAGACCGCGGCGCTGGCCGATCGTGAAGCCGTAGTAGCCCTCGTGCGTGCCGACCACGTTGCCGTCCATGTCGACGATCTCGCCGGCGCCCTCGGCCGGACCCATGCCGGCCTCGCGCTCCACGATCTTCGCGTAGCCGTCCTGCTCCGGCACGAAGCAGATCTCGTACGACTCCTTCTTGCGCGCCACCGAGAGCCCGGCCTCTTCTGCGATGTCGCGCACTTCCGGCTTGGTCAGGTCGCCCAGCGGGAACATCGCCTCCGCGAGTTGCGCCTGCGAGAGCTCGAACAGAAAGTACGACTGGTCCTTGGCCAGATCCAACGCCTTGCGCAACTCGTAGCGGCCGTCGTCCGCGCGGGTGATGCGCGCGTAGTGGCCGGTGGCAATCTTCTGTGCGCCGATGGCGATGGCCTTCTGATGGAAGAGGTCGAATTTCACGTGCGTGTTGCAGAGCACGCACGGACTGGGAGTGGTGCCGGAGAGGTAGCCCTGCACGAAGGGAGTGATGACCTTCTCATGGAAATTGGCTTCGAGATTGAGCGTGAAGTGCGGGACCTCGATCCGCCAGGCTACGCGGCGCGCGTCGGCCAGATCGTCGATCGTGCAGCAGCCTCCGTAAGTCGTCTCGGCATTGCTGAGGTTGTCGTACATCTGCATGGACAAACCGACCACCTCATGCCCCTGGGATTTGAGCAGATACGCGGCAGTCGAGGAATCGACGCCGCCGGACATGGCCACGGCGACCTTCATTTCGTGCGCTGTAACCGGTGACATCGGGCATAATTCCGCTGCGGTGGAAGCGGAAGGGCGTAGTTGCTCCGTGCTGGTCGTCGATGACGACCCGAACATCCGGCGGATGATCGTGGCCGCGCTGCGACGTGACGGCTACTCGTTTTTCGAGGCCGGAAACGGAAAGGAAGCGCTGGATCTGATGCGCGACGAGCACCCGGACGTGGTGGTGCTCGACCTGATGATGCCGATCATGTCCGGCTGGGATGTGCTCCGCGAGCGCCAGCAGGTCGCGGATCTCAGCCGCATCCCGGTGATCGTGGTCAGCGCCAACCGCGATCCCGACGTGGCCGTAGCCGTCAACGCCGGCATCTGCGCCTTCCTCCCCAAGCCCTTCGACATCGGCGCGCTCAGCGCGCTGGTGAAGAGCTGCATGCCTGCAAGCAACTGAGCGTGGACTCCGAGTCCACGGCTCCGTGGGAGCGCTGGCGTCCCGCCGGCTGGCCCGCAGGCGTCCTCGCCTGCGCCCCGCGACCGTCACAAAGGAACGTGCACATCTCGAGAGCCACGCACTCGATCGTTTGCACGCGTCCCCCTCCCGCGGCGGGACGCCGCCCGTCCAGCCGGCGAGACGCCGGCGCTCCACGTCACCGCAGCGGCACGGATGACGGTCTCAACGTGCTGGGGCCGGCTACGTCGTGGTCGGCCATTCAGACGGATCCTGAGCCTGATGAATGACGCGCAGCACGACCACTCGATCGGAACTGTCGAGCGCGTAGAAAACGGAGTAAGGAAAATCTCTCGTGATGGTCCGGCGGATCTCGCCGGTCACACAGGGATACCTCCGGCCGCTCCGCGATCCGCCTGATTCGCTCCCGGATGCTTTCACGAAATCGTAGCGCGAGCCGCGACGACACGGCACGATAGGTGTCCCGCGCCCGCCGGATGTCGCTCTCCGCAGCAGGGCGAACTACGACGTCGCGCTTCACTCGTCTCCGAACAGCTCCCCGTCAACGAGCTCCCATGAGCGGCTGCCGTTCGGGTCGCGGCGATGCTCCTCCAACTCGCTTTCGAGGTCCTGCCGAAGCGTTGAAGATATCGGGAACTCTTCGAGATCGTGGAAGATGCTGTTCCAGATCGCCGACACGAGTTCGAGCCGCTCCGGCACCGAGAGATTCTGGAACTCGGGGATCTCTTTCATATCTCGAGCTTACCACCCGAGGGCGCTAACGGCCTGACGCTCACCGGCGCCGACCGCACGCGAAGGGGTATTGATCTCGGGATGCGGTAACGCAGCGGTCGGCGTCCGGTGCACCGTAGAGTTGGACGCGGGTTTAGGACCGGTTTGATGATGCGCGTATTCTTCGTGAGGTCCGATCCAGAACCATAGAATTCCGCTTTGCGCGTCAACTCCCAGCGCGCGGTATGACGCGTCGACCCGAACAGACCAGTACCGGCCCACACATTGAGATGAAACTATGGATGGCGCGGATCAGCTTTGATGAGCTCGAGTTCTCGCCGGCAACCAGCTGAACCTCGGCCGGCAATCCCGCGAAGAGACGCCAGAATCGATGACCGGCGCGATGGCTCAAAGCTCCGTCGTCTGGCCGCGCGCATGTTCGGCGAGAGCTTCCTCCGCCAACGCGTCGAGACGACCCGCCGTGACGTCCTCTTCGATCTCACGATCCCAAACCTGCCAGTCATGCCCAACAAACCATGCACGAAACGCCGCAAGCTTCGGGAGCGAGAGCTGCTACTTTCTTTTCGAAGGATTCGAGGTTTCGTCATGGTTCTCCGAAGCAGGCTCGCGCGATATTCCGCCGTCCAACGGACTACGCATCAGTACCGCCTCATGGACCGCCTGTTGGATCGTTGCTCACACAGTGATGGCGGCGCGACCGATGCTCCGCTGTGCCGGCGGAAACACCCTCTGCCATCGCCAAATACCACCGCATTCGGATCCTTCACGTCCCAGCGCTTCCTGCATCCACACCCATGAAAATCCGTCGGCCACGTCTCGGTCGGAAGCGTGCGCACTTCCTCCGGATGATGGCAGGGACTCTCGGCAACATCGTGATGCGGTCCTTGTTACCCTTTGCCGCTCCGCATCACCACTCACCCGTTGGAAGTCGCAACGAGAGCTGAAATTTGTTCATGTCACCTCAGCCGGTGCACCGCTGAGTTGCGCGACCGGCTACCTGCGGCGACGCCAATAGCCGGGACGTCGGCTCTGATGTGCTACGGCCGTAATGAACACTTCGTCTTCACGAACCCGATAGAGCAGAGCAAATGGATAGCCAGGGAACACGTATCGACGTTCACCACGCTGCTGACGAGGCCACCGCTCGGGTGACTCGGCGACCGATCGGACCGCCGCATCGAGCTCGAGGAGGAACCCTTGTGCGGCGACCTCGCTTCGTTCCCGATACCACGCTTCCTGGTCGGTGACCTCTTGGTCGGCTTCGGGATGAAACCTGACGCGTTTCATCCGCGCCGGAAGAGCTTTGCTCTGACCTCTTCCCAGGGGATCGTCTCGACTTCGCCAGACTCGATCTGACGCCAGCGTCGCTCCGCTTCGATCGCCCACCGCTCTTCCACATCGGGATCGGGCGGCGCTTCGATGCTTTCGATCAGTAGTCCAGCGAGCGTCGCTCGGTCACTCTCTGGCAGTTCGAACGCCTCTCGGAACACTTTGCGAAGATCGCGGGCCATGGCCGCATTCTACCTCGGCGCATCCGATCCCTCAGGTCGCCCAACGGCCTGACGCTCACCGAACGCGGAGCGTGACCGCATCGCCATGTCCACTTGCTTCACCCCCGCGAGGACTCCGCCAGCTCCTGCGCGTCCAGTACGGCGATGGCGG
>JBDTOZ010000578.1:0-6554 GCA_039932995.1 Acidobacteriota bacterium | reverse complement strand
AAGATCGGGGCGGCGACGGAACATTCTGACTGCATTAACGCAAGGGAGCTGCCAACCGGGCAAGAGAACGAGGACTAAGTAGCTGAGCGGTAGAGAGCTAGCAACTGCTTAACTGGTCCAGCTACACAATCTACTCAGCTACTCAACCGCATCCGGTGTGACAGTTTCCACACGCCACAGAGGAACAGTGCCGCCAAAGCCGGCGTGATGAGCATCGTTTCGATCGGAAAAGCCGGACGCCTGAGCAGCCACTCGAACGGCTCTTCGGCAAAGAGCAGCAACGCACCAAGAGCGGCGATGCCGGTGGAAGGCCATCGCAACAGAGCCACCGCGATGGGGATCACCAGCACCAAGTAGTGCAGCCAGACCACGTTGGCGGTCATGAGGTAGATCAGCACGCCCAGCCCGGCCAGGAGCGGCACATCGTCACTCTTCGAGCGCACGATGGCCGCGCAGACGATCGCCAGTAGGAAGGCGGCGAGCGCGTAACTGATCCATTCGCCGTACTGCTGGATGAGCGTCAGTGCCGGCGTGACATTGCGTTCCATCCGGCCCGGCAGGCGGTGATAGAACGCATTCGCCGCACGCACCCACTGCAGCCAGACGCGCGGCGAGCCGTAGCTGATGCTTGCGATGACCAGTGCGGCCAGTCCTCCCACGGCACCGCAGAGTAGCTCCGCCCCGAGGCGGCGATACTCGCGGCGCACCACCCGGGCGATGAGGAACAAGAGCGGCACGAACATCAGGTTCGGTTTGAAGAGAACCAATGCGCCGAGGAGAATCCAGGGGGTCGCTTCACGGAATCGTCGCTGGTTGCTGGTTCGCGCCGAGCGGCAACTCAGCCAGACGAACGCGCCGAGCACCGCGAGCTGGATTGAGTTGACGTTGCCGACACGCAGGTCCGCCTCGAAACCGCGATACCAAAGCAACAGGGCTGCGAGGAGAAAGAACGACGCAGCCCACGAAACGCGAGTGGCGCGGCAGAATAGGAGCAGACCGGCGATGAACGCGCCGAGCACGAGGGCGTGGTATTGCGTCAACGCGCGCTCGTAGTCGCGGCTCACCCAGCGCAGCGTCGTGAAGAGAAACGGGCTGGAGACGAGGTCGAGCCGGCGTCGCCGCTGCGCGTCATACTTGCGCAGCTCCGAGCCGCTTCGCTGCGCGTGCTCGAAGTACTCCTCCCCCACCCGTGCCTGGACCTCGTCATCGTAAACATCGCTGACGTCCGCGCGACCGGCGAGCTGTCCGGCTACGAAGTAGATGTAAAAGTCGAGACCAGCGGCACGCTCGTTCTGACGCCAGGTGACGGCGACGGCGTAAAGCGCGGCGGCCGCCGCGAGGACGGTGACGAGAATCCGCATTGGGTGGGCAGAGTGTAGCTTTTGGTTGGCGGTTGGCGCTCGCTGTCATCCGAGCCGCGTAGCGGCGAAGGACGCACTTCGTCGGTCAGGACGGAGCGGGCACCCCCGCCAACCGAAGCATGTGACCCCGTCATACTCCAGCCCGTCCGTGGGCGATCGTGACAGCGATGTCCGGTCTCCGCCGCGGTGTGGGGATCAGTACCTTCATCGGTGCTTCGCAACCGAGGATAATCCGCGGCTTCCGATCTCGCTTCGCAACTGGGCACGACTCGGTGCGCCTGAGCCGCGACTTCTCGGCGGCATAGCGCTCTGGCTCTCGATTTATCTCACGAGAGCGCAGATTCGCCGAGCCCAGCGTTTGTTGACCGAATCCGCACTTACCAGCCGCATCGTTACACCGGCGGGTTCGGGACGCGGTGGACATTCTATCGCGCCTTCCGCCGCGGCAGCGGATCTCGTCGGTCACCGGGGAAGGGTTCCACGCCAAGGACGAGATGCGGCAAGACGCGAAAAAGTTGCTCCGGGCCGTCAGATTGCATGTAAGATCGTCCCACTCTGGGTGACGTAAAGAATACTTCGCGTGCGCTGCCGTTGCCACCCGCGACAACCACCCCTCTTCGAGCGGATGACCGCATGCCGGATAGTATCGTGGCGTTCGCCGATGCGCTCGGGACCAGCAGCTCAGCTCTGGATGAGAAGACGGCCTTCACCTTTCTCAATGGGCTGCAAGCAGCGTCTCGTCATTTGGCGCCCCTGCTTAAGCGTTTGCAGAAACATCGCGGCATCGGAGTGCGCTGGTTTTCGGACAGCATTCTGATGTCGGCACGTTTGTCTCAGGATGGTAACCACGCCATCGAGGTCATCAAGAATCTGGCTGCGGTCCAGGGAACTTATGCCTTTTACGGCGTGCTGTTGCGAGGCGCCATTGTACGCGGGCCACACCACCACGGTCCCGACATCGACTATGGACCAGCCTTGGCGCGGGCCGTTGGTCTGGAGAAAGAGGCCGGCAATGCCGTGCGTATCATCCTCTCGCGCGAACTGGTCTACGACCTGACTCACAACTCTGCCCTAAACCCCCATGTTGCTGTCGACCTTGATGACGACACAGCCTTTCTCGATTTCCTTCATTTCGTTGATGGGGCGGCGAGGAGGTCGCTTCGGCAAAGGCTCGAAACGACATTTCGGGCTCTGCCTGAGTCGTCAGACGACCGAACGAGAGCGAAGCTTCAATGGTTGGCCGCCTACTTCAATTGGAAGGTCAAGGGCAGAACAATTCCCTTCGCGTCGACCAGAAGGTTTACGGAGCTCGGAGGAGCAAATGCTTAGCGGTGATCATCATGAAATTGCGCGCGAAGGCGCAATGGCTCTCGACCCATACGCGCCCGAGCGCGAACAGCAGGAACCCTACTTCATCGGTCTTGGCCGGGCGATGGTCTCCCTGGGCCCGAGTTCGCGCGCTCGCTATTGCCCTTTCTCATGCCGCTTCTGTTATGTGCAAGGGCCGTTTCCGAGGTACCCGGCGCGCTCGCCTCTTGAGATCGTGACGTGGCTCAAATCACGGAGGGAACAGTTTCACGTCGTTTACATCAGCGGGGACACGGATTCCTTCGCTCCCGGGAGAACTCAGGAAGGGCTGGCGCTTCTCGACATGCTTCGTGAGCTGGAAGTGGACGTCCTGTTCACCAGCAGGCACCTGTTCAGCCCGGAGGAGCGGCTCCGGCTTCAGCGGATCGGAGATGCGTATCGATGCCAGGGGCTTCGACTGATCGCATGTGTCAGCATTTCGCAGCTCGATCATCCGGCACTCGAGCCACCCCCGATCCGGTCACCACTCGAGCGAGTCGAACAGCTGGCGCGGTTTCATGAGATGCAGATGCACACCGTTTTGACGATCCGGCCATTCATCCCGGGCATTCCTGCCTCCGAGTATCGAAGCATCGTGCAGCTGGCCCACAATTACGCCGATGTCGTGCTCGGTGGCGACCTCTATCTGGACAGCGCCGGCGTGATCGAGAAACTGATCGGCGCTGCGATCGGGGGACCTCGTCCTCTCGTGGCTGGGCAGGCCTCGGACCGGCCTTTGGATTTCAGCCTGGGTACACAGCAGTGGCAAGTCGTCGAGCACCGTGAGGCTCGCGCACAAGTGGCCGAACTGTGCAAGAACCTGAGCAAGCCGTTTTTCATGCGGAGCGAGCCCGCCCTCGATTGGATTCGGGCAAACTGCGTAATGCATCCTCGATAGATGAACGCATGAGCGCGACGCCGGACTTCAAGGAGTACTGGAATTCTGCGTTGGCAGATGTCATCAGTCAGCTCGCCGGGGCAAAAGCGGCGTGCCGCGACCAGCGCGTGGCAATGCAACGTAAAACGATGAGCCTCGGGGAGATCGAGAAGCACTTGGCGCCTGTCGATCCCATCGTCGCTCCACCGGACAGTCGAGACGACGAAACAGGGCAAGGTCACCTGATCGACCGTCATGAAGACGTGCAGCAACACGCGCTTCAGTGGCTTCAAACAGAGCTCAAGCATCTCGTCAAGGGTCTGCACAACGCGGCTGCATTGGGACGGGACAACCTGAGAGTCCTGTCAGGGACGACCGAAGATCTTCAGGGTCATTTCGGGACGATCACACAAGGCTGGGACACGCTAGTATCGCTGAAACAGAAGCTTTTGGCTCCGGATGAGGCTCTTCAGGCTCGTCGGAACTGGTACGTCTCCGCATTCGCAGACGTCGAGCGATCTCTCCGCGAGTCCATCTGCCGAGCGGTCAGCTTCCTGGGTACCACCGAGCCGGTCAAGGCCGCCACGGTCCAGACCATTGAACACCTCGGAGTGCTACTCAATCCCGAAAGTGTGCTATCTGGCCAGCGCTCATCCGCGATCGCCGCGAACGCCCTTGCGAAGCGCCTGTCGGAAGGGCTCGACGTCACCCTGGAAGCCGCCGACTTCTTCGGCAACGCCATCGGCGTTCGCGATCTTGCCAAGTCAGTGTGGAACAACGGCTTTTGTAAAAAATTCAGCACGCTCGGAGCCCAAAAAACGGCCATCCTCAGGAGTCTCGTGCAGATCAGACATCGTTCTCTGCACGAGTCGGGCGAACATGGCACTCCTCCAGCAGCGAGCGCTGAAGCGTTTTTCGAACTGCCCACGGACTCCCTTCGGGAACACGCCGAGCTGCTCTATGGTCATGGGATCTCGTATTCCCTGGGCGTCATGGATGCGGTTAGCAGGAGGCTGGAGCCCAGCCCGAAGGATGTCACGATCGCCAGGCATAAGGCGGCGGGTGAACTTCACGTCGCAAATATGCAGCTGCTGCAGGAAAGACTCTACTGGCTGGCATGGTCGACGGCCGAATTCGTCAATGAGGCGTATGAAGATCCTACTCGTTTGATGCTTCGGTTCAATGCGGGGTTTGCGCGAAAGAAGTTGGGGTACTTCGATCCGAAGGAAATTCGTGACATTGATGTCTCCGAGGCAGCGCCGCGATACGTCATTCTGCGCAAGTGCCTCCTGGGTGACTTTAACGGAATGAAAAAGGAGATCGAGCGCGCTCTGGTTTCGCGTGACATGACGCCAGAGGAGTTCTCGTGGCCGGCTCTCGAGGATCTTCACGAGCGTAAGGAGCTGCCGACTGTGTTGGATCGATTCGAACGCGGCAGGGTGGGCTCTCGAAAGAAACGGTCTAAGGCAAGGCCGTGACGCCGGTAACACCGGCCCGGCGCCTGTGAACGCCTTCCGCCAAACATCGGTTATGACGCACGATGGCGAACCGCTCGAAGCCCTGACAATCTCGGGCCTACGAGTCTTCATCGCATCACATGCAATTGAGGAGACATACGAGTACCTGGACCACGATTACGCCGCCGCGGCTCAGGGCAAAGAGCCTCCTGCCCGGTTCGTGCGTCGCCTGAACTGGAAGGCTGCTCCGAATACCACCGAGATCCTCCGTTTTTTCAACCAGCTGAACACCTGGTACGCGGAGACTTGGGCGCTCAGCAACGTTTCGACTTCGCCCACCGCGGTGTTGACCGAGTGCAACCGTATGTTGTTATACCGCGAAGAGAAGCGGGTAGGCCTTCGGAACAGGGAGATCTCCTTCGGCTCAAGGGAGTTCCTGGATTTCATGGATCCAAGACGGCAATTCAAGCGCTTGGTAGGTACGACACCCTCTTTGATCGCAGAAGCCCTTCGCGCCTGGTCAGAGGTCGCGGCCGCTCAACGCAACGATGCTGCGCTCATTTTGCTGAGCGCAGCCCTTCTGGCAATCCACCCCTTCTCAGACGCCAATGGGCGCTTAGCGCGAGTGATGTACTCCTGGATGCGGAAGCGAGTTGGTTTGACAGAACTATGGCTTGCAGAAGACGACCAGGGCGAATGCCTGACCACTGGTGCGGGAGTGGATTCTACGGAGTACCTGCTCGGAGCCTTGCAACTACGACTTGCGCGTCACCACAACGCCTTTCCTTACGGAGGCGGCAGAGCTTTGGCTCGCGAGGATGGCGTGAACGCACACGAAGCGATTGTAACGGAGCTCCGAGCACTGGAGAGCGATCATGGCATTCTCAACAGTCCGGAATTCGTAGAGCTGTACCGGCATCTACACTCTCATGGCCACTTCCAGCACCATTCGCCTCGATTTGCCAGCCTGCGAGATGCGCTAACTCCGTAGGGACCGACGACGGCAGGCCCGGGCAGACGTCCGAATCGCGCGACTTCGTGCGAGTGGGACGTCCAGCTTACGGGGTGTCGAGACCCCCTGCTGCGCCTGCGCATACTCCTCCTCGCCCACACGGCTCTGCACGGCGATCGTAGATGTTTCCCCACGTCCGCGCGCCCGTCAGATGCGCGGCCACGCGTAGATGTAGAAGTAGATGGCCTGCAGGCCCGCAAACGTCTTGATCGCCCACGTGGCGGAATAGAACGGCCACGACTTAGTCCGTCATGAACGTTCTGCGACAAGCGTCGATCGTCCTTGAGGCCACGAAGTAGATGTAGAAGTCCAGGCCCGCGGCACGCTCATTCTGCCGCCAGGTGAGGGCCAGCGCATACAACGCGGCACACGCCGCGATCACAGTGACGAAGATGCGCATCGCGCCGCGCAGTGTAGCCGGATCGGTTGGCGGTTGGCGGTTGGTGGTTGTCAACGGAACGCTCGCCGTCTCTCACTGTTGTCCGAGCCCGGCCATCGCC
>JBDTOZ010000577.1:0-1742 GCA_039932995.1 Acidobacteriota bacterium | reverse complement strand
GGAGAAGCCATGGTGGACTGTTACACGGCGGCAATGCGCATCCTGAAGGTCCGCTTCAACAGCGAAGTGGAGTTGCGGCGGAAGCTGCGCTCGCGACGATTCGAGGGTGCCGACATCGACGCCACCATCGAACGTCTTCGCGCCGAGAAGTGGCTCGATGACCAGCGCTTTGCAGGGGCGTTCGTCCGCACGCGCTCCAACAAACGCGTCGGCAAGCTGCGCATCCGTCGCGAGTTGCAGGCCGCTGGGGTCAGTGCGGATGATGCGAAACGTGCCCTGTCCGAGAACGTCGATCCGGAGAAGGAGCAGGAAGGACTGGTCGCCCTCTGCGCCAAGCGCATGCGCAATCTGGCCCGCAAGCACGGCCCCGACTACGTGAAGACCGAGACCGGCCAGAGCGCACTCGTCGGATACCTTGTCGCACAAGGCTATGATTCGACGCTCGTCCGCGAAGTCGTTCGCGAACACGCCGGGTGACGTGTTGCTGGTTGCTGGTTGCTGGTTGTCTGGGGTGTTTCGTCGATCTGTTCGGCCGAATCCAGCAAGCGGTTGGGAGCATGTGCCCGTCCAGGCGTGAAACCGCAGACAACCAGCAACCAGCAACCAGCAACTAAAATCAGCAACAAACAAAAACATCGACAACCATGAACCTGACTCTTGCAGCAGTCCTCCTTGCCGCCGCGGCCGTTGCGCCTCATCCGAAGAACGTCATCCTCCTCATCGCCGACGGGACCGGACCGGCTCATTTCACCGCGGCGAAGCACTTTCGCGGGGAGGAGTTCCGCATCGGCACGATGCCGGTGGTCGGCCTGGTCACCACTCCCTGTGCCGACCGCTACGTGACCGACTCCGCGGCGGGGGCCACGGCGCTGGCCACCGGCTTCAAGACGAACTACGAGACGCTCAGCCTCGACCCGGTCACCGGCGCGTCGTTGCCGACGGTGCTGGAGGTGGCGGAGAAGGCCGGCAAGGTGACCGGCTTGGTCACGACGGCCGATTTCTGGGACGCCACACCCGCCGCGTTCGCGGCGCATGCGAAACGCCGCGACGATCCCGACGTCATGGATCAGATGGTGCGTCGCGGAGTGGAGATCATCGCCGGGACCGGGCTGGAGAAATTCGGCACCGAGGGGCGGCCGTCCTTCGACGAGTTCGCGGCCAAGGCGGGCTACACCGCGATCGACACACGTGCGGAACTGGACGCGGCCCGCGGCCCGCGACTGCTGGTCTCGTTCGCCGGTCCGGACCGCGATCTCGATGTGCCCGACGCGCCGCTGCCGATGCTGGCCCAGTGGGCGCTCGACCGTCTCTCCGGAAACGCGAAGGGCTTCTTCCTCATGATCGAGCATGAAGGGACCGATTCCTCAGGGCACCAGACCAACGCCATCGACCTGCGCAAGGCCCTGATCTCGTTCGATCAAACGGTCGGCGTGGCGCTCGACTTTGCCGCAAAACGCACCGACACCCTGGTCATCGTCACCGCCGACCATGAGACCGGCGGATTGCGCGTCAGCGAGACCAAGAAAGCCCGCTTCCGCCTGGAGTGGTCGACCACCGACCACACCGCCACGATGGTGCCCCTCTTCGCCTTCGGCCCCGGCTCCGCCGCCTTCGCCGGCCTGCAGGACAATACGGATGTGGGGAAGAAGTTGATGGCCGCTGTTCGGTAGTCTTCGAGTCTTCGAGTCTTCGAGTCGTCGAGTCGTCTGGTCGTCGAGTCGTCAAGTCGTCGAGTCGTCGAG
>JBDTOZ010000576.1:0-4163 GCA_039932995.1 Acidobacteriota bacterium | reverse complement strand
TCGGGCGTAGGGGGATTGACCGTTTTCCGGGAGATCGCCAGGGTCTTGCCGCGCGAGGCGCTCATCTATCTCGGCGACTCGGCGCGTGTGCCTTATGGGACCAAGTCGCCGGCCACGGTCGTGCGGTATGCGTTGGAGGCGGCACGCCACCTCACTTCGCGTGGCGTGAAGATGCTGGTGGTGGCGTGCAATACCGCCACGGCCGCGGCTCTGCCGATCCTTCGTGAGACGCTGTCCATTCCGGTGATCGGCGTCGTGGAGCCGGGGGCGCGCGCCGCGGTGGAGCGCACCTCGGGGGTGGTCGGTGTCATCGCCACCGAAGGAACCGTGCGCTCGAAGGCCTACACGCATGCCATCCATGCGCTCGATCCCGACATCGAGGTGATCGAATCGGCGGCGCCGCTCTTCGTGGCCCTGGCCGAGGAGGGCTGGGCCAATACGCATGTGGCCCGCGAGGTGGCCGAGATCTACCTCGAGCCGCTCATCGACGCCGGGATCGACACGCTGGTGCTCGGCTGCACGCACTATCCGATCCTGCGGGCCACCATCGAGCAGGTGGTGGGCGACGTGGTGCACATCGTCGACAGCGCGGAGACGACGGCGCAGGTCGTCCGCGAAGCGCTGGGCGATTCCCCGGGGGTGACCGATCCCCTCCACCATTTCCTCGTCACCGACGCCGAGGAGCGTTTCCGCCGGATCGCCGGCGAGTTTCTGGAACGGGAGATCGAACTGCTCGAGCTCGTCACGCTGGGCTGACGCCGTTGCTGGTTGCTGGTTGCTGGTTGCGTGCGGTGTTTCGCGCTCACGAACCTGCGCGCATCGCGAACGTGAGTTCAGCGCGATCCACCTCCCGTAACCAGCAACCAGCAACCAGCAACCTCAGCGCTACCAGACCTCGCAGCGCTTCGCCGCCGGCCTCACCATGAGCGCGTCCGCTTTGCAGCCGAAGGCGGTGGCGAACTCCGGCATGTTCGAGAGCGGACCGACGACGCGGTACTCGCCGGTCGGGTGCGGATCACTCTGGACCATCATCCGCTTGGTCTCCGGCCGGATCTCATCACCGCGGAACTGGCCCCAGCCGATGAAGAACTGCTGGTCGGGCGTGAACCCGTCGATGGTCTGCGCGGGACGGGTCTGCTGGGCCTTCTTGAACGCGAGATAGGCGATCTTCGCGCCGGCCAGATCGCCGATCGATTCGCCGAGGACCAGCTTGCCGTTGTGATGGATGCCGGGCTCGATGAAGTAATCCTCGAACTGGTTGACGACACACTGCGTCTTCTCGCTGAACCGCTTCAGATCGTCCGCGGTCCACCAGTTGCGTAGTTTCCCCTCTGCGTCGAACTGGGAGCCCTGGTCGTCGAAGCCGTGGCTGATCTCGTGGCCGATGACCACGCCGATGGCGCCGTAGTTCACCGCATCCGTGGCGTTGACGTCGAAGGCCGGCGCCTGGAGGATTCCCGCGGGGAAGACGATCTCGTTGAGCAACGGGTTGTAATACGCGTTCGAGGTGGGAGGGGTCATGCCCCAGCGGCCCCGATCCATGGGCTTGCCGATCTGCCCGCGGTCGTCCGTGGTTCCGAACTTCAGGCCGGCCAGGACGTTCTGCATGTAGGAGTCGCGGGAGATGGGCACGGAGCTGTAGTCGATCCACTTGTCGGGATAGCCGACCTTGGGGTTGAACGTGGCCAGCTTGGCCAGCGCCTGCTGCTTGGTCTGCGCTCCCATCCAGTCGAGGCCATGGATGGTGTCGCCCATGGCCGAGAGCAGGTTCTTGACCATCTCCTGCATGCGGGCCTTGGCCTCGGGCGGGAAGTAGCGCTCCACGTAACGCTGCCCCAGGGCTTCGCCCAGGAGCTGGTCTTCGATCTCCACGCAGCGCTTCCAGCGCGGCTGCATTTCCTTGGAGCCGCTCAGGTAGGCCCCGTAGAAGGCAAAGTTCTGTTGGGCGAAGTCATTCGAGAGCTGCCTGGCGACGCGGTTCAGGATGTTCCAGCGCAGATAGGTGCGCCACGCGCTCAAGGGCGTGGTGGCCAGCTCGTGATCGATCGTCTCCATGAAGAGCGGCTGTTCGACATTCAGCTCCTGCACGTCCACGCCGATGTGATCGAGGTAGGCGTTCCAGTCGAAATGGGGCGTGATCTTCTGTGCCGTGGTCACCATGTACTTATGGTCGGTGGCTTTCGGATCGCGCAGGGAGACGTTGTCCAGTTGCATCTTCGCCAACCGCGTTTCGAAGGCGAAGATCGTGGTGGAGGCGGCCTTGGCCGAAGCCTTCGACGAGCCTGCCAGGACGAACATCTTGGCGATGTACTCCTTGTACTTCTGGCGCGCCTCGGCAAAACGCGGCTCGGGTTTGAGGTAATAGTCCCGATCGGGAAGGCCGAGACCGCTGGCGAAGACTGTGGCGATCACTTGGGAAGGATTGTGATTGTCGGAGGTGGAGCGCAGGCCGAACGGGGTGAAGACCTGGAGATCGTGCAGGCCGGCGAGGGCCTTCTGCAACGACGCGCGCGAGTCGATCGCGTCGATCCGCGTGAGGATGGGCTGAACGGGGCGAAGGCCCAGGGCGTTGATGCGCTTCTCGTCCATGCACGCGCCATAGAAGTCGGCGATCTGCTGGTCGATGGAGCCTTTGGGCCAGTCGGTGCGCTGCGAGACCTCTTCGAGGATGGTCTTCAGTTGCTCCTTGCTCAGCTCTCCCGAGGCCCAGCGCCGGCTCCACCGGTTCATGGAGGGCGGGATGGGGTTCGCGGCCCGCCAGGCGCCGTTCGCGTAGTCGAAGAAATCGGTGCAGGCGTTGGCCTTGGAATCGATGTCGCCCATGAAGATGCCGCGCTCCTGGGCGACGGCGGTGAACGAGAGCAGGGCGACGAGGACGCAGGTGGCGGTGCGCATGGCCGGGAGTATATGGGCGGGAGCGGCACGCACGAGGTTGCGGGGTTGTTACAGGCGACGGGCTGCGCCGTGTGCTCGCTCCCGCTCGACCGCGAGCTTCCGACTCCTCGCCCCCCGTTCAATACGACATACAATCCGGCCGCAATGGGAGACCGGACCGAACGGACCTTCGCGCCCGACTCGCGCGAGCCTGCGCGGCGGCGCTTCATGATCGCCGGCGAGCACGTCATCCTCCGCGCCTTCGAGCGGGAGGACGCGGAGCGCTGTTATCGCTGGATGAATGACCCCAGCATCGTGCGCACCCTCAAGTCCCGCTATCCGATCGCGTTTCAGAACGAGATCGAGTGGCTGGACCGGGCCATGACGGCCAGCGCCACCGAGCGGCATTTCGCCATCGAGCGGAAAGACGACCGTACGCACATCGGCAACGCCTCCATCCACGAAATCGAGTGGGTCTCGCGGACGGCGGCCTTCGGACTGTTCGTCGGAGAGCCGAGCGCCTGGAACCGCGGGTTCGGCAGCGACGCCATCCGCACGCTGGTGCGGTTCGCCTTCGACGAGATGAACCTGCGCAAACTGCGCATCAACGTGTTCGAATACAACGATCGCGCGAAGCACGTCCTGGAGACGCAAGGCTTCGTGCAAGAGGGGCGGCTGCGCCAGGAGTTCTACCGGGAGGGAGCGTTTCACGACCTCGTGATCCTCTCCATCTTCCGCGACGGCGCGCCGCAGGAGAACGTGGAATGAGCGAACGAAAGATCCGCATCCTGATCGCCAAGCCGGGATTGGACGGTCACGACCGGGGTGCGAAGGTGATTGCGCGCGCCCTGCGCGACGCAGGCATGGAAGTCATCTACACCGGATTGCGCCAGACGCCCGAGCAGATCGTGGCCGCCGCGGTGCAGGAAGATGTGGACGCCATCGGGTTGTCCATTCTCTCGGGCGCGCACAACGTCCTGTTCCCCGAGATCATGCGCATGCTCAAGGAGCAGGACGCCGAAGGGATCATCGTGTTCGCGGGCGGCATCATCCCCGAACAGGACATCGCCAGGTTGAAGGCCATGGGCATCCGCGAGATCTTCCTCCCCGGAACACCCACCTCGGCCGCGGTGGACGCGATCCGCAACGCCGTACAGCGGTGAGCTGTTGCGGGACCGTTCACCACAGAGGCACAGCGGGGACGTTCACCACAGAGGCACAGAGACACGGAGGGGCAACCGAAGGAACGCCGGCGTCTCGCCGGCTGGCTGTGCGGCGTCCTCGCCGCG
>JBDTOZ010000575.1:0-14016 GCA_039932995.1 Acidobacteriota bacterium | reverse complement strand
CCACTCTGGATGGTCATGTGTCGCGGGGAATCATAGCTTCGATCGGCAATGGCCCGTCACGGCCGTGACGCACCTGGGTTTCGATGCGCCCCGCGCTTGGCTCCCCCTCGCCCCCGTCACGCAGTCACGTTACGATGCTCCTCATGAACGTCAGCGAGTTGCTTGCCCAGATGACCGATGCCGATGAAGACGCTCGTGCCGAGGCTTCGGAGGAGCTCAACTTGCTCATGGACGACTCCGTGGCCCTCGGGTTGCTCGGGCTCGTTGCGGGCAAGGAGAGCGAAGAGGTTCGTGCCGATGCCGTGATCGCCCTCGGGCCGATCGTCGAGGAAGCGGGGATGGATTACGACGAGGGCGTCCCCTTCGAGCTCGATCCGGAGCTCGGACCGGGCATCTCGCAGGAGACCTACGAGAACATCGTGCGCGACCTGCGCAGGCTCTATGACGATTCCTCCCAGCCCTCGCTCATCCGCCGTCGCGCGTTCGAGGTCCTGGTGCGCGATCCACGGGGATGGCAGGCCGCGGAGATCCGCCGACAATTCGCCGGCGACGAACCGGACTGGAAGCTGACGGCCGTTTTCTCGATGGGCTACATCGCCGGCTTCGAGAAGGAGATTGCGGCGACGGTCAAGTCCGCCGAGGGGCTGCTGCTCTTCGAGGCGGTGCGTGCCGCGGGGGCCCAGGAAGTCGCGGCCGCGGCCCGTCGCATCCACGATCTGGCGACCTCCGAGGATGTCGAGCTCGGCCTACGGCTGGTGGCCATCACCGCGCTGTCCGGCGTCCACGCCAACAGCCGGGAGATCCTCCAGGAGCTCACCCTCTCCCAAAACCCCGAGATCGCCGACGCCGCGGAAGCGGCCCTGGACGAGCTGTCCATGGGGGAGTGGGATGAGGACGACGACGAAGGGTAGCCACTCGTCGGCCGATTGCCGCGTGCAGTCGGGCAGAAGTCGCCCCCACGGAACAAGGGGCGCGGGCATCTTGCCCCCCGATTCTCACGGCTGTTCTGACCGTTCGCGGACGACCCGTCACCCGCAATGGGACAGCAGTCGCGGGCCGAGGCATTGCTCGCGCGCGTGCAGCGTCGTGCGGATGAGGTCCATGCCCCGGGCGTAGTCGTCGTAGGTCTCGATCCCTTGGGTCGAGGCCACCTGCCGCGCCACGGCGACGGCGCGCGCTCCTTCTTCCGAGAGCTCGCGCAGGAGACGGTCGAAGAGCTCCACGAGGTACCGGCTGAGGACGCGCGTGCGGGATACCATGCCCGTCAATCCGGCGTCGTGCAGACGCCACTCGGCGAGTGTGTCGGGAACGGACCAGATGCGCGCGCCGCGATCGGCCAGCCGGAGCCACGCCGACCAGTCGTCGAAATGCGCGGAGCGGCAATCGAAGCCGCCTGCCTCTCGCAGGAGCTCGGTGCGCACCAGCACGGCGTTGATGTGCGGCGCGCAGGTGAGCACGTCGCAGAATCCGGCCGTGCCGGGCCGGATCTGGTGAGTGGGCACATCGCCGGCCCGTGCGCCGTCGGCGGACACGCGCCGGGTCCTCCCGTAGCAGATGTCGGCGGCGCTGGCTTTGGCAGCGCGGAGCAGCGTGGAGATGCGCAGCGGCAAGGCCACGTCGTCGTCATCGAGGAAGATCGAGAACGTGCCGCTGGCCGCGTCGAGGCCGAGGTTTCGGGCGCCGGCGACGCCGAGACTGCGTCCTCGCAGGAGCCACGCGTCGGGATGCCAGTCGCGAATCCGCGCCGGGTCGATGCTTTCCCCGTCTTCGACGACGATGCACTCGAAGTGGCGATGCTCTTCCTGCCGCAACGACACGAGGGCCTCGCGGAGGTGATCGGGACGTTTGTGGGTGGTGATGATGGCGGTGACTTCGGGACTCACGTTGCGAGGAGACTAGCACCCCTTCCATACGGTCGCGGACGGCCATACGGCGTTCCGTTTGACGGGCGCAGCCCGCGCTGTGCGATAAAGGAGAACATGCAAGCACCGCAGGAAAACGCGATCGCCACCGCTGAGGTCCGTGTGTCCGAGTCCGATCTGGCCAGCTCCCTGGGGTTCGCAGGTGGCGACCCCTTCCCGGCCGTCTTCGCCACGGCGCGTATGGTGGCGCTGATGGAAGTGGCGGCCTCGCGCATTCTCCGTCCGCATCTGGAGGGCGACGAGCTCTCCGTGGGCGTGACCGTGGACATCGTCCACACCGCCGCTACGCCCGTGGGCGGACGGGTGACCGCGACCGCGCGCTATGTGGGCCGGGACGGGAAGTTGTACGCGTTCGAGGTCTCTGCCTCCGACGAGGGCGGCGAAGTCGGCAAGGGAACGCATCAACGCGCCGTGGTCTCGTCCTCGCGCCTGCTTGCGGGTGCCGCGAAGCGGGGATTGAGGACGGCCGGATTGAGGACGGCCGGATTGAGGATTGAGGATTGAGGGTTGAGGACGGTCGGATTGAGGATTGAGGATTGAGGATTGAGGATTGAGGATTGGGGATTGGGGATTGAGGGTTGGGGATTGCGGATTGAGGCCGTTCTCAATCGAGAGACCCCGGGAGAGAACAGATGTACGACCTCATCGTGATCGGCTCCGGCCCTGCCGGAGAAAAGGGGGCGGCCCAGGCCGCGTACTTTGGGAAGCGGGTGGTGCTCGTCGAGCGCGAGGCGGTGCTGGGCGGTGCGTCCATCAACACGGGCACCATCCCTTCGAAGACGTTGCGCGAGTCCGCGCTGCATCTGTCCGGGCTGCTGCAGCGCGGCTTTCGTGACGTCGTCCACGACTCCACGCGCGACACCATCACCGTCGACTCATTCCTGCACCGCGAGAAGGTGGTGGTGGGGGAGGAGCGGCGGCGGGTGGTCAGTAATCTGCGCCGTCACGAGATCGAGTGCGTGCGCGGCACAGCCGCGCTCCGCTCGGCGCACCAGGTTCACGTGAGTGGCCCCGAGGGGGAGCGCGTCCTGGAAGGGGAGTTCATCCTCATCGCGACGGGCTCGTCGCCGGCGCGCCCGGAAGGCATCCCCTTCGACGACGTGAGCGTGTGCGACAGCGACACCATCCTACGCATCGACGTGATCCCGAAGACCATGGCCGTCGTCGGTGCAGGCGTGATCGGCTGCGAGTACGCCTCGGTGTTCGCGGCTCTCGGCGTGCAGGTCCATCTCATCGACGGGCGCACCACTCTTCTCCCGCACATCGACCGCGAGCTGCTGCGCATCCTCATCGGCGAGATGCAGAACCGCCTCGGCGTGACCTTGCACCTCGGCGTCGAGGTCCTTGCGATCTCACGCGACAGCGACTCCGTCACCCTCACCCTCGGCGACGGCCGTAGTGTGGACGTGGAGAAAGTCCTCTACGCCGCGGGACGGATGAGCAACACCCCGTCGCTGGGGCTCGAGGCCGCGGGCGTCCTCACCGGCAAGCGCGGCCTCATCCCGGTCAATGAGCATTACCAGACCAACATCCCCAACATCTATGCCGCGGGCGACGTGATCGGCTTTCCGGCCCTGGCGTCCACGTCGATGGAGCAGGCCCGGGTGGCCGTCGTGCACGCCTTCGACCTCAAGTACAAGACCGACGTCGCGTGCACGCTGCCATACGCGATCTACACGATTCCGGAGCTGTCGACCATCGGCCTGACCGAGGACGATTGCGCGGAGAAGGGCCAGACGTGCGAGGTGGGACGGGCCTTCTATCGCGGCAACGCGCGCGGCCAGATCATCGGCGACGTCACGGGCATGATCAAACTGGTCTTCGACCCCGCCACCCTGCGCCTGCTGGGCGTGCACATCGTCGGCGAGGACGCCGCGGAGATCCTGCACATCGGCATGATGGTCATGCAGTTCGAAGGCACGATCAACGCCTTCATCGACGGCGTCTTCAACTTTCCCACGCTGAGTGAAGGCTACAAGTACGCCGCCTACGACGGACTGGGAAACCTGGCCCGCGAGCGGCGCTCGCGCAGCGGTGGCCCGGAAGACGCCTTGCCGGCGGAGTGAGGCTGCGTTGCGCATGCATCCCGTGCGACGGCGCCGGGCCGCCGCACGGAACGCGCCCTCAGGGCCACTGACTGTTGGAGCAGAAGACGTCGGTGGCCACAGCGTCGGGCAGCGATGGCTCTCCGGCATCCGGGATGCGCATGTGGTTGTCGGCACAACTGGCGATGGGTTGTGGGGAGGGTTGGGTCGAGGAGGGTTGCACGACCGACGACGAGCATGGTGTTTGACCGGTCATGCCGCAATAGACGTTGTAATGAGGGAGGCCGCTGTGGGTTTGGCTCCGGGTCGCGGCCCATGCAAACGGCACGTTGGCGACGACCACGTTCGCGTTTCCCTGCAGGACCAGCGTCTTGCCTGGGGCCTGAAGCGTCAAGGTCCCGAGATTGTTCAATTTCAACTTCGTGTCGATGCGCCCTTGCGTACCGGCCGTGCTCGAGGCGCAGGCGAACAGCTCGCCCTTCGGGATCAGGAACACCGCGGACGCGCCGGGATAGGGGGGTTGGTACGCCGCCTTCAATTGCGCCCCACCGGTGTGTCCCAGTCGGGGATCCCTGATGGCGACGTTGTTGTTTCCATCGGCCAGGAACGAGATCTGTTCCCCGGTCAGCTCGATGTATTGGAACGCGGTCGTGCCCAGCGGATGGACCGTCCACCCCGTCACCGCAACCACGTCCGCCGGCTCGAACGCAATCAAGGCCATGTGATCTTCCACATGTGGGGGCGGTGTCCAGGCCTTTCGGATCGCGGCGCTCCGCGTGTGCTGGTGGGTCGGCGGAGGGGCAAGGCTTCGTGCCTGTTCCGTGTGTGGTGCTTCCACCGCGGTCTCCGCGCTGGCTACACGGGGAAGGATGGCCACGACCTGCTCGGTCATGACCCATGGCCGTGCAAGAGGTGCCGCGGCCGCGACCTCTCTGCGTGAACGCGTACTCGCGGGCGGCGCGGGCGGCGTGGGGCTCTCCGCCGCAACGACCATGGTTTGTGCGCGGAGCTCCCTGACCTGGGCGGGGGATTTCGTGATCGGCACGGGCGGCCCCATCACCTGCGTGGTGAAGAGGACCAGTCCGATGAAATGAATGGTGGCGCTGTCCATGACATTCTCCTGAACGACTGTTGAGTGATGGCCACCGGCGCCCACGTCGCCGGGTGCTGAAGGCGCGGCTCAGATGCGTGGATCATCTCGAGCTGCGCGGCCTGTACGGCCTCCGCCGGCGAGGCGCCGGCGTGAAGATGTTGGTGAACGTGGAGAAAGAGCCGGGCGGCCACGTCGTCGTCGACCTCCCAGAGCGTGCCGACCACCGCGCGCGAACCTGCCAGAAGGAATGCGCGTACGAGACTGGACATCCCCGCGACATGCGCCGGATCGCCGCGGAAGGTGCCGCACGCCGCCAGCACCACCAGCGGATGCCGTGGCAGCGCCATGCGCACGATCTCGCCGGCAGCCAGCACTCCGGCATCACCGTTTTCGGCCGCAAGCAGCAATGCGCCGTACGAGTGACCGGCATCCGTGTCGGCATGACCCGCGTAGTGAACGAGAGCACTGTCCGCCGCTTCGCTCAGGAAGCGCGCCCGGGTGGCCGCGGCGCCGCTGAGCAGCGTGGAGTCATAGAGCGCGGCGATGCGCTCGCCTTCGGCGCGGCTGGCCGGAAGGCGCGGCCAGCGCGGCGTGGGTGGATCGGCGATGACCAGAGCGGGCCGGAGGGCGTTGGCGTCACGATCCGCGGCCGCGGAAGCTGACGGCGCGAAGCGGAGCGTGAACCGTTCCACGAGGTAGCTGTTCCGCGTCTCGTCGTAGAGCGCGGGGAAAGGAAGGGCGAACAGCTCCTGATCGGGCACGATGACGAGCTCGCGCGCCGCGGCCAGACGGGACTCGAGCGGAGCGATCAGCATCCGGTGCAGCGCAGCTCCCTCGCTCCGAATCAGCGGAGCCGGAGCGCGGGCCCGGATCTTCGCGGCCAGTGCGGCCACGCGTGGTCCGAGTGAGCTCCGGTCGACGACTACTTTCTCCACCGAGAGCTGGTCACCGGATAGACAGAAGATGGCGATGGCCTTCGGCAGAACGACGTACTCGATCACGACGGTGCCGGTCGCCAGTCGAGACGGCTTTTCAGGAGAGGCGGATGCGTTCGACGGGACGGAGAGCTCACGGCTGCCGTCGGCGAGCCGGAACGCTTCCGCGACCGAGCCCCGGCTCAGATGGAGCTCGATGCTTTCTTCCAGGATCCGCGCGGCGGTATCGAGAAAGCGCAGGCGAAGGTCGGCATCGGCGATGGTGTTGCGCTGCGCTTCGATCTCGCGCAGTGCCGCGGCGTAGTCGGCGAGGGCGGCCTGGTCATCCTGCGCGGAGTGATGTGCGCGTGCTCGCTCGAGGTAGGCGTCGGGCAGGAGGTGACGCAAACGTCCCTTGGCGAAGAACGGGATGGCCCGGTCCAGTGCGGCAACGGCCGCATGCGGCTCGGTGCGGCTCACCAGCGCCGCCCCGGCCACGTCGATGGACGCGTCCAGAATCTCACGCAAGGCGGCATCGCGCGTGCGCGCCGCCGCTCCGCGCGCGGCATTCAGTGCGGCCTGGGCGGCGGGAAGGTCGCCGAGGCGATCCGCGTAGCGCGCTTGATCGGTGAGCAGGGCAGCCAGTTGGGGCGGATCCTCGCGCAGGCTCCCCGAGGCCAGCGAGATCATGGCCGCGGCCCCCTCGGGATGGCCGAAACGATCGAGGATCATCGCCGCCGAACGGAGGAAAGGAGCGCGGCTCCTGGCGTCAAGCGTGGAGTAGGCCCGGATCCGGCGCGTCCACGCGGCGTCCGCGCTGCCGATCATGTCCAGCGCGTCCGCGGCCATGGCGTCCACCAGCGCGGCGTTGTTCCGCTCGCCGAGCGATTGAAAGATCGTGGAGGCGCTTTCGGCGAAGCGCGCCCCGGAGCCCCAGTCGCCATCGGCATTGGCCGCCAGGGCCAGAGACCGCTGCAGTTGGGCGGTCAGTGCACGATGACGGTCGCGATCGACCCGGGTCGAAAGGGTCATCAGGTCCGCATGAGATTGCTCTCCACGATGCTGCGCGAAGGCCGCTCCGGCAGCGAAATAGCGCGCCATCTCCGCCATCGGGCTGCTGGCGTTCTCGAAGAGCGCGGCGGCGCGCGCGAGCTTGGTCTCGGCTTTCTCCCCTTCACGCCGGGCGAGGTCGATGCGCCCTTCGCGGTAAAGCAGGTGCGCGTCACGCAGTGTGGCCAGCGAGGATCCCGAAGCGCGATCGATCGCTGCGACCGCCTCGCTGAGAAGGTGTTCGCCTCGGGTCGCAACGATGGACGCGCCGATGGCACGGCTGAGAGACAGCCGCGACGCGGCGCGCTGGGGATCGCCGGCCAGCACGGCGTCGGCCCACTCGGCCAGGAGCACGCCTTCCGCCCAGGTGCGCGCCTCCTGTGGATACCGTTGGACGAGCTCGGGCGCGGGCAGTCGATCCAGCATCTTGGGGTCGAAGAGCTGCGTCTGCTCTTCGAGGCCGCGCAGATGCGCGCGCGCCTCCTGAGACCACCCGCTTTCGGGATCGAGGGCCAGGTAGTCCTTCCACGCCTGACGTGCCTGATCGCGAATCCCGAGGCGTTCCAGGATGAGGGCGCGGTTGAAACGCGACTCCGCGGATCGCGGATCGATGGCCAGAGCGCGGTCGATGGCCGCCAGCGCCCGAGGAAGTTCGGAGGGACGGTCCGCGGCGGCGGCGACGGCAAGTCGGGCAGCGGCCAGATCGTTCCACGTCTGCGAGGTGTTCGCGACCCTGGCGGCCGCTTCCAGCGTGGACAGGGCCTCGGTGTCGCTGCCGATGAGCAGGTACGCCGCGCCGCGGGCGTGCAGCGCCTCGGCCGTTCGTTGGTTCTCGGTCGCTTCCAGCACTTCCCCGGCCGCGCCGCTCAGTTTCAGATCGGCGGCATCGGGAGCGCCCGCTCCGCGTGCAGGTGGCCGCAATTCGGCCCATGGGAAACCGGCCAGGCGACCTTCGATCGAGCGATGCTGCTTCGGAGCCGCCTCGATGAGACGAGCGACCAGGGTCGCCGGCGCATGGGCCACGCGGAGCAGCAGGGGCGTGGCCACCACTGCAGTGATGACCGCCGCGGCGATCCACCACATTCTCGGCGCTGCACTCCGCTTCACCGCTTGCTCTTCCCTTTCGAAGCCCGCGGTCTCGGTGACGATCCGGCGGCAGTCGGAGCACTCCCGAAGGTGGCCGGCCACCACGCTCACTTCTTCAGGGGGAAGGACGCCGTCAATGAATGCGACCATCGTCTCCAGCTCCGGATGGGACAGGGCGTCTTTCATTGCGGAGCCTCCGAGTTGTTTGCGCCTGTCTCATCGGCACCTATCGACGGACGCCGTTTCCGGTTTCCCAGATCAAAGTGCAATGGGTTCTCATCGCGCCCGACGAGGTCGAGAATGTCCTCCGCGCTCAGGCCGGCGCGCTCCAGCTTCTCGCGGAGATCGCGCATCAGCCGTTCCAACCTCCGGTACAGCACCTTCTGTTCGATCTTCAGCATGCGCGCGATCTGACTCACCGCCATCCCTCCCTCGAACCGCAACTGCAGAATGAGACGCGCGTCGTCCGGCATCTGCTCGATGGCCGTGGACATGACCGTGGAGAGCTGTTGCGAAGCGCGATCGCGGTCGCCGGCCATCGATCGGTCCTCGGCGAGGTTGCCGCGTGTGACCGCCAGGGGCCCGGCATCGTCCAGCCTGACCGCGCGCAGGCGGGGCGGATGGGCGGGCAGCCGATCGGCCAGCTCCTGCAGCGAGCGGCGAGTCACTCCTGGATGCTGAGCTTCGAGCAGGACCAGCGCTTCATCGAGCGTGCGCCGGTCGCGGTACAGCATTCGATCGAGATCCACGGCCAGCGGCCCGAGCCGCTTCGCTTCGGCGGAGCCGTGCCATTTCCCCCACATGTGGATGCGGTAGTCGAGCGCCATCCGCTGGACCACCACGCTGATGAACGTGGCGAAGCTCGAGCGGCGCTCGAACTTGTCCAGGATCGCGTAGTCATTCTCGACGAGCTTCAGATTGACGATGGCCGCGAGCTCCTCGGCGTCGTCGGCGCCGAGACCATTCCTGCGACAGGCGTACGCCACCGCGCGCTCGATCAGGGCGAGGTTCGACGTCAACAGCTCACGGGCTTCCAGGGCGGGCATTCCTCTCTTCTCGTAGTGCGGCCGAACGAGGATTCGTTTCTCAATCTCTGCAGGAGGAGAGTGATGAGCGGCCCGGAACTACACCCGTCATCTCGCGACCTGGGCGGAAAGTGCAATCGACGTCCGTCTATGCCCGCCACGAAAAGGGAGGTTCCAATGCGCTTTCGAGATCCCTGGGTTGCGACGCTGTTGCTGCTGTTCTCTGTGGCAGTTTTCGCGATGCCGGCACCCAAAGTGTCTTTGCCCATGCCGCAGAGCGATGCACTGATCGGCGACACCGTCAAATTCTGCGTCCTTTTCGAGAACGATCAGGGGTCGCCGGGGTTCGCACCATTCCTCGATCTCGTTTTCGATCAAAGGGGGAAGGACGGTACAGCGGGCTCTTTTCCGTGTGACGGGCTGACCTTCGTCAAGGCGGAACTGCTGGAGGTGAATCCGTCTCCCGTTCCTCTGCCTCCCGTGGCCTTGCCGGCCTCCATCTCCCCCTGCGGCAATGCCGCGACCACGCATCCGTTTGCGGCGAGCACGGCAGGATGGCCAGCCGCGCTCAACTATCCAGCCGGCCAACAACTGGTCACTCTGGCGCTGCCCTTCGGAGGCTTCGATCAGACGCAGCCGCCCTTGAGAATCGAAGTGACGGCACGCGTCTCCTCCTCTGCGGATGACGGACATCCGCTTTCGGTCCGCGTGCGGGGCGGATTCCGTTATGGGGACGACGCCTTGAACGTTGCGGCGAATCAGCCAGTCTTCGACGGGCCCGGCGCGTCAGGGAATGTGCTCTCCTGGACGACGCAGACCGTCACTCCGCGTGTGTTGTTCCTGACCACGCAATTTTCCGGATCCGAAGACGAAATGGTGTCGGGGCCGAATTTTCCGGAGCATTACACAATCGAGGTTCACGTCGCGCCGGGCCAGGTCGTCAACAACCTGACGCTCTCCGATTGCGCTTCTACGGATGTGATCTTCACCGGAATCACGGCCTCCGGTCTCTCCGCCATCCAGGTGTCCAATCCGAACTGCTTCACGGAGCACTACCCATCACTGTCAGGCCCTTCATCGGGATTGGCCGACACCATCACCGCGCACTTTCATACCGGTAATGCACCACCACTGGCCGGTTGCTCCACGAGCGTGACCAATCAAATCGACGCCACGGCGGGGACCTGGCAGCCGCTCGACCCTCGAGATGCGCAGCTCAATCCGGTCGTCGCATCCTCATTCAAGACGATTGAGAAAAAAGCCATCGCTCTGACCAAGAGCGCCCAGATCTCGCCGCCCGGCGTCGCCATTCCTCCCGCCGTGGTGACGTACACCTTGTCCTTCCGCATCTCGGATTACGAGACCTTTCAGGACCTCGTCATCAGGGACACTCTCTCGGACGGCCTTGTCTACGTGCCGAATTCGGCGACCTACTACGTGACCGATCAGGCACACACCGCCTCCGGAAGCATCCCGGCCAAGTTCGTAAAAAAGAGCGGGCCTGTGCCCGGCACGTTTACCTGCGCGGCTGATCCGCAGGGAATGCCGTGCATGCCCGCTGGGGCCGGTGGGCCGGTCACTCTGCAAGGCAGCACCGCGGTCACGTTTCTCCTCTCCAAGTTGCTGGGGACCGTGACCGGCGGCGGCCCGACCGGTGCGACGGGATCCGTGACCTTCCAGGCCCGAATCGATCCGCAATTCGCCCATGGCCCGCATTCCAAGTACGACATCGACCAGGCGCTGGACAAGGAGGACCCGCTTCTCAATCACGCGGAGATCAGCGGTGATCGTGTGTCCGTCAGCCCGCCCATGAGTTGCGGGGACGACTCCGACGTTTGTCTTGTGGTTCCCGGAGATACGTTTCACAAAAGGATCGTTGCGAAAAATGGTGTGCTTTTCGGGACGAGCCCGGGTCCCATCACCGTTCCGCTACCTCAATTCCAACGGGGGGACACCATCACCTACCAGCTCGAGAAGACGATCCCCTCCGGCAACGCGGAGGAGCTGGTCCTCAAGGACTGGCCTCCGCGACCTGTGCTGACGGTTCCCTCCGGCATTGGCCTTGCGGTTCCACTGTGCTCGGGGCAGATCGGGTCGCAAACGGTTTGCTATACCGCCACGTCTCCGGTGTCATCTCCGCAGGTGACGACCAGCACGAGCGAGAACTCCTTCCAGTTCGAGTTTGGTCAATGGAGCAACCTTCCGAATACCCCGGTGACGATCACGCTGCAGATCACACTTCCGGTGAGCACTGCTCCTTTCGTGGATGGATTGTTCCTGACCAATGAGGCGCAGGAGTGTGAACGGAATTCGTACGGCACTGCTTTCTGCCAGACGGCGATCGCCCAATTCGAGCTGACCGAGCCGTCGCTGCGCATTCATAAGGGCATCCTCTGCCCCATGGGCGGGTGCGGGAAGGGAAGCCCGGGGCAGGCCACTGACCCGGGACAGAGTCTGACCGCGATCGACACCCGTGCGGGAGCCAAGCCTCCAACCGCGATCTGCACGAGCCCGGGGCCTTGTCCCCGTTTCCTGGGCGTCGTCCATTCCAACAACGTGACCGCGTTCGTCGGAACGAACAGTCAGCCGCCGAACGTCGATGCGGGCGACACGATCCCCTTCGTCATCGTCGTGGAGAATGTCGGACACGGACCGAGTGGCGCTTACGACATTGCAATCACCGATCTCCTTCCGCAGGAGATGTCCTATGTGCCCAACACGCTCTGCGTGAGGCGAGGGGACGGCGCGTCGCTTCCCTTTGTCCAGCCAAACGGATTGTTCCCCCTGTCGCTGGAGCTCAGCGACGGGACGAGCGGGGCATTGGCTCCGTACTCTTCGACGAGCGGACAGAACATCGCCGTGATCACGTTCGATGCGAAGCTGAAGACCCCCAAGGACGTCGTCATTGGGAGCTGTCCCCGGAACGTGGCCACGCTGACGTCGTATTCGAACCAGGAGCAGGGCGCGAACTTCGTCACGGCCGGATTTGCACAGCCCTTTTCCTCATCGGCTCAGGTCTGCGTCCGGCCCAAGGAGATCGTCAAGCAGTTGATCACCACCTCGGAGAATCACACCGTTCAGCCGGCGAATGCCGTCTGGCCATTGGCCGTCGGCGAGATCGTCCGCTTCCGTCTCACCGTGGCCGTGCCGGAGGGGAACGCCGGCACCTTCGATGTCATCGACGCCCTGCCGGCGGGTCTGGCGTCGATCGGCGTCCCTTCGATCCAAACCAGCGCTGTGGCCACGAGCATGACCTGGAGCTCGGTGACCTATTCGGGCCCCGCAACATGGCGCTTCAACAAACTCGTCAACAGCGACAACGACGCGGACTGCGAGCTCCTCATCATCACCTTCAATGCTCTCGTGCGAAACGTGCTCCCCGGCACCAGCATGATCAACAACGCCGGGGACTCGAAGACGAATGGGTTCAGTGTGTGGGCCGGTCCGACGCCCGCCACGAGAGTCAACATCGGAACGTCGGCCGGCGTCACGGCCAGGATCGTCGAGCCGAAGCTCTCCATCCAGAAGACCGTCGTGGCCGACGCCGGCGGCGTCACCTATACCGTCGTCGTCAAGAACGCCACTCCGGCGTCGACCGCGACGGCGTTCGACATCGTGATCACCGATTCGCCGGGAACCTGTCTTCAAATCCTGAAGACGACCGTGGCGACGTCGGGCGGCGTGACGCCTCCCGTCGTCAATGGAACGAAGGTGACGTCGACCCGGATGGACATCGGAGGAGTCATCACCGTCACGTATCGCGCAAGCATGAAATGCAGAAAGTGCGGCGCACTGCAGAACACCGCCTCGGTCGTCTGGACGAGTCTGCCCGGGACAGGCACGGTCAACAATCCGACCGGCAGTGTCACGCCGGGCCCCTCGGGGACCGTGATCGGCGAGCGCATGGGCTTCCTCACGCCGCCGCTTCCTCCGGAGAATGACTACGCGGCCAGGGCCTCGGTATCGCTGTGCAACCGTGTCTGCGGAACCAAGTTCTCCGACGGGGACGGCAATGGTCAGTGGAATCCGGGGGAGGGTGGGCTGAGCGACTGGACGATCACCGCCACGGACGCCGCCGGCAATCTCGCGGCCACAGACACGGTCGTGGGCGGCGGCTATTGCTTCGACCTGCCGCCGGGCACGTATACCTTCTGCGAGAAGGCACAGCCCAAATGGCACCAGACCTTCCCCACGCAGGCCTGTCACACGGTCAACGTCAGTCCGGGCGGGACCGTCCCTGCACAGAACTTCGGGAATCAACAGTGCGGCGCACAGGTCTGCGGACGAAAGTGGGAGGGCAAGCCCGGCGTGCCGCTTGCCGGTTGGAAGGTGACTGCGCAGCCCACGACGGGAGGACCGGCGGTCTCCGCCCTCACGAACGCCGACGGAGCCTACTGTCTCGATTTGACCGGGCCCGGCTCCTACACCATCACTGAGGAGCAGAAACCAGGCTGGGTCATGACCGCACCGGCCGTCCCCTATGTCGTGACGATCGAATGTCAACCGTCGCCGGGCCGGGCGTTCATGAACGGGTTGCCGATCACGACGCAATCGCTCGATTTCACGAACGAAAATCTCTGCGCGCGACTGAACTGTCCGAAGCCGTCGAGCTGTCAGGTGGTCAAAGGGGTTGCGCAGTGCCTGACGATGGTCCCCTGGTCGCCCTGCGACCTGGTGAAGTGTGCATCCGGCACGCAATGCAAGGTGGTGCAGGGTCTTCCCAAGTGCGTTCCCTGAAACGAAGCCGGGCGCCGCAAGGCGCCCGGCAACTGGAGTTTGGCCATTGGACGCGGGAAGTGCGCCGGGCAGAATGCCCGCGCCCCATCGTTCATCGCGCCAAGGCACTCCGGTAAGGGGCCGCGGGCATCCTGCCCGCGGTGG
>JBDTOZ010000574.1:0-1958 GCA_039932995.1 Acidobacteriota bacterium | reverse complement strand
TTTACTTTCGAAGGAAGCGCGGAAGGTGCCTTCGAGCGGGTGCTGCTCCCGGTTTTCGTCGCTCCGATTCAGGGCGCGTTCGGCTCGGAGTTTCGGACCGACTTCCGGGCACGCCACGTGGGTGGCGGCGACCTCTCCATTCACGGTCTTCGTTACCCCTGCACGGTGACCTGCATCCAGGGTCCGGACGACCCTTACGTCCTGACCCCCGGCGCGGAGGCGGATCCGGCCAACACCGAGCCGACCGGTACCCCGGGCGCCTTCCTATACGTGGCGAAGAATCGGATCAGGGATGTGGCGATGAACGTGCGTGCTTACGACACATCGCGCTCCGCCGAGAACTTCGGCACCGAGATCCCGGTCGTGCGCGAGGAAGAGTTCGCGAGTGAGCACCCGCTCGGCCTGGTCGGCATTCCCACGGATGTGCGCTTCCGCAACACCCTGCGGATCTACTCCGCGGGGCCGGGAGGAGCCGTCGACGTGAAGATCGACGGCGCCGGTGTCCATGCCGAACACTTCCTGCTGCTGCCCGAACAGCCCGATCTCATGCACCCGGGATACATCGAGTTCACCAACTTCCCCGTGAACGCGGGAACGGTCCGCGTGACTCTCACCGGCCGGCAGCCGATCACCAGTCCGCCGTCGCCGAGCCCGGTCTTCTGGGCCTTCGTCTCCGTAACCAACAACGAGACGCAGCACATCACGACCGTCACCCCCCAGCCGTAAAGGACTCCATTCATGCGCACTCGATTGTCGTTCGCAGCGCTCCTCTCTTTCGCACTCACTCTCATGGCGGGCGCGCAGACGCCGGGCTACACGATGTCGCCCCAGAGCGGCAGCGCCTCGGGAGGCACGCTGGTGACCCTGCACGTTCCCAACGCCGCAGTGGTGAGCTCCGTGTACTTTGGCAGCGTGCTGGTCGGCGCGACGCGCGTCGACTCCACCACGCTGGCCACACTCACTCCCGCCCAGTTGCCGGGGAGCGCGACGGGGACCGTCCCGGTGAAGCTGTGGGTCTTCGGCGCGAGCGTCAGCACCGGCCTCACCTTCACCTACGACAATGACGCCGAGCTGGTCTTCGAGCGCCTGCTCCTGCCGGTGTTTACGCCTCCGGTGACCGGCGCCTTCGGCTCGGAGTTCCGCACGGATTTTCGGGCGTCGCTCGTTCATGGCGACTCGGCGAACATCTTTGGACTGGCGCGACAGTGTGTGATCCTGTGCGTGGAGGGTCCTGACATACCTCACAGTCTGACCCCTGAGTTCCCCGAACTGGACGTCACCAGGATCGAGCCGGTCGGGACGCCGGGACAGTTCATCTACGTGCCGCGGGAGGAGCTCGGCCGTGCGGCGATGAACCTCCGAGCGTACGACACGTCACGCGCCGCCCAGAACTTCGGTACCGAGATCCCCATCGTTCGTGAGGGGGACTTCTTCAGTTCCTCGGAGACTCTGGCCCTGGTCGGCATTCCCTCCGATCCGCGATTCCGTAAGACGCTGCGCGTCTATGGTGCGGGCCAATACGGCGCCGGCTTGGTCGTCTCGATCGAAGGCAACGGTGTGAAGACCGACCACTCGATCTCCGTTCCGCCCAGCTCGCCCACTCATCCGGGGTACGTCGAGCTCAGTAGCTTCCCAACCGGCACAGGCTACCTGACGGTCACCATCTACAACCCCGTGCCGCACGGGATCGTGCCAGCATCCGAGATCTGGGCGTTCGTCTCGGTGACGAACAACGAGACGCAGCACATCACGACGATCACGCCGCAACCACGATGAGGTCCTCCACGGCCGGGAAATCGTGAAAACTTACACGCTCACGACTCACTCCTCGCGAGTGCCCGGTGGACTAAAGTCCACCGCTCCACAGAACAATGCCCACCGCGGGCAGGATGCCCGCGGCCCCTACCGGAGTGCCTTGGCGCGATGAGCCATGGGGCGCGGGCATTCTGCCCGGCGCA
>JBDTOZ010000573.1:0-4148 GCA_039932995.1 Acidobacteriota bacterium | reverse complement strand
TCGAGCAGGGGAAGAAGAACGCTCCCTGCATCATCTTCATCGACGAGATCGACGCGGTCGGTCGTCATCGCGGCGCAGGCCTCGGCGGCGGACACGACGAGCGCGAGCAGACCCTCAACCAGTTGCTCGTGGAAATGGACGGCTTCGAGTCGAATGACGGCGTGATTCTCATCGCCGGCACGAACCGGCCCGACGTCCTCGACCCTGCCCTGCTTCGCCCCGGCCGTTTCGACCGCCGCGTGGTCGTCGACCTGCCGGACCTCAAGGGTCGCGAGGGCATTCTTCGCGTACATACGCGCAACATCCCGCTGTCCGAGGATGTCGACCTGGCCGTGCTCTCGCGCGGCACGCCCGGCTTCTCCGGCGCCGACCTGGCCAATCTCGTCAATGAGTCCGCGCTCAACGCGGCCCGCTATGACAAGAAGAAGGTGCAGATGGTCGACTTCGAGTACGCCAAGGACAAGGTCATCATGGGCGTGGAGCGCAAGTCCATGATGATGTCCGACCGCGAAAAGAAGAACACCGCGTATCACGAGTCCGGGCACACCATCGTGGCAGCCATGCTGCCCGCGGCCGACCCGCTGCACAAGGTCACGATCATTCCCCGCGGCCGCGCCCTCGGCCTCACCCAGCAGCTCCCCACCGAGGACAAGTACTCGTACTCGAAGCGGTATCTCGAGGCCATGCTGGCCGTGCTCATGGGCGGCCGCATCGCCGAGGAGGTCTTCGTCAACGAGATCACCACCGGCGCGGGCAACGACATCGAGCGCGCCACGGGAATGGCTCGCAAGATGGTCTGCGAGTGGGGCATGTCCGACCTCGGCCCGGTGACCTACGGCAAGAAGGAGCAGGAGATCTTCCTCGGCCGCGAGTTCGCGCAGCACGGCGATTTCTCCGAGGCCACGGCCGTGGAGATCGACAAGGAAGTGCGCCGCATCCTCGACAAGGCCTACAAGACCGCGCACGAGATCATCAGCGGCAACAAGAACGCCCTGGACCGCATCGCACGCAAGCTTCTCGAGCGCGAAACGCTCGATGGCGCCGAGGTCAATCAGATCATCACCGAGGAGACCGGGACCGACTACTTGAAGCTCAAGGAGTACTACCCCTCCGAGAGCCCCGGCGAAGCGATGACCATCGCACCGGGATCGGGCCCCTCGACGGAAGCGGCGACACCTGTTCCGCAGCCGCACACGACTTCCTAGAATGAACGACGAGCAGCCGAGCGAGGGGAGGCAGGAATGCCTCCCCTCCGTTTCTGAGAAAGAGGCGCCCCCTCCCCCTCCCCGCTGGCGCCCCGCGTCCGAGCCCACCTGCTGCGGCTCCGGATGCCTCGACTGCCCCTTCTGAGAGCTCGTCTCGGAGCAGCGCTTCGTTTTCGTTTAGAGACCCCGCGTCACGCAAGCACCACCTACTGCAACAGAGCGCGAAAGGCGGGAGGAAAGAGGCGTGGGTCCGGAACGCCGCTCGGGCGAAGTGCTCGATAGCGGAGGAGCTCACGCGTGATTTGATCGCGGAGGGACGGATCCCTTTCGCCACCGGCTCGATAGAGTGCATGTCCGGCCGCGGCCCGCAGGAGCGCGGCTTCCGCGGAGGCCGCGGAAGCGGCAAACACGGCTCCGCCGAGAATCCGCAACGTCTCTTCATAGTGACCGTTCAGGTAGGCAGTCGCGCCGGCCACGAGACGGGCGCGCGTCTCCGGATCGGGCCTCTTTGCCGGCGGAGGTTGTCTGGGTTGTTGGGACGCGAGCGCCGGAGTCCCGGGAGGCACAACGGGATCTTTCGGTTTCACGGAGGGCGGTTTCACGGAGGGCGCTTCCACCGGGTCCTTGGACCTTGTGGACGTCCCGCCTTCCAGTGGGACGTCGATCGTGATCTCGCGTCGCCCCTTGCAACCGTCACGTGTCTTCAAATGGCGGGCGAAGTCCTCGATGCCCGGCGTGACTCCCTGCCGCTCACTCTCGGCGAACGCGGCCAGCGCCGCAGCACACTTGCCCTGCCTGGCCAGGGCACGCGCCAGAAAGTAATGCGGAACGTACGTCTCGAACCATTGCCCGGAGATACTCACCGTCCCTTCCGACTCGGTGGGATTGACGGCGATGGTCTTGCGCATCAGCACTTCCGCGCTGGCCCACTCCTGCTTCTCGAAGGCGATCACGCCTTCGCGGAACGTCCCGGGGGCCTGCGCCCGAGCAACGGCAGCGGCGAGGAAGACGGCCAGCAGCAGGGACACGCGCATTCTTTCTCTCCTACTGCCCGAGACCGATGTGATCGACGTAGCGCTCCACATCGACCCGATCGAGCTCGGCCTCGCTCCGGACAACGGTGCCGGCCGTCACGATGGCGACGAGTTGCACGCTCGTGTTCGCGTTCGGATTGGTGAGGCGCACGGTGTACTGACCCGCGGGAAGCGACAGCAGCAGGGGCGTGTCCCGCGGCCCGTCAGACAAGTGATCGACGCCGGCAGAATCCGTGACGGACTCCACCCTCCCCCACGGCAGTGCGTTGATCAGCAGCGCTCCCCGCTCGTCCGCGGCCGCCACCGTCACCGCCGTGCTCGCCGGGATGGCCACCGGAGGAGCCGTCAACGTGTTCGTGCGCGCCGTGACTACCGGAACCGTCGCCGGACGCTGCCGAATCCAGAAGAGCACGAGGGCGGCCACCAGAGCCAGAACCATGACCGCGCCGATGGTGTAGCGCCGTCCGTTGGAGCGCTCCGGAGCCGGCCCGCGTTGCACCGAAACCTCGGTCTTCTCCAACGGCGTCCGCGGATGTGCTGCAACGACGCGAGGAGGTTCGCTCACCGCGGTCTTCGCCACGGGAGCCGCGCTCTCGCGGGGCACGGCGCTCATGGGCATGGTGACCGCGGGGATCACCGCCTCTCCCGCGGTGGGAATGGTGGCCGGCCTGGTGACGTCCGGCAGCTCGGTGCTCTGGAGAGCCCCGGCCGGCAGCGTTGCGCGCAGCGCTTCCGCGAAGGCCGCCGCGGTGGCATGACGCTTCGCCGGATCTTTTTCCAAAGCCTTGAGGATGACCTGGCGCAGCGCTGCTGGAATGTGCCGGCCGGGATCGGTCTCCTCGAACGAGCGCGGCGCGCGGGAGAGATGTCCGCTGATGAGCGACATCGGCGTGTCGCCGGTGACCGGCTTGGCGTTCGTCAGCAGCTCGTAGATCACCACGCCCATGGCGTAGATGTCGCTGCGTCCGTCCACCTCACCGCCGAACTGCTCGGGCGAGGCGTACTGCACCTTGCCGAGGAACTTGCCGGCCATGGTGAGCTGCCGCGTGGATTCCAGCGACTTGGCGATCCCCAGGTCGATCAGCTTGACCTGCAACGCTCCCTGACTCTGGTCGACGAGCATGATGTTGTCGGGGGAGATGTCCCGATGCACGAACTTCCGGCTGTGCAGAAAATCGAGTGCAGCCAGGGCCTGTTCGGCGATGGGAATGACCACGCGATAGTCCAGCGGACCGCCGTTCCGGGCCAGCAACTCCCGCAGGTTCACCCCGTCGACGTACTCCATGACGATGTACGAGGTGCCGTCGGAAGCGATGCTGAAGTCGATGACCTCGGCGAGATTGGGATGGCGCAACTGTTTGCCGCGCTTGGCCTCGCCGAGGAAACGCTCCTTCAACTCGGGGAGCAGCTCCAGGTCGGCCTGCATCACCTTGACCACGCGGATCTCGTCGAAGAAGCGGTGCCGGACCTTATAGATCGCACCCATGCCGCCCTCGCCCATTCTGGACAGGACTTCATAGGTCGCTTCAATTTCCTGTGCGAGCACTCCCATGGGCCGCCCTGCTGGTCAAGTCGTCAGGTCTTCAGGTCTTCAGGTCGGCCTCGTCTTCGAGTCGCCTCGTCTTCGAGTCGCCTCGTCGTCGAGTCGTCGAGTCGTCAGGTCGTCGAGTCGCCTCGTCGTCGAGTCGTCGAGTCGTCAGGTCGTTAGGTCGTCGAGAAGAGCCTCATAGGTTCATAGTCTCACAGTCTCATAGAGGCTCGTGGCGTGTGCCTCTATGAGACTGTGAGACTGTGAGACTCCGTGACGACTCGAAGACTCGACGACGTGACGACGTGACGACCTGACGACTCGAAGACGTGACGACCTGACGACTCGACGACCTGACGACTCGACGACTCGACGACGTGA
>JBDTOZ010000572.1:0-10007 GCA_039932995.1 Acidobacteriota bacterium | reverse complement strand
CAGAAGGAATCAACTTCCGCCCCTATGGGTTGGCTCCAGCGCATGTCATTTTCTTCACTCGGGCTTGGCCCGAAGCTTCTCCAGTCCATTGCCGACCTCGGCTACACGCAACCCACTCCCATCCAGCTCGCTGCGATTCCCCGTCTGCTCGAAGAGCGTGACCTGATCGGAATCGCCCAGACCGGAACGGGAAAGACCGCCGCCTTCGTGTTGCCGCTTCTCGAGCGCATCACCTCGAAGCCGCGCAACTATCAGCCCCGTTCGGCCCGCGCGCTCATCCTCGCGCCGACGCGCGAGCTGGCCCTGCAGATCGACGAACAGGTCCGTCTGCTGGGGCGTCATCACCGCATCCGCTGCGCCACCATCTTCGGCGGCGTCGGCGAACATCCGCAGATCGTGGCCATGCGCGCCGGAGTGGACGTCATCGTCGCCACTCCCGGCCGCCTGATCGACCTCATGGGCAGCAGGCACGTCAACCTTGCTCACGTCGAGATCGCCGTCCTCGACGAGGCCGACCGCATGCTGGACATGGGCTTCCTCCCGCAGATCCGCCGCATCGTCAACGCCCTTCCGCGCGTCCGGCAGACGATGCTCTTCTCCGCCACGCTCTCGCCCGACATCGAGAAGATCACCGGCGAGTTCCTCAACAATCCGGAGACCGTCGAGATCGGCCGCCGCGCCAATCCGGTCGACTCCGTCGCGCAATTCCTCTACCCCGTACCCAAGAGCCGGAAGGTGGACCTGCTCGCTCACCTGCTCCGCGACCAGACTCTGGACACGGTGCTGGTGTTCTCGCGTACCAAGCATGGCGCGGACAAGATCGTGCGCAAGCTGCAGGCCGCCAAGGTCGCCGCGGTCGCCCTGCACTCGAATCGCTCGCAGGGCCAGCGCGTGGCTGCACTGGACGCCTTCAAGAGCGGACGGGCCCGCGTGCTCGTGGCCACCGACATCGCCTCGCGAGGCATCGATGTCGAAGGCATCTCGCACGTCATCAACTTCGACTTCCCCATGCACGCCGAGGATTACGTACACCGCATCGGACGCACGGGACGCGCGGACGCCCTCGGCGATGCCATCAGCTTCGTGACGCCGGACGATGAGCAGTACGTCCGTCTGCTGGAGAAGATGACCAAGAAGACCGTGACCCGCAAACGCGTCGAAGGCTTCGACTACACCGACGTCCAGCCCGCCTCGCATCACCCGCGACCCGCGCACACCCAGGCCCGCGGGCGCAACGACTGTCCCGCGCCCAAGGCGATGGGACGCCGTCGTCCGTAGAGGGCTTTACCAAGGGGAGCGGTGGGCCATTGGACGCGGAAAGTGCGCCGGGCAGGATGCCCGCGCCCCATGGCTCATCGCGCCAAGGCACATCCGGTAAGGGGCCGCGGGCATCCTGCCCTCGGTGGACTTTCTTCTGTGGAGACGCCCTACCGCTTCGCGTCCAGCTCCGCCCAGCGCGCGTAGAGGCGATCCACTTCGGCCTGTGCCGCGGTGAGCGCCGCGAAACGCTCCTGCAGCGCGCGAGAGTCGGCGGCGATGGCAGGGTCTTCGGCCCGCCGCTGGGCCTCCGCCACCTGCTCTTCCGCGGCCAGCACCGTCGCCTCCATCGTATCCAGCTCGCGCTGCTCCAGATAGCCGAGACGCTTGTTCTTTCCGGTTGACGGTTGGCGGTTGGCGGTTGGCGGTGGAGCGCCCTCACTCCTCGTCCCTCTGCCCTCGGAGCTCTGCACCGCCAAGGCCTGCCCGTAATCCGCGAAATACTCCGCGCCCCCTTTTCCATCGAGGGCCAGGATCTGCGTCGAGACGCGATCGAGGAGGTAGCGGTCGTGCGTCACCAGCACGAGCGCGCCGGGGAACTCGAGGAGCGACTCTTCCAGGATCTCCAAGGTGGGGATGTCGAGGTCGTTGGTCGGCTCGTCCATGACCAGCAGGTCCGCGGGCTGCAGCATGAGCCGCGCGAGGATGATGCGCGCCTTCTCGCCTCCGGAGAGCCGCGATACCGACGTGTCGAGCTGCTCACTGCGAAACAGGAAGCGCTTGGCCCATCCGGCCACGTGCTGGGGGCGGTCGCGGTAGACGATCGTGTCTCCTTCCGGCGCGAGCGCGCGGCGCAGCGTCAGCGAAGGATCGAGACTCTCGCGGTTCTGCTCGAAGTAGACGACGCGCAGGCCCTCTGCGCGCTCGATCGTCCCGGCGTCCGGCTCCAGCTCGCCCGTGATCAGCCGCAGGAGCGTGGTCTTGCCGGACCCGTTCGGCCCGAGGATGCCCAGCCGGGCTCCGGGCGTGAGCAGAATGTCCAGGTTGGAAAAGAGCTGCGGAGCTCGCGGCATCGCGGCGGAGTCCGCGGACCGGCGAAAATTCTTCGCCAGGCCTTTTCCGGTCCAAAGCCGTTTCGTTCTGCGCTGGGAGGCGGTGAAATCGATGTCCGCGGAGCCGGTCTGCGCGCGGTCGCGGCTCTCGCCCAATTCGTCGATGAGCCGGCCCGCGTTCTGGATCCGCGCCTTGGCCTTCGTCGAGCGGGCCTTCGGTCCGCGGCGCAGCCACTCCATCTCCCGTCGCACGAGATTCGCGAGCGTCTCCTGATAGGCGGCTTCGTTGCGCAACACTTCGTCCCGCTTTTCCAGCAGATCGCTATACGTCCCCTCGGTCTGCAACAGGCCGCTCGGATAGGCCCGGTTCAGCTCCAGCATCCGCTTGGTCACGTTCTCCAGAAAATAGCGGTCGTGGCTGACGACGACGAAGGCCTCCGGCTCACTCTTGAGGAGCGATTCCAGCCAGAGGATGGCCTCGACGTCCAGATGGTTCGTCGGCTCGTCGAGCAGCAAGACATCCGGCTCGCGCACGATCTCCACGGCGATGGCCAGCCGCTTCCGCCAGCCGCCGGAGAGGACGTCGGTCTGCTGCTCGCTGTCCAGGAACCCCGCCTTGCCCAGAGCCACCCCCACCCGGCCATGCTTCTCGTACTCCTCCAGGTGAGGAATGTCCGCCAGCGCGTCGAAGAGGACCTCTTCCACCGACTTGCCCGGCGAGAACACGGGGTCCTGCGGCACGTACCCGACCCGTACCCCGCGACGCACCACCCGTCCCCCGGAGTCTGGCTCATCCATCCCCGCCAGGATCTTGAGGAGAGTGGACTTGCCGGAGCCATTGGGCCCGACCAGCCCGACGTGATCGCCGTCGTTGACGGTAAAGGCCAGGTTCTCGAACAGAGGACGAGCCCCGAAGGCTTTGGTGAGGGATTCGACGGAAAGCAGGACGGCCATGGTGGGGTTGGTTCTTCTTCGTGTCTTCTGGTCTTCGGTCGCCGGGCGTCTGGTCGTCGAGTCGTCAGGTCTTCGGGTCTTCGATGAGTCTCATTTGTTCATAGGCTCACAGTCTCATCGACGCCAGTGGCCCACGCTCTGTACTACTAACCTCGAATTTCTTCGCGCGATGCGAAGACTCCACGCCGCCGTAGGCGGCATCAGAGCACTAGCACCCGGCTTCAGCCGGGTGACGGATGAGGCCATGAGTCAGCCCGCGTAGCGGGCGACAGACTCACGCGACCCGTTCCTGTCGCCCGCTACGCGGGCTCCTTCAAATACCACCTTCTCCACCCGGCTGAAGCCGGGTGCTATTGGCTTACCGCCGCCTACGGCGGCTTGGTTGCGGCTACGCCGCTCTGTGAGACTCTGAACCTGTGAGACCGCGAGACTGTGAACTGTGCGACTCCCCAACGACTCCGAGAACGTCGCCGGTTCGTCGAGGAGGCGCATAGTCTCACACTCCCGGATGGTCATCGCCAGAAGGGCGCCCGCAACCCGCACCTGTGAGACTGTGAGCCTATGAACCTGTGAGACTCATCGACGACTCGACGACTTGACGACTCGACGACTCGACGACTGGATGAAGGCGACTCGAAGAAGTCCAGAAAGAAGCGAACGAAACCCCGCTACCCCGTGTTCTAGGAGTCATGAAGAACAGATGGACCGGCGGGACGTCTGCCGTCCTCCTGGAGACAGCCGAGGAGAACCTGGCGGTTGCGGTCCATCGCGGGGAGCCGGGGGCTCTGGAGCGATTGATCGACCGGTTCGAGCCGGCGCTCTACGGGTACGCACACGGGATCCTGCAGAACACCTTCGACGCGCAGGAGGTCGTGCAGGACGCCATGCTGCGCGCCCACCGGGCCCTGACCCGTCAATACGACGAAGCCCGATGTACCGCCCTGGCGTTGCGCCCGTGGCTGTTCAAGATGGTGCGCAACCTCTGTCTCAACAAGCGCCGCTCCAAGACCCGGGCCCTGGAGACCCCGCTCGAGAACTTCGACGACGGGAGGCTGGGACCTTTCGTGCGCGAGCACGGTTCGGAGCTCGAGAAACAGCAGGACGCGCAGATGCTCCGCGACGCCATGTCCGGCCTGCCGGTGGAAGCGCGCGAGCTGATCGTCCTGCGATTCATGGAAGACATGTCGTACTCCGACATCGCCAAAACCGTCGGAGCGACCGAGGCCGCGTTGCGCGGCAAAGTGTTCCGGTCCCTCAAACTCCTGCGCGACGCGCTGGAGAGCAAATTCACCTCGCCGCTCGCGGGAGCGCGCAAATCCCTGAACCCCGGAGGAAACGATGCAGTGTAGATCCGTACTCACCCGAGTCGACGCGCTCCGCACCGGCGAGCTGCAGGCCGGTGAGGTGGGAGCAATGCACGAGCACCTCCTGACCTGTCCGTCATGTGATCAGTCCGTCGGCGATGTGGCCACGCTCTCGAACAGCATCAAAGGACTCTTGGCCACGCCTCCCCGTTCCTGCCGTGACAGCCTGGCCGATTCCTATGCCCAGGTGGACGACGTCTGGGTGGCGTTCTCCGACCGCGGCCTGCACCTGATTCACCGCGGCACCCAGGAAGAGTTTCAGGCCGCCCATGCCGCACGCTATTGCCGGACCCTCAAGCCGGGAACGCTGCCTGACGCACTGCGCCGCCAGGTCACCGATGCTCTGCAAGGCGAGGGTGTGCGGAATCCGGTCGTGGAGTGGGACGACGAGCTCTCCTCCCTGGAGCGCGACGTGCTGAACACGCTGACGCGCATCCCGCGAGGCGAGGTGCGTACCTACGAATGGCTGGCCCGCCAGGTGGGACGTCCGAAGGCCGTGCGTGCGGTGGGCAGCGTCTGCGCGCGCAACGCGGTGCCGTTCGTGGTCCCCTGTCACCGCATCGTTCCTTCCACCGGCGGAGTCGGACACTACGCATTCGGCAGCGCCATGAAACGCGAGATGCTCCGTCGCGAAGGCGTGGACGTCGATGCGCTGGACACCCTCGCCAAGAACCGCGTGCGCTACATCGGATCGCGCACGACGAAGATCGTCTGCTTCCCCACGTGCCGCTACGTGGGGACGATCCGCGAAGAGAACCGCGTCCCCTTCCGGGCCGCGGGTGACGCCACCGAGAAAGGATTCCGCCCATGTCTGCGATGCCAGCCCTTCGCGGCGTAACGCCCGCCGTTTCCCGCGTGAGGTCCGGCGTGACGATCGAGGCCATCTCCCGGCCCGCGCGCACGTTCACCGGCGATTTCTATTTCACGCAGCGACACGACCAACGTCTCTGGATTGCCCTCGGCGACGTGGCCGGCAAGGGTCTCCCGGCCGCCATCGTCATGGCCATGATCCAGGAAGAGCTCGAGCACCGCATCGCCTCCTGCGCCACGGCGGAATGCGATCCCGCGCGCACCGCGCAACGACTGCACGAGTTCCTCGAGCCCCTGCTCCCCAGCAACCGCTTCGCGACGGCCGTGATCGGCTGGCTCGACGACGACGGCACGTTGACGATCGTCAATGCCGGGCACCCGCCGCCCCTCATCGTGCGCCGCGACGGCTCGATCGACGAGATCGGCTCGACCGGCCCGATCCTGGGCGTCCTCCCCCATCCGCGCTGGTGCTCCCGGACTCTGCGCCTCGAGCGCGGCGACACGCTCGTGCTCTACAGCGACGGCGTCACCGAGGCCATCGTGGAGGGAGAAGAGTTGGGCGTATGTGGACTGCGCACGCTCCTGGCCCGCTCCACTTCGCCAGCCACCGTCCTCGAATCGCTGGCCGCCGAAGACGACGTCACGATCGTGGTGGCGCGTCGCGAGTAGATTTCTGGCAGAGCGGAAGGAGTAGAGATGGTCGACGTCACGGAAGCGCATTACCTGAGCGGATACACGGTCTGGCTTCGGTTCGAAGACGGAACCGAAGGAGAAATCGATCTTTCCGAGGAGCTTGATGGGCCCGTCTTTGAGCCGTTGCGTGATCAAACGTACTTTGCTCAGCTGCGCGTCAACCCGGAAACGGGAACGATCGAATGGCCAAATGGTGCTGACCTGGCGCCCGAGTTCCTTTATGACAAGGTGAGCGTCGTTGCCTGATGCCGGATCACAGTCGTCGCTTTGCGTCGCCGGGGGCAACGCTCCGCGGCGAGACGCCGCGGAGTCCAGCCGGCGGGACGCCGGCGCTCCACTCTGCAAAGCCTTCAACGACGGGCAACGCCCGATCCGTCCCGAGGAACGCCGGCGTCCTCGCCGGCTGGCCCGTGGGCGTCTCGCCCACACGTCTCACGGATCACGACTGGGTCTGATCGCACGCTACGGCTCCCCGATCGCATACGCCTCCGCCTGCGCGTCCCTGTAGACGAGGCGGAACGGGGGACCCGGGGCGAATTGCGTCTTGCTTCGGTCGAGGACCAGATGCGTCGCGCCGAATCCGCGGAGTCGTTCCGCGAGGCGTTGCGGTTCGTGCAGGAGCGGGAAGACTTTCCCGTAGCCGTACGGACCGGTGAAATCGCCCAGGCAACGGCCCGGGCAGTAGTAGGCCATGTTGGGCGCGCCGAGGACGTAGACCGTGGTCCGGCCAAGGGAATGCACGGCGCGGTAAACGCGAATGCGTTTCGCGAGAAACGCCTCGCGTTGCGCTGGAGTGTGCGGCATCGGCCCGAATTTCACCGTCAGGAACAGCGTCCCCCAGGCGAAGCCGGGCAGGATGCAGATCACGATCGCGGCCAGCGTGCCCTTGCGCGGAATGATGCGCTCCCCACACCAACCGATGGCCGCCGCGAAGAGCGGCACCACCGCGACCATGAACCGCCAGTCCAGCGGCGAGACGATCACCACATACAGCACCGCCAGGATCAGAGGCTGACGCAGACGCGGCGCGAGAACGGCTGCCGCGAGCACCAGCGGCAACAGGAAGATGATCACCGGTGAGTGCGGCGGGACGCCGAAGCGGATGGCGCCGATGAAGCCGCGGTCGATGATGGTCACGAAGGGGGGCTCGCGGGGCAGCATCGCCGCGGCCTGCAGTGGATCCCCCGTCGCGCGCAACATGGTCTGGTCGATCCGCGTCCGGTATTCGTGATCACCGAAGATGCCGCGCATGTACGGAAAGAGCGGATTGCCGGTGGCGTCGACGATGCGTACGTACCACGGCGCCGCGAACGACGCGCCCATGACCAGGAACAGCAGGATTGCGCGAAACGAGAAGGAGCGGCCCTGCGAGCTCCCGCCCCGCACGTTTCGCCAGGGCAGCGTGAAGAGGAAGAACAGCCCGTGATACTTCGTGGCCGCGCCCATGCCGGCGAACGCTCCGGCGAGCGAGGGCGCGGTGCAGGCCGCGGCCAGGGTCACGAACATCGTCAGCGTCACGTCGATGTACGAGCTCGCGCACAGGTAGATCGCGCACGGCGTGCCCAGCCAGAGCGCCGCCGCGAGCCACTCGGCGCGCTCCCCGCCCCCGGCCTGACGCACGAGAGACGCGGTGGCCAGTGCGGTGACGGGCAACGCCAGCCAGCCCGTCAGTTGCGCGGCCTGATCGCTGATGAGCAAAAGAGCCGCGGTGTAGTGCATCTCCGCCAACTGCGGGAACACGGGGAAACGCAGCGCCTCGGCGAACACGAGCCGCCCCGACTCCGCGAACAACCTCGCAAACACGAGGTGGTACATCGTTCCGTCGAATCCCACCGGCGGATACATCGCGATCAGCAGCGATGGGATGGAGCCGATGGCGATCAGCACGAGCAACGGTCGCCGGACCGGCGCCCTGGACACGTCACGCGAACGGATCCGTTGCGCGATGGCCGCGGCCACGATGGCCACGCCGAAGAGCGAGCCGGCGGCTACGCGATTCAACCAGCCCAGGAGCCCCAGGACGAAGAGGCATTGCCCGAGGAGGCCATAGCCCAGCGCCGTGGCCGCCGCGATGCGTAGACCTGCGTCCTCGAAAGGAGCCCGGCGGAGAATCAACGATCCCGCGCCGTGACAGATCCAGGCGAACCCGATCGCGATCAAGGCGTGCAGCAGAACCCAGACGATCATCGCTTCCGGGCCACGGCCGTCACCAGGTAGCCGATCCGCGCCAACCAGGCGAACCGCCCCTCGGCCACGTCGAAGGGTTTGATGAACCACGCCGTCCAGCGCGGCGCCAGCCCCCGGCGCACGTGCAGGAAGAGATCGAGCATGCGCAGCACACCCGGCAACGCGAGAATGCCGGTCATCTCCACCACCTCCAGCCCCGCGTTCTCCACGTCGCGGCGCAGCTCTCCGCGCGTGAACGACTTCTCGGGCGCGTACGGATACTTGCCGGCCAGGGTCATCACGGCCACGATCAGCGGGCGGAGGAACGGATCCCAGAAGTTGGGCACGCCGATGATGGCGGTCCCTCCGGGCTTCAGCACCCGCCGGATCTCGGTGAGCACGTGCCGGTACTCCGCCACGTGCTCGATGGTGCCCATGGTGTAGATCACGTCGAAGCTGTCGTCGCGAAAGGGCAGGTCACGGATGTCGGCGCGCAGGAGAGCGGCCTCGAAGTTCTCCCTGGTCGCGTTCGCGCGGGCGCGCGTGGTCACGACGTGACTGATGTCGATGCCCACGACTCGCGCCCCTTGCGCGGCCATCCAGCCGAGGATGCGCGTGTTGATGGCCTCGTTCCAGAGATCGAGCTTCAGCACACGCTTGCCTTGCAGCGCACCGGCGCACCGCTCGATCAGCGCGATCTCGCGGTTGCGGTAGTAGTGCGTGGACGGCGCGGTCCTGAAGTCGGGCATGGAGGCCGCGACGGCGTCCCACTGATGCGACGGGTCCCGGCTCATAGGCTCCTTACGGTCTGGGCAATTCCCTGCTCCAGCGGTGTGTACGGATGACTCGATCGGAAACACCACGGTGCGAGCAGGGTCTCCAGACGCCGCGACCAGCCTTGATCCCGGCGCACGGTCCAGTCCATGGCCCGCGTCGCGGTCCGGGCCACCGCGCCCGGCACGACAATGCGCAGCGCCGGCTTGCGGTTCAGGGCAGCGTAGACCGCACGTTCGAACCGCTCCTGCGTCACATCGTCTCCGGCCACGACGGTCCGCGTCCCCACCGCCTCCCTTTCCGCGCGCTCGATGGCTTGGACCACGTCGGCCACGTAGACGAGGTTGCGCGGTGCGGAGGCGCCGCTCACCGCCACACGCCACCGCCGATCGCGCAAGCGGCGGATGTGTGAGGTAATGCGATTGGGAGCAAGGCGATGATCCGGGCCATAGATGAGAGAGGGAAGCAGCGTGACCAGCGGCAACTCCTCGATCGCCTCCAGAGCTCGCACTCCGGCCAGCTTCGAAGAGATGTACGGATCGGCGGACTCGGCAAACGGAGAGTGAGCATCGAGCGGCGTGGCCGACGGGCCCAGCACGAGCGCCGTGCCCACGTGAATGAAGCGCCGGACTCCCGCGCGGAGCGCGGCCTCGCCGATGCGCCGCGTCACCTCCACATTCACGTTCCAGAGCCGGTCCGTCGCGGTCCCGGGCGTATTGCGAACCCCGGCCAGATGCACGATCGTCGACTCAGGATGCAGCTCGAAGGAGGTGTAGTCGGTCTCCACCACGCGCAGACGGGCACGGGCGTCCAGGCGGCCAGGATTCCGCGTGAGGGCCACGACGTCGCGACCTTGCGTCAGGAACCAGTCCACGACATGACGGCCGAGAAAGCCGGAGGCGCCGGTCACGATCACCGTCATCGCGGCTCCATCGGG
>JBDTOZ010000571.1:0-2519 GCA_039932995.1 Acidobacteriota bacterium | reverse complement strand
AAACGAGATTCGATTCTCAACGCGGCCGCGAAGGCGGTCGCCACAATGTCGCGCCTACGACCCTCAGTGGCGGAAGTGGCGTTCGCCGGTGAAGATCATGGTCAGGCCGTGCCGGTCGGCGGCGGCGATCACTTCGGGGTCGCGGACCGAGCCACCGGGTTGGATGACGGCGCGGACGCCCGCTTCGGCGAGGAGGTCCAGGCCGTCGCGGAAGGGGAAGAAGGCGTCCGAGGCGGCGAAGGTGCCGCGGACGGGGAGGATCGACTTCATGAGCGCGACCTTCGCGGCGTCCACGCGGCTCATCTGTCCGGCGCCGATGCCGACCGACTGCGATGGGTTGGTGAGCACGATGGCGTTCGACTTCACATGGGCGCAGACGAGCCACGCGAACTCCAGTCCCTCCCACTCCTCGGCTGACGGCTGTCGGGCCGAGGCCACCGTCCATCCGGCGCGGCCCGAAACCGTATCCATCGATTGCACGAGGATGCCGCCGGCCGCGCTGCGCATCTCGGTTGCCGAGGCGCGGGTGGTGTTTGGCGGGACCGTCACCAGGCGCAGATTCTTCTTTTTCGCGAGGATCTCTCTTGCTTCCTCAGTGAACTCCGGCGCGACGATCACTTCCAGGAAGAGCTCGACCACCGCGCGCGCGCTCTCCGCGTCGAAGGGTCGATTCGCACCGACGATGCCCCCGAACGCGGAGACCGGATCGGCTTCGATGGCCGCGCCAGCCGCCTCGGCCAGGTTCGACCGCCGCGCCACGCCGCACGGATTGGTGTGTTTGATGATGGCTACAGCCGGCTCACGAAACGTGTTGGCCAGCCGGATGGCGGAGTCGAGGTCGAGGAGGTTGTTGTAGGAGAGCTCTTTTCCCTGGAGCTGCGTGAAGGGTCGCGGTCCCGCGGGCACGTAGAAGCCGGCCGACTGGTGGGGGTTCTCGCCGTAACGGAGGTCCTGGAACTTCTCGAGCCGGAGGTTCAGCTCCTCCGCCCCGCCCGCTTTTGTCTCGAGACTCTGTCCGCGGAGGTACGCGGCGATGGTGGCGTCATAGGCGCTGGTCTTCTCGAAGACGGCGATCGCGCAGCGTCTGCGGAAGTCGTCGCCGATCATGCCGCTCTCGAGGGCGCGGATGAAGTCTGCGTACAGTGAGGGATCGCAGAGCGGCAGGACGAAACGGTGATTCTTCGCCGCGGCGCGCAGCATCGAGGGCCCGCCGACGTCGATCTGCTCGATCGCTTCACTCATGGTCACGCCGTCGCGGGCCACGGTCTGTTCGAACGGATAGAGGTTCACGACCACCAGATCGATGGCCGGAATGTCCAGACGCGCGACATCGGCGAGGTGCTCGTCATTGGCGCGGTCGTGGAGGATGGCCCCGAAGACTTTCGGGGTGAGGGTCTTGACTCGTCCACCGAGAATCTCCGGCGCGCCGGACCATTGGGCGATGGGAGTGACGGCGATGCCGGCCTCGGTCAGGTGTTTGGCGGTCCCGCCGGTGGAGAGGAGCTCCACGCCCTGCGCCTGCAGCGCGCGCGCGAGCTCGAGGATGCCGGTCTTGTCGGAGACCGAGAGGATGGCTCGTTCAATCTTGCCCATTCAGCGTGAGGTTGCCGTCGCGCATGACGGCCGCCGAACGGACGTCGCCGCCGGCTTCCTTCCAGATGTAGTAGTAGAGGTTCACGAGGTCGGTCACGGATCGCGAGTAGGAGACCGAGGCGATGCCGAAGGCGGTGGATCGGTCGTCGAACTCCGCCGAGGTGCGGCGCCGGCCGTCGCGAAAATACTCGTCGCGCACGAGCGGGTAGAAGCGCGCCGCGCGCGCGAAGGTTTTGTCGAAGTAGGGAGAGAGGCTGAAGTTCGACTCCAGGCCGTAGAAGACGGTCGGGAACTTCGTCAGCCGCTTCTCGAAGTAGGCCTCGAAGTCATTCTGCGAGGCCCCCATGCGGGGATCGTCGTCGGCGACGTGAAAGGGATTGTTGGCGTCGGCCACCAGGTGAGCGAGGATGCCCAGGTGCTGCACGACGTCGTTCAAGGGTTCGCCTTTGCGGACCATGCGGATGGCCAGCTTGGTCTCGCGCTCGAGGGCATCCTTCAGCCTGCCTTCCCGGGAGAGGACGATGTAGCGATGCATATCGCTGCTCTCCGCGTCCCGCGCCTGTTGCAGGCCATTCTTGTAGTCGCTCTCGAATCGCTCGATGAGCATGCGCAGATCGGGCGGAGCCAGCGCGGCCCCCTTCTTCGCGATCCGCTCGTCGGACACACGCGTCCAACCCAGCGCGGTGAGCGGAAAGAGGAGGGTGAGCGCAGCGATCGCGGCGAGTTGCTTCATGGTCGAAGGGATCGTAGCAGCATCGCGGCCGATCGAGAGAATCGGTCCTGTGGAGCGGTGGACTTGAGTCCACCGGGCACTCGCGACGAGCGCGCCGTAAGCCGAGTGAGGCTCTTGGGATGCTCGTGGCGAGTGCGCCGGCAGAGGGGAAGTGCCTCGCGAGAGCGACGGTGGACTCAAGTCCACCGCTCCA
>JBDTOZ010000570.1:0-3048 GCA_039932995.1 Acidobacteriota bacterium | reverse complement strand
CCTCTGCCCTTCGCGGCTCTCGACATGAGCGTGGCGAGAAAGCTCACACGGCTCACGGCTCACGTCTCACTCATCGCGAGTGCCCAGTGGACTCAAGTCCACCGCTCCACAGAACAAAGTCCACCGCGGGCAGGATGCCCGCGGCCCCTTACCGGAGTGCGGCGGCATTCGAAGCGGAACCATCGTGAAACGAGAGCCTTTCGCGCACAACACACTTCCCCCCGCCCGGCTCCGCCTCTCAGTGTCTCTGTGCCTCTGTGGTGAATGCCCCGGGGAGCACGCTCACCGAAGCCGGATCACAAACCGTGCTCCCCCGCCTTCGGCGTTTTCCAGTCCGAAGGGGAAGCCGTGGTTGGCGAGGATTTCCTGGACGATGGTCAGGCCGAGGCCGCGGCCGTCGCGTTTGGTGGTGAAGAAGGGGGTGAAGAGCTCGGCGCGGACGGAGTCGGCGATGCCGGGGCCGCTGTCGGTGATGGTGAGCACGCCTTCGCGCAGGACGGCGCGGATCATGCCGTCGCGCTGCACGGCGTCGATGGCGTTGCGGAAGATGTTCAATACGACCTGCTCGAGCTGGCCGGCGTCGGCGTCGTAGAGAACGCGATCGGCCAGGTCGAGGTCGAGGCGGATGTCGCGGGCCGTCAGCTCGGGGCGGAGCAGCGCGGCCACGCGCTCGACCACTTCGGCGACGCAGGCCGGGCCGCGGCTGGGTGGGGGGATGCGCACCACGTCGGCGAAGGCGGCCATGAAGCGGTTCAGGGCGTCGATGCGCGCCGAGGCGATGGTCAGCGCGGAAGTGAAGTCGGCGCGATCGGCCTCTCCCACCTGCGGCGCGTAGCGCAGCGACGACTCCAGCAGCGAGCGCACCGCGCCCACGGAGTTATTGACCTCGTGCGACATCATGCGGATCAGTTTCTCGTAGGCCGATTTCTCGGAGATCCGCAGCTCCTCGGTCATCTCCTCGATCACGTAGAAGCTCTTGGCGAACCCGCGATCGCGGAACGCGCCGCGGCTCACTTTGAGTCGTCGCGAGCCGAGGTCGGAGACCAGCCGCGACTCCCCCGGCTCCATCTCCGGCAGGCGCAGGTTCCCGAGCAGCCGCGTCGCGGCCGGATTGGCCTGTTCCATCTGGCCGTCGAAGTCGCAGATGACGATGCCGGCCGGAGCGGCATCGACGATTTTCTGCAACAGCAGGTGCCGCTCTTCGGCGGCCAGGCGCTCGTCGCGCAGCCGGTCGATCATCCGGTTGTACACGTCGATGAGGTGGTCCATCTCCGGCTGTCCGATGGGCACGAAGCGCGACGTGAAGTCGCGCTCGGCGATCAGCTCCGCCCCGGTCCCGATCAGGTCCAGCGGCACGAAGATGGCCCGCACCAGCCGGATGCTGACCACGACCGACAGCGCGAACAGCAGCTCCACTTCGAAGAGCAGGACCGGCCGCTCCAGCAATACCGCCACCGCCGCGGCGGCCAGCACCAGGTGCAGGGCCAGGAGGTAGGTGATGATCTTCGTGCGCAGTGACAATCTCGGTTCTCTCCGGTGGAACTGCTTTCACCACAGAGGCACAGAGGGCACGGAGAGCTCTCCGTGGACTCTGTGGCTCTGTGGTGAAAAGATTTTTCTAAGAGTCTTCGATGCCATACTTTTCCATGCGCCGGTAGAGTGCGGCGCGGGAGAGTCCGAGGGCGTCGGCGGCGCGGGAGATGTTGCCTTCATAGTGCTTCATGCACTTGACGATCATCTGCTTCTCCATCTCGTCGAGGGTCATGGTGCCGGCGTCGGGGAGCTCGCTGTGCGACGCGGTCGAGGACGAGGCGTCGCGGACCGCGAAAAAGTCTGCGACGTCCAGCTCGCGGCCTCCGCGGATCAGGACGGCGCGCTCGATGGTCTGCCTCAACTGGCGGATGTTGCCGGGCCAGCTCTGGGTGCGCAGCCACTCCATGGCCCGGCTGGAGATGGCCCCGACCTCGGCGCGATAGGACTCGTTGGCCAGATGGAGAAAGTGATTGGCCAGGCGGGCGATGTCGCCGCGCCGCTCGCGCAAGGGCGGCAGGTGCAGGTTGATCAGGTTCAGGCGATAGAGCAGGTCCTCGCGGAACTCGCCCCGCTGCACGAGCTCGTGCAGCACGCGATTGGTGGCGGCCACGACGCGCACGTCGACGCTCTTGGCGCGGCTGGAGCCCAGCACTTCGAAGGTCCGGTCCTGCAGCACGCGCAGCAACTTCACCTGCGAGGAGCCGTCCAGCTCTCCAATCTCGTCCAGGAAGATCGTCCCGCCGTCGGCCATGTCGAAGCGGCCGCGGCGCGTCTCGCGCGCGTCGGTGAAGGCGCCGCGCACGTGGCCGAACATTTCGCTCTCGAAGAGCGTGCTGGAGATCCCGCCCAGGTTCACCTTCACGAACGGGCCGCCGCGACGGCGGCTGTTGCGGTGCACGGCCTCGGCCACCAGCTCTTTTCCGGTGCCGCTCTCCCCTGTGATCAGCACCGAGGCGTCCGTGGGCGCCACCCGGCCGATCATCTCCAGGAGGCGCAGGATCTTCGGATCGGTGCCGATGATGTTGGAGAAGTCGTACTGCTCGTCGAGCTCGGCGCGGCTCAGATCCTTTTCCGCACCGCGCGTATCGGCCAGCTTCAGCGCGGTCTCCACCGACTGCAGCACGGTGGCGTTGGCCCACGGCTTGGTGATGAAATCCGCGGCGCCCCGCTTCATCCCCTCCACCGCCAACTGGATCGAGCCCCACGCCGTCATCAACACCACCGGCAGCGCCGGCTCCTCGGCGCGGATGCGCTCGAGCAGCTCCAGCCCTTCCTGTCCCGTGGTCTGCCGGCTGAAGTTCATGTCCTGAATGACCAGCCGCGGACGCTCCGCCCGCAACGCCACCAACGCCTCCGCCGGCGAATGCGCCCGCGCCGACGCGTACCCCTGCTGCTTGAGAAGCAAGGCCAGCGAGGCGGTGATGGAGGCGTCGTCGTCGATGATGAGGATCATGGTTGCGGTTGCGGTTGCGGTTGGCGGTTGGCGGTTGGCGGTTGGCGGTTGGCGGTTGGCGG
>JBDTOZ010000569.1:0-2465 GCA_039932995.1 Acidobacteriota bacterium | reverse complement strand
TCGACAGACCGGAGGAGCTGGTGATGGTGATCTTCTGCTCCTTGCCGGTGCCGAGGTCCTTGGCCGCCACGTGCATGATGCCGTTGGCGTCGATGTCGAACGTCACTTCGACCTGCGGGATGCCCCGCGCGGCCGGCGGGATGCCCACCAGGTGGAACGCGCCCAGCAGCTTGTTCGCCGCGGCCATCTCGCGCTCGCCCTGATAGACCTTGATCTCCACGGACGTCTGATTGTCCGCGGCGGTCGAGAAGATCTCGGACTTGCGCGTGGGGATGGTGGTGTTGCGCTCGATGAGCTTGGTCATGACGCCGCCCAGCGTCTCGATGCCGACCGAGAGCGGAGTGACGTCGAGCAGCAGGACGTCCTTCACGTCTCCGCCCAGCACGCCGCCCTGCACGGCCGCGCCGACCGCGACCACTTCATCGGGGTTGACGCCCTTGTGGGGCTCCTTGCCGAAGTAGTCCTTCACGATCTGCTGAACCATGGGGATGCGCGTGGAGCCGCCGACGAGCACGACTTCATCGACCTTCTTCGGGTCGACGCCGGCGTCGGAGAGGGCCTGCTTGAGCGGACCCATGGTCTTCTGCACGATGTCGCCGATGAGCTGCTCGAACTTGGCGCGGGTCAGCGCCAGGCTGAGGTGCTTGGGGCCCGAGGCGTCGGCCGTGATGAACGGCAGGTTGACGTCGGTGGACATGGTCGAGGAGAGCTCGATCTTGGCCTTCTCGGCCGCTTCCTTCAGGCGCTGCAGAGCCATCTTGTCCTTCGACAGATCGATGCCCTGGTCCTTCTTGAACTCGTCGATGATCCAGTCGATGAGGCGCTGGTCGATGTTGTCGCCGCCCAGGTGGGTGTCGCCATTGGTCGACTTCACTTCCACGACGCCGTCGCCGACTTCAAGAATGGAGATGTCGAACGTACCGCCGCCGAAGTCGTAGACGGCGATGGTCTCGTTGCCCTTCTTGTCGAGGCCGTAGGCCAGCGCGGCCGCGGTGGGCTCATTGACGAGGCGCTCGACCTTGAGGCCGGCGATCTCGCCCGCGTCCTTGGTGGCCTGACGCTGGGAGTCGTTGAAGTAGGCGGGCACGGTGATGACCGCGCGGTCCACCTTCTCGCCGAGGTAGTCTTCGGCGGCCTGCTTGAGCTTCTGCAGGATCATGGCGGAGATCTCAGGGGGCGAGTACTGCTTGCTGGAAACGTCGATGCGGACGTCGCCGTTCGAGGCCTGGACGACCTTGTACGGGACCATCTTCATCTCTTCGTTGACTTCATTGAACTTGCGTCCCATGAAGCGCTTGATCGAAAAGACCGTGTTCTCCGGGTTCGTGACTGCCTGGCGCTTGGCGACCTGGCCCACCAGGCGCTCGCCATTCTTTGCAAAGCCGACCACCGACGGGGTGATGCGGCTCCCCTCGGCGTTCACGATGACCTTCGGCTCATTGCCTTCCATGACCGCGACGACCGAGTTGGTCGTGCCGAGGTCGATGCCGATGATCTTGGACATATGTGTGTTCTCCTTCTATGACTCGAGAATGGTTGAGCACCCTGTAGTCAGATTTCGCAATCTGACGAAACCTGAGCCTAGCATTGTTAATTCCGGAGGTGCAAGGAGTACGCCCGAGGCAATCTTTGTTAGAATCCGCCAATAACCCTTGGGAGGACTTCGATGAGCCAATACCCTTACCGACCCCAGCAGCAGCAACCCGCGTGGATCGACGGACGGACGGACAATGTCGCCGAGCGCGAGCGCTCGTTCATCCGCACCGTGTACGCCTGGATGGCCGGTGGCCTGGTGCTGACGGCCGCCGCCGCGATGTGGGTGGTGTTCTCGCCCGCGATGCAGCAACTGATCTTCGGCACTCCCCTGCGCTGGGTGCTCCTGATCGGCGAGTTGGGGCTGGTGTTCTACCTCAGTGCCCGGATCACGAAGATGTCCGCGGGGACGGCCGCTTCGGTGTTCCTGGTGTTCTCGCTCCTGAACGGGCTGACGCTGAGCGCGATCTTCTTCGTCTACACGAATGCCGCCATCTACCAGGCCTTCTTCACGGCCGCGGGCATGTTCGCGGCCATGAGCGTCTATGGGATGGTCACCAAGCGTGACCTGACCTCATGGGGCTCGTTCTTTTTCATGGGCCTGATCGGCATCATCATCTGCAGCGTCGTGAACTTCTTCCTGAAGTCGTCGGTGCTCGGCTTCGCCATCTCCATCATCGGCGTCTTCGTCTTCCTCGGCCTCACCGCCTATGACACGCAGAAGCTGAAGTCCTACGCCACCGCACCCGAGTTGCGCGAGAACCTGGCCGTCTACGGCGCCCTGGCCCTCTACCTCGACTTCATCAACCTCTTCCTGATGCTGCTCCGCCTCTTCGGCGGCAACCGTCGCTGACCCGGTCTCGGGGTTTCCCGGCGGGGATACGTTCACCACAGAGGCACAGAGACACAGAGATTTTTTTTGAGTCTTCGAG
>JBDTOZ010000568.1:0-13779 GCA_039932995.1 Acidobacteriota bacterium | reverse complement strand
AGAGCGGTGATTGCTGCCCCTCGCACGCTTCCCCCGCCCGCGGCGAGGACGCCGCGCAGCCAGCCGGCGAGACGCCGGCGTTCCTGGGGGTGGCGGACGCAGTCCGCTCTGTGAGACTCTCGAAGACGAGACCCTCGCCGCGAGACCCTCGACGACTCGACGACTCGACGACTCGACGACGAGAGACGGAGACGGAGACGGGGACGAGACGACGAGACGAAGGAGGGGAAGCTACCTCATCCCCCTCACCATCTCGATGAACCGGGGCACGAGCGCGGCATCGAACTGCTCGCCGGCCGTGCGGCTGAGGGTGGCCATGGCGCTCTCGCGGGACTCGGGGTCCTGATAGGAGTCGGGGTCGGTGATGGCCACCCAGGCGTCGCAGATCTGGAGGAGGCGGGCCACAAGCGGGATCTCGTCGCCGTGGAGCTCGTTCGGGTAGCCGCGTCCGTCGACGCGCTCGTGATGGCAGAGAACGATCCGGGCCATTTCCGGACCGAGGAGCGGCTCGACCAGCGCCGCCCCGACGACGGGGTGCTCGCGAAGGAAGCTCACCTCCTCGGCGGAAGGATCCGGTTTGCGATACAGGCGGTCGTAGTCCAGCAGGCGCATCCCGCAATCGTGCACGAGGGCGGCGATGCGCGCCTGCGCGGTCTCCGCAGGGGTCATTCCCAAATGACGCGCGAACGATTCGGAGAGACGGGCCACCAGATCGGTGTGCCGCCGCAGCTCCGGATACTTGGCGAAATCGGGCTCGATCAGCTTCTCCGCAATCGTGGTCTGCAGCGCCTGGATCGCACCGCGTTGCAAGGACTGTTCGATCACCAGTTGCACATGGTTGTGCAGCACGCCCAACAACTCGTGCGAGGAACGGTCGGGGTTAGCCGAGAAGACCACCGTGAGATACATCCCTCGCAACGCGCCGACGGCCAGGGGAGCGGTGAACACCTTCTGCACGTCGGCGGGCTTGAGTGGCGGCGCCGAAGTGCCGAAGGGCGTGGTCACGTTGGCGCGGACGAAGCCGCCCCCTTCGCCGCGCTTGGTGAGCCAGACGTTCAACTTCGACTGGATGAGATTCCTGGCCTCCTCTCCCAGCGTCGAGCGTGCCGCGATCTCCTGCACGCCGCCCATGTGTCCGAAGGCAGAAAACGTCGCGGCCACGGCGCCGGGGAGGAGAAGAATGGCGCGGAGCGTGTCGCGCACCAGCGCGATCTCGGACTCGGAAAGCAGTTCCGCGGGCGGGGCCACCAGGATCCGGCTGGCGGCGGCACGCGCTTCCAGCACGAGGGTGGCCAGACGCGGGACGTACGCGCGCGTCTGCGCTCGCGCGGGAGCAGGCGGGGCCGCTTGCTGCGGCGCGAGAGCAGGCGCCTCCGCGGGAGCCGTGACCGGTTTCGGAGCGGACGGCGCGGCCGCGGGCGTCTCCTCGGGAGTGGCCACCTGGGACAGCGAGATGAAGCGGTGTCCGAACAGGTTCTTGTCGTTGAAGACCGCCACCAGCCGGTCGGCGATGCTCTGCGCCTTGGGCAAATCCTTCTCGTCGAAGAGTTGCTTGCCCGGCTTGTCGCGCATGTCGATCAGGCCGATCAACTTCCCGCGCGAATACAGGGGCGCCACCAGCAGCCGGTCCGTCGATGACTCGTAAAGCAGATTCGAGAAGCGCGGCTCCGCGGCCATCCCGTTCACGAAGAAGGCCGTCCGTCCCCGCCCGCTCCGGTCCACCATCGGATCATTGCGGTCCGCCGACTCGCGAATGGTGCCGCGAAACCCGTATTCGGTGACCAGTTCGAAAAAGCCGCTGCCGTCGTAGATGAAAAGGGCGGCCTTCGTGGCGCGGATCTCCACCGCGCAGTCGTAGAGGATTTCCTTGAGTTTGGGGCGAAGCTCGTCGACCTCGGGATGCACGGCGCGATTGTAAGCGTGGTTGGCGGTTGGCCGTGCGGTTGGCGGTTGGCGGGAGAACGCCAGCGCTGCCGTCGGACTTGAGGCTGGTCCCGCTGTCGGGGTCGGCCGTGGTTCATGCGGAGACTTGGTTCATCCCCCGCCAACCGCCAACCAAGGGCCTACGCCAGCTCTCGCAGCTTCTCCAGAATCTCCTTCTCCGTGGGGAAGCGTCCTTCCTGTTTCTTGGAGAAGAGGGTCTGGTTGTCGGAGCTCACCACGAAGATGCCGCCGGCCCCACGGACGAGCTCACTGTCCACGCCGAACGTTCTCTTGATCTCGGCCGCCAGACTGGAGGCCCGGGGAAGGTAATTTCAAACGCCGCAATAGTCGATTCGGACGTGCAAGGGGCTTTCCTCTCAGACCGCGCGAACGAGCACGGCCGTGACGTTGTCGAGGCCGCCGCGCTCGTTGGCCTCATCGATGAGCTGTTGACAGGCCTTCACGAGGTCGCCCTCGTTGCTGGTCACCAGTCGCAGTATGTCGCTTTCAGGGACCATGCCCGTCAGGCCATCGGAACAGAGCAGGAAGACGTCGCCCGGCTTCGACTCGACCTCGGAGGCATCGGGGGTGACCTGCAGCGCACCGCCGAGGGCGCGCGTGATCACGTTGCGCAGCGGGTGCTTCTCCGCCTCCGATTCCGTGAGCATGCCGGCCTGGACCTGTTCGAAGACCCAGGAGTGGTCGTTGGTGATGCGGGAGATCTCGCCTGCGCGAATGAGGTAGGCGCGCGAGTCGCCCACGTGCGCCACCGACATCGTCCCCTCGTCCGCCATGCAGGCCACCACGGTGGTGCCCATGCCCCGGAGCCGGGCGTCCTTGCGCATGGCCTCCAGCACGCGGGTGTTGGCCATGCGCAGGGCGGCCATGAGGCGATTGGTGGACCGGCGGTAGTGTTCGTCGTAGGCGTGCGGCCAGGTGCCGTCGTCTTCCTTGGTGTGGACGATGAATTCGTTGATGGAGTCGACGGCGATGCGTGAGGCAATCTCGCCCGCCGCATGTCCGCCCATGCCGTCGGCCACGAGGAAGAGCTTGGCCTCGTCCTCGACGAGGAAAGCATCCTCGTTGTGTTGCCGCTGGCGGCCGACATGCGTCTGCCCGTATGCCTTCACGTCCATACCAATCAGCGTTTCCCGAAAATCGAGAAACCGCCCTTTCCCGTTTCCTTCGTCTCGCGCAGCTCGGCGAGTGCGCTCTGGACTTCGACGTTGGAAGCGTCCCACTTCAATGACTCTTCGAGATAGCGCTCGGCCTTGGTGGCCAAGCCGGCGCTCTTGCAGAGCAGTCCGGCATCCTTGAGAAACAGAGGGTTCATCGGCTCGCGCTGCAGCGCGGTCTCGATGGCCTGGACGGCCTGCCGTGTCAGCGCGGGGATCCGCGCCGCCGCCAGGGCCAGGTAGTGAAAGGCCTTCGCATCCTGGGGGTTGTGCTTGGCCGCCAGGTCGAAGTTCTCGTAGGCCGTGCGCATGTCGCGCTCTTTGTACGCCTTCACGCCCTTGGCCAGATAGGCCTTGGCGATCTGCACGAAATCGACGGTGCCCTTGTCCAGGCCCGAGGAGATCTCGGAATCGTGCTGTTTGCGCTTGTCGCTATTGGTCAAGACGTTGACCGCCTCGGTGAGGGTCTGGAACTTGCGCTCCGCGTCGGCCTTGTCGGACCCGCGGTAACGGTCCGGATGGCTCTGGCGTGCGAGCTGCCGGAACCGGTCGCGGATCTGTTGTTCGGTCGCGGAGCGCTCCACGCCGAGAATCTCGTAGTAGTTGACCTTCATCCGCCGCTTTTCTTGACGCGTAGGAGATAAATCTTTCTGGCCGATTCGCGAACGACCTGCTGCACGCCTTTGTCGTCCTTCAACCCTTTCAAATCACGCAAGGTTAAACGATTGAGGAACGGCAGGACAACCCCCACCGGCGTCTTCGGATTGCGGCAGAGCGTGGTCAGGATCTTGTACTTTCCCATCCAGTCCCTGCGCATGGCGATCAGGCGCATCACTTCCCCGTCCACGTTGCGCATGCCGGCGATGGCCTCCACCTCCTGCTCGCCCATGCGGGGATTCCTCATCACCGCCGAGCAGATCAGTCGATTGCGGTCGCGCACCAGGAGCAGACGGATCATGCGATCGCCGCGGAAGGCCAACTGCACCCGCTCCCCGATGCTCAGGAAGCCCAGACGGCTCCAGAGGGCCGAGGCCCGCTCGTCCTTTTTCTCCGCTTCGTTCAACGTCACCGGCGGCCCCGGAAGCTCTTCCTGAGCCATGGCCTGCTCGAGCAGATCCGAGATCGCGTCGAGCGGAATGTCGATCACTTCCGGCTCGTCCAATTCCGCCTGCCGGGCCTTCTTGACGAAGAACTCCTCGCGCGCCTCGTGTACGCGGCGCCGCGTATCGGCGGTCAGGCCGGGATTCTCCAGCAACGCGTCCAGAATCTCGGGAGTCCGCAGAATGCGCGCGTGATTGATGACGATCACTTCCTGCACGCGGGGGTCGGCGCGCAACGCCAGCTCGATCACCCCTTCGTCGGGCAGTTGGCGGTTGCGGATGAGGGCCTCCAGCACGAACGCGTCGTCGGTGCCGTGCATGAGGCGCAACAGGTGGTCGGGAGGCACGGTTTCATTGGCGGCGTACTCGCCCACCACCCGCGACGGGATCTCGTGCAGGGACGCACGGGCCAGGTCCGACAGCTCGCTGTCCTCGCTCGCGCCCAGGTACCCCAGCACGGCGATGAGCTCGGCCTGCGGCAACGGCAGAAAGCCGCGCGCGATGGTGGTCACGATGTCGCGCGAGTAGGCGCCCGTCTCGATCCGCTCGATGACGGCTCCGGCCGTCAGCTCTTCACCCGCTCCGGTCACGGTCATGACGGATCCTGTGGCGGGGCCGTGCGCAGAGCGGTCAGACTGTCCCGGTCGTAAACACGGTTGCGGATCACTTCCCCGTCCTCACCAAGAGGCGGCACGCGCGTTCCGTTCAAGGTGAGACTCAGGCCCGAAGCATTGCCGATCTTCAGGAAACGGAACTGCTTTTGGGCCTCGAAGGTGCGCTGCTGACCGGCCGCCAGCACGTCGCTCATCGCCGTCTTGCCGTCCACTTCCAGCTGAACCCAGGAGTCTGACGTGGCGGTCACGGTCAGACGCAGGGTGGAATCGTCCTCCCCCGGACCCGGCGCGTTGGCCGCGGCCTCCGTCAGCGGAGGAGCGGTGACCGTCCTGGGCGGAGTGACCGTCACCAGTGCCGCGGTGTCCGCGGCCTCACGCTCCCGCCTCTTGAACTGCACCGCCCAGTACGCCACCGCCCCCAGTGCCACGACGATCAGCACGGAGAACAGAATGTTGCGGTCCACACGGGCGTAGGTCGGAGGAATCCCCCGTTTCGGCGCGGGCTTCGGAGTGATGTCCCGTACCGGACTCTCCGGATACTTGGCCACGGTTGGCGGCTTCTCGATCCGGTCGTCGTTGGCGGCCGCGAAGTTGTAGCGGTTGACCATCTCTTCCGCGCTCAACCCGACATACCGGGAGTACTCGCGGACAAAACCGCGCGTGAACACCGGCGCCGGGAGGGTCTTGTGGTCGTTCCTCTCGAGAGCCTCGAGGAAGCGCTTGCTGATCTTGGTCGCGTCCGAGATCTCTTTGAGGGAGATGCCCCGAATCTCGCGCTCGCGCCGCAGCTCTTCCCCAAAAGAGGCGAGCTCCGACGCCGCGTCGCGCGGCTGCGGCTCCTGGTCAGGCATTCGGGCGTCATTCTAGCCGCTTTGGAGAGTTGCGGGTTGCTGGTTGCGCATTCCGGGAGGATTGCCGCCGGGAAGGAGGTATGTTCCGCCCACGTCGAGCCATGGGGCAGCGCGCCACCCGGTCCGCCGGCAACCGGCAGCCAGTGACGATTACCGTCGCGTCGTCGCGGCTGAGGACTGCTGATCCAACCGTTCGATGCAGCGCCTCAGGTACACGGAGGTGCCGGGGTTGGAGTGGATTCTCCGGCGGTCGCTCCGGGAAAGAAACCGCAACTGGGAGGCCGCGGCCGCGCGAGGTGTGGCCGGATTCAGGACCAGCGCCTTGCGAATCGCGTAACGGTAGGACCACTTCAGATCGCCCGCGATCATCTGGAGCTGTTCGGTGGTGGCCCGATCGGAGGCCACCAGCGACAGGATGTCGTCCTCGCGGACCCGATTGTTCGTCAGGAGGGACTCAAAGACACGGGGATGTGGATCGAGGAGGAAGACTTTGATCAGAGCGGCCCCGCAGCGGCGCGCCGAGGAGATCCTCTCGCCGAGGGAGAGCCGGGCCGCGCGCGCCACCAGTTGCGTGTCGATGGCCCGGCGCACGGGCGCGGGCACCTGCACGTCGATCGAGAGGATGACCAGATCGAACCAGTAGAGATAGTGAACGAGCTTGACCGCATGCGCCTGGGGAGTGTGGCGATGGGCCACCAGCTTGAACCGGACCGAATAGAGCCCGGTCAGCCGCGGCGTTTGCGCGATCTTCGACACGAGCCGCGGCGTGACGTAGGGGTTGTCGAGGATGGCCAGCGCTTCATCCTCGAGCAGGCTGGCCGCGTCCTCGAGCACCCGTTCCAGCTCCGCGATTCTGGCCCGTTTCAGCTCCTGTATACTCCCGCCGCTGTTCATCCTTCCCCGGACCTGTGAGCGGGCCCTGCTCCTCCGCTCGCTCGATGACGTCGGAAACAGCATCGTACCGCGCCGGCATGCCCGCGAAACGTGATCCCGACCTCATGGCCACCCGGCCGGATTTCGCCACCCGCGTGATGGTGGTGCTGGCCTGGATTGTTACGGCGGCCACCCTGATCGTACCGCTGGCAGCCGCCCCCGATCTCCTGGACCGCTTCCGGATCCTCAAGGAGGCGATCACGCGCGCCGAGGGGATTCTGGGACTGTTTCTGATCGTCGTCGCAACAGCGCTCGGGAACGCGGACCGCATCCGTGAAATGCTCCGGGCTCGCGCGGTCGTGGCCATCGTCATCGCCGGGGTGGTCTGGACCGCGGTCATGACGGTCACGTCGTCACATCGGCCGTCGAGCATCGAGAGCCTCGTCTCCGTGATCACGAGTGTCCTGGTCTTCATGACCGTGTGGTACGCCGCGCCACGGCTTTCTCTCACAATTCTCGACGTGCTCGTGCCCGCGGTATTGATCAACACGGTGTTCGCGGCCCTTCAGGAGTACGGTCTCTACCAGCCCTTCTACATCGACCCCTTGTCCTATCGTCACCTCAGCGCCACCGCCCTGATCGGGAACCCCAACATCGTCGGGTCGTACATGGCACTGGCCGCGATCCCCCTCGCGACAGCCGCAGTGCGGATCCACGGCTGGCGGCGCTGGTGGTACACCTTCGGAGCGTTCTGCGCGGTCAGCGGAGTCTTCGTTTCCCGAACGACAACTGCCGTGATCGCATTGATGGTCGGGTTGGCCGTGCTGGCATTCACTCTCGCGGCTCGACGCGCCCTGGCTTTCGCGTTGCTGCTGGTGCTCCTGTTCGGCATCGGCTACCTCAGCGACATGCGCGTCATCCTGAGATTGGTGGCACTGCCGGAGCGCATTGCCACCGAGGGATGGGAAGTGGCGTCGTCGGGCCGGATGACGCCGGCGCTGGTCGCCTTGCAGATGGTTCGCGACCACCCCGTCACGGGAGTGGGCCCGGGTGCCTACCAGTTCCAGTACATGTCGTACCAGGTGCGCGTGCGACAACAGTACGGCGGCAGGGTGCGGGGCGTGGGGGCGACCAGCTTCGGCGAGGCACATAACGATCATCTGCAACTCCTCGCGGAGACCGGCCTGCCGGGGTACCTCCTGTTTCTCGGCACGCTGGGAATCCTGATTCGCACCGCGCGTCGCACTGCTCCCACGGACGAACGCCACGGGATTGCCCGGACGATGGCGTTGCCTCTGGCCGCAGCCTTTGCCGTCCTCTGCCTCGCGCAGTTCCCCCTCCACGTCGCCGTCACGCGGCAACTCCTCATGACCATTGCCGGCCTTCTGGTCGGGTGGAGTCGTCGATGAGAGTCCTGGCGCGCGGCGCAGCGGTCATTGCCACGTCGATTCTCTGTGGCTGGGCGTTCGTGCACTGGGTATACAACCCGCTTGCGTGCAATGCGGCGATCACGGACCTCACCAGGCGGACAGCGCTGATCACAGACTCGCCAGGCGACTATCAGCGCATCGCCCGAGCCAGGAGAAATATCGAAGCCCTGCATGAGCTCCGCGCCATGTGCCCGATGGACGTGCGAGTGCCGATGCTGCTGGCAGCGAATGAAGAGGCTTTGGGCAGGCTCGACGACGCGGTGCGCTCCTACCGGGACGCCCTGAACACGGGACCGAGACCGGAGATCCAAGCCGCTCTTGGCGACGCTTTGATCCAACTCGGACGGACCGAGGAAGCCGTGGAACAATACGTGACCGCGGCGCGATTCAACCCCAACATGCTCGAGCTCCTTCCGTCGGAGGAAGTGCGCAGGCGCGTCGAAGAGAGAGTCCGTGCCGGGCATTGAACGACTGGTCCGGCCGCTGCGAGTTGCCCGGACCATTGCGCGGCTCAACGTGGGCGGACCCACTCGTCACGTCGTATGGCTGACCGCGGGCCTGGAAGGCCCCGAAGTCCACACAGTGCTGATCACCGGCACCGTCCCCGCCGGCGAGGACGACATGACGCCGTTCGCCACCGCGCACGGCGTGGTTCCGTTCGTCATCCCGGAGATGAGCCGCGAGATCTCGCCCCGCGACGTCATCTCCGTCTGGAAGTTCTTTCGCTTTCTGCACCGATTCCGGCCGGACATCGTGCACACGCACACGGCCAAGGCGGGAACGGTGGGACGCGCGGCCGGCCTGCTCTATCGATGGCTGACCTGGAAGACGCTCATCGGAAAACCGCGCCGCGTCGTTTTCGTCCACACCTTCCACGGACACGTCTTCCATAGCTACTACGGAAAGCTCAAGACACGCTTCTTCATCCTCGTGGAGAAGGTGCTGGCCCGGCTGGCCACCGACGTGATCATCACCATCAGCGAGCAGCAGCGTCACGAGATTCATCAGACGTTCGGCATCGGACGGGCCGAGCAGTTCCGGGTCATCCCCCTCGGCGTGGAGCTCGACGTTCCCGGGGAGCGCGCGCCCACTCCGCCCGTCGAAGTGGCAATCGTCGGCCGGCTCGTGCCCATCAAGAACCACGAGCTCTTCCTCCGTGTGATCGCTGCCCGCGAGTGGCCGGCACCCGTGCGTTTCGTCGTCTACGGGGACGGAGCGGAACGCGCCGCGCTGGAGCAGCGCGCGACAGCACTTGGCTTGGCCGGGCGGATCCGGTTCGCCGGCACGCGGCCGGCCGCCGAGATCTACCCCGCGGCCGGCATCGTCGCGCTCACCTCCCTCAACGAAGGCACTCCGCTCACGCTGATCGAAGCCATGCTGGCCGGCGTTCCGGTCATCAGCACGGCCGTAGGAGGAGTTCCGGACGTACTCGGCCCGGTCGAAGAGCGTGTCCAGGCAGAGGGGGCCGTCTACGAGATTCGTGAGCGAGGCCTCTCGGCCGCCTCGAACGACGTGGCTGGCTTCGCCGCCGGGCTGTCCCGCCTGCTCGCAGACGGTGAGCTCCGCGAGCGGCTGACCCGACGGGGACGGGACTTCGCCGCCACCGCATACTCCAAGGACCGCCTGCTCACAGATATAATCGCGCTCTACCGCGAGCTCCATGACGCCCCGCGGAGCTGACGTCGAGGAGTCTCAACTTTGCGCGTACTCATCACCGGCGGAGCCGGTTTCATCGGATCGCACCTGGCCGACGCTTATCTGGAGCGTGGCGATGAGGTCTTCATCATCGACGACCTCTCCACCGGCAGCATCGACAATATCGGCCATCTCAAGAAGCATCCCCGCTTCCACTACACCATCGACACGGTCCAGAACCACGCCGTCCTGGCAGAGCTGGTGGACACGTGCGACGTGGTCTTTCATCTGGCCGCCGCTGTCGGGGTCAAGCTCATCGTCGAGAGTCCGGTGCGCACGATCGAAACGAACGTGCGCGGCACGGAGGTCGTGCTGGCCGCGGCGAACAAGAAGAAGAAGAAGGTCCTGATCGCGTCGACGTCCGAGGTCTATGGACTGAGTGAACAGGTCCCGTTCCGGGAGGACGGCAACCTGGTGATGGGGGCCACCACCAAAGGGCGCTGGAGCTACGCCTGCTCGAAGGCCATCGACGAGTTCCTGGCTCTCGCCTACTGGCACGAGAAGAAGCTCCCCACCATCGTGGTGCGCCTGTTCAACACCGTGGGACCTCGCCAGACCGGGCAGTACGGCATGGTCATCCCCACGCTGGTCAAGCAGGCCATCGCCGGCAAGCCGCTCACGGTATATGGCGACGGCAAGCAGACGCGCTGTTTCGGATTCGTCGGTGACGTCGTCGGTGCGCTGGTCAAGCTGATGGATCACGACCAGGCTGTGGGTCAGGTCTTCAACATCGGCTCGAACCAGGAAGTGTCCATCACGCAGCTCGCCCAAAGGATCAAGGAGCTCACCGGCTCGCAGTCCGAGATCGTGTTCGTCCCGTACAGCGAAGCCTACGAAGCGGGGTTCGAGGACATGCCGCGACGCGTACCCGACATCACCAAAGTCGCCGCGCTGGTGGGCTTCGAGCCGACGTTGGACCTGGACGGAATCCTTCGCGAGGTCATCGCCTACCACTCGGGCCGCTGATCCTCGCCAAGGCACAAGGGAGATGGCGCGGGGCGCCGAAAGGGCGGACCGTTCCCACGATCGCTTCTGCCTTGCGCCAACTCTGGTTCCGTACCCCGCCCCTGCGCTCCCCTCCTGAAAAGAGCAGCGCCTGCTTGCGCTGGACGTAAAAATAAATAATCATTCTCGTCATCCTTTGCTGATGTGTTGGGTGCGATGTCCCTGAATCCGTTCGTCACCACTGGCCTGGCTTTCCTACTGGCCGTCGTTGCGACGCCCCTGGTGCGGGCGTTCGCGCGGCGCATCGGCGCGGTGGCTGCCCCGAAAGCCGACCGGTGGCACAAGGCACCCACGGCCATGATGGGCGGGGTGGCCATTTACCTGGCCACGGTGGGGGCGTTGCTGCTGCTCATGCCGCAGACCCGGCAGAGCTGGATCGTGATCGGCGCCAGCACGGCCCTCTTCGCCGTGGGCCTGATCGACGACTTCGTCCATCTCAAGCCCTACCAGAAGCTCATCGGCCAACTGCTGGGCGCGTCCGCCGTCGTGTATCTGGGCCTGGTCCTGCCCTGGACCGGATCGTTCGTGCTGAACATGATCATCACGTTCTTCTGGCTGGTCGGGGTCACCAACGCGGTGAACATGCTGGACAACATGGACGGTCTGGCCACCGGTGTGGCGGCCATCGCCTCGCTCTCGCTGGCCGTGACCTTCTTCCTGAACGGCCAGATCGCCGAGGCTCTCATGCTGGGCGCGTTCTTCGGGGCCCTGGGCGGATTCCTCATCTTCAATCACAACCCGGCCTCGATCTTCATGGGTGACTGCGGCTCGATGTTCGTGGGCTTCTTTCTGGCCAGCGCGGCCCTGCTGGCCAGCGAAGCGGGTGGCGGGCGTTCCCGGAGCGTCGTGGCCGTTCTGGCGGTTCCGGTGCTCGTGCTCTGCATCCCCATCTTCGACACGACGTTCGTCACGCTCATGCGCAAGATGGCCGGGCGGGCCGCGTCGCAGGGAGGGCGCGATCACACGTCCCACCGATTGGTGGCCCTGGGCCTCTCCGAGCGTCACGCGGTGTGGATGATGTATGCGTTCGCGGTGCTGGGCGGAATCCTGTCCATCGCCGTCCGTCGCGTGAACTTCGACGTGAGCATCGCCGCCATCGCCGGCTTCGCCATCGTCCTGGGACTGTTGGGCGTCTACCTGGGCCGGGTCCGCGTCTACGGCGACGAAGAGATCTCGGCGGCGCAGCGCAGGCCACTGGTCTCCTTCCTGATCGACCTTTCCTATAAGCGCCGCATCTTCGAAGTGGGCCTCGACGTGGCCCTGATCGTCCTCGCCCAATACTCGGCGCATGCGCTGCTCTTCGGTCCCGTGCGCGCGGACTCGCAGGACTGGTCGCTCTTTCTCAAGGCTCTCCCGGCGATCGTCTTCATCAAGCTAGGCACCTTCCTGGCGGTGGGGGTCTATCGCGGTCTGTGGCGCTACGCCGGGATGGCCGATGGCCTGCTCCTGGCGAAGGCCGTGGCGGTCGGCTCCGCCGGTTCCCTGCTGCTGGTCGTCTTCGCTTTCCGGTTCGACGGCTTCTCGCGCAGCGTGTTCATCCTGGACGGGCTGATGCTGCTGCTGTTCATGCTGGGCAGCCGTTTCGCGTTCCGTCTCCTGCGCAAACTCTTCCCCGCGCCCAACGCGCGTACAGCGCGACGGGTCGTGATCTACGGAGCGGGAGATGCCGGAGAGCTCCTCTGGCGCGAGCTCACGAACAACGCCGAGATGGGCTACGTGCCGATCGGCTTCGTGGACGACGACGTGCGCAAAGCGGGGAAGGTGCTGCACGGACTGCCCGTTCACTCGGGGCGCGAGCCGCTGGCCCAGATCTGCCGGAAACTCAATGCACAGGAAGTCTTCCTCTCGACGTCCTCGCTGGCGCCTCTGAAGGTGCACGGGATCATCGCCCAGTGCGAGAGCATCGGCGTCCCGGTCAAGCGCATGGCCATGGAAATCCATCGGGTCGCTGACGCCGAGTTGGGCTGGGTTCTTCCTTCGCGCGAATCCTCCGCCCCGATCGCCCCGGTCCTGCAGACCAACGAGAAGCTCCCCATCGCGGCGCAATCAAAACAACGTCTCGCTCACTGACACCGGGAGGTTCGCGCTTCTAGTGTGACGGGCTCACTCGACTCGCCCGATGTAGACCAAATGAGGAAGCGGCTTACCGAGGAGACGTGCCGCCCCGCCAAACAGGAGCGTCTTCCACCAGCTGCCCTGCAGGTAGAGGGCCTCTACGGCAACCGTCTTGAAGCCCCACCCCGTCATGAAGCTCGACAGAGAGCTTGCCGACCATTTCCGAACATGCTGCATACGATGAAAGGTGCAGCCGCAGTCGGGACAAATGCTTTCGCTTCTCTGTAGATCCTCGTCATTGGGCGTCGAGACCACTACTGATCCACCTTTGCTCAGAAGCCGGCGCAGTTCACCCACGGTTGCTTCGAGGTCGCCATCGAGCAGATGTTCGATGGTTTCCACGAAGAAGATGGTCTCGAATGATCCGTCGGGTAGATCCGTGGGCACGGAACGGATCACGTTCCCGCCAGCAAATCCGGGTTGGCCCTCGAATTGGCGGATCACCTGCTGAATCGACTGCTCCGAAAAATCCACGCCAGAGACCGCTGAGCCGAAAGGCAGCAGTTCGCGAACGAGATGACCAGGACCGCACCCAAAGTCGAGAATGCGTCCGGAGAGGTCGATCCCGCGGGAGCGGACAAATCGCACGAGCGATGCGCCAACGGCCGCACTGAAATAGTGATCCTCAGGCCATTGGCGACCAGCCATGGCGTTCCAGAAGCGCGCGCTCTTCTCGCGCGTCCATGTGACATCGTGGGGATTGAACTCGATCATCGATCAGACATGATACACAGCCGTCCCCGGATCGATCAGGACGGGATCGTCGATTTTCCGGCGGACCACCGTCGGCGGCGAGCGACGAACACCGCAGTTCCCGCGCAGACTCCAAGGAGAGTCACGGACACGAGGAAAACCGATCCCGACGACGCCTGGTTGCCGATGGTGGCCGCCAGCAGACTCTGTACGACTAACCTCCAGTTTCTTCGCGAGACGCGAAGATTTACAGGCGGAGCATTGGAGCGCCGGCGTCCTCGCCGGCTGGCCCGTGGGCGTCTCGC
>JBDTOZ010000567.1:0-3519 GCA_039932995.1 Acidobacteriota bacterium | reverse complement strand
AGATGCACATGACTCGAGCCTCTATGAGACTGTGAGCCTATGAGACTGTGAGACTCTCCGGCGCGAACACTCGACGACCCGACGACCCGACGACTCGAAGACCCGACGACCCGACGACGCGAAGACTCGAAGACTCGAAGACGCGACGACGCGACGACTCGAAGAATATGATTCCTCCATGAAGCTTCGCGTCGCGCTGCTCCTCCTCGCCGCCGTGCCTGCGCTCGCGCAGATGCGGACCCAGAAGCCGCCGCTGCATGGTGCGCATTGGATGGCCATCACCGGCAAGCCGCTGGGGGCCACGGCAGGGGCGATGATGTTTCAAAAGGGGGGCAACGCCGTCGACGCGGCCGCGGCCATGCTGGCCGCCACCTGCACCATGTGGGACACCCTGAGCTGGGGCGGCGAGACGCAGGCGCTCATCTACGATCCGCACACCCGGAAGGTCATCGGTCTCAACGCCCTCGGCGTCGCTCCCACCGGCGCGACCGCGGACTTTTACCGTTCGAAAGGTCTGAGCACGCCACCCGAATACGGCCCCCTGGCCGCGGTCACCCCGGGCACGCCCGGCGGACTGATGGTCATGCTCGCCGAGTACGGCAAGCTTTCCCTCGGGGACGTCCTGGGTCCCGCGATTCAGATGGCGGACGGCTTTCCCATCGAAGCGCAGCTCGCCAACACCATCGAGCGTCAGAAGTCGTGGATCAAGCAGTGGCCGTACTCGAAAGCGGTGCTGCTGCCTCATCTCGCCGGAGTTGCGTCCGCCGCTGCTCCGAAGAGTGACGCACCCTCTGTCACTCCCGCGCATGACCTCGCGGCCACGACGCCGATGACGTCCGATGGGCGGGAAGCTCCGGAGCCGGGGGAGATCTTCCGCCAGCCGGATCTGGCGGCGACCCTGCGCAAGCTCGTCGACACCGAGCGGCAGGCCTTGAAGCGCGGCAAGTCGCGCAAGGAAGCGATCCGGGCCGCGTACGACCGCTTCTACAAGGGCGACATCGCCCAGGAGATCGCCCGCTCCACGCAGGAGCAGGGTGGACTCATCACGGCCGCCGATCTGGCGAACTGGCAAGTGCGCACCGAAGAGCCGGTGAAGACGAGCTACAAGGGCATCGACGTCTACAAGCTCACGGTCTGGACGCAGGGCCCGGCCATGCTGCAGATGCTGAACATCCTGGAGAACTTCGAGCTCCGGCCCATGGGCTACAACAGCGCACGCTACATCCACACGCTCTATCAAGCCATGAGCCTGGCCTTTGCGGACCGCGACTTCTACTACGGCGATCCCGCCTTTCCGCCCGCGGAGCCGGTGCTGGGCCTGCTGTCCAAAGAGTACGCACGCGATCGTGCGAAGCTGGTCAATCCCAATCGGAACGATCCCAACATCGGGCCCGGCGATCCCTATCCCTATCAGCGCGACCGGAACCCGTTCCTGGACATCCTGCGCGACTGGAAGAACACGGCCGCGAAACCGCAGACCAGCGCCGCCCTCGCACACTTTGACGATTTCTTTCGTCTGGGCACGACCTCCGTCGAGGCCGCGGACGAGGAGGGGTGGGTGGTCTCGATCACGCCCAGCGGAGGCTGGATGCCGGCCGTGATCGCGGGAAAGACCGGCATCGGTCTCAGCCAGCGCGCGCAAAGCTTCGACACCGATCCGCATCAGAATCCGTACAACGTCATCGAGCCCGGCAAGCGTCCGCACGTGACCCTGACCCCGACGCTGGCCATGAAAGACGGTGCGCCCTATCTCGCCTTCGCGGTGCAAGGAGGCGATACGCAGGATCAGAATCTGCTGCAGTTTTTCCTCAACGTCGTCGAGTTCGGAATGACGCCGCAGGAGGCGGTGGAAGCCGCGAACTTCAACACCTTTCAGGTGCGCAAGTGGCTCGGCGACCGCCAGTCGGTACCCGGCCGCATCCTCCTCGACGACGAAACGCCGGCCTGGGTGCGCAGCGACCTGCGCCGCATGGGCTACGACATGACCTTCGAAGAGCGAACGTCCGGTCCCATCAACGCCATCCTCCTCGACCGCGCTCACGGCACGATGTGGGGCGGCTCCTCCAACCATGGCGAGGACTACGGCATCGCCTGGTGATCTCGCGAGCACCAGGCCATCAGCAACCGATCACCTTCCGCGCAACAGCGACTCCAGTTCATCGGGTCGCGAGGAACGGATGCGTGCTTCCTCGGCGGTGATGAAGCCGTCCAGGACGAGGCGTGACAGCGAGTCTTCGAGCGAGATCATGCCCTGCCGTTTGCCCAGCGTGATCTCGGTGGCCAGTTGCTGGAGCCTGTCGTTGCGGATGTGATTGCGCACCGCCGTGTTGTTGACCAGCACTTCCACGGCCACGGAACGCCCGTTGCCCTCGGCATGGGGGAGGAGGTGCTGCACCACGATCGCGTTCAGGCTGATGGCCAACTGCAGTTTCACCTGCGGCTGCTGGACCGGGGGAAAAACGTCCACGATGCGGTGGATGGCCTGCGCGGCGTCGCTGGTGTGCAGCGTGGAGAGGATGAGATGGCCGGTCTCCGCGGCGGTGAGAGCGGTGGAGACGGTCTCCAGGTCGCGCATCTCACCGACCAGGATCACATCCGGATCCTGGCGGAGCGAGGCCCGAAGCGCCGAGGCGAATGTCGGGGCGTCGCGGCCGATCTCGATCTGCTCGATGAGCGACTTGCCGTTGCGATGTTCGTACTCCACGGGATCTTCGATGGTGATGATGTGCCGCGAGTCGGTGCGATTCAACTCTCCGACCAGGGCGGCCAGCGTGGTCGATTTGCCCGAGCCGGTGGGACCGCAGACCAGGACCAGGCCGCGTGTGGCCTTCACCAGATCGGCCAGCGACGGAGGGAGACGCAACTGCGACAGGGTGGGGATTTCCGTCGGCAAGGCCCGAATGGCCGCGGCCATCGTTCCTCGCTGACGATGGACGTTGACGCGGAAGCGCCACGCGCGCCGGTCATCCTCGGTGGCCGCGCGCGAGAGGCGCAGTGAAAAGTCGGCGGCACCCTCGCTCTCGATCTTCTCGCGCATGCGCGCAGGGAGCACGCCGGCCAGGAGCGACTGGATGTCCTCACCCGCGAGAGGCGCAGCCGAAGACGGCGTCAGGCGCCCGCCGACGCGGAAGACCGGCGGCACACCGACGACGAGATGCAGATCACTGGCACCGCGCTGCGCCACTTCGATGAGTAACTGTTCGAGAGCATTGCCTTCGGCCACCTGCAGGGCCGGGCTCTCGGAGGAAGGCAGACCGCCCTCGGCGGGAACCACCGTCGCGCCCCCGGCGTCGTTCAGCTCGCGGACCAGCGCCTCCAGCTCGGGATCGCGCATCAGTTTCTTCATGTCGTGAAGTTGTACGAATGAAGTGTGCCAAGAGTCACAGGCTTCGACCCTCCTTTGGAAAGGGGGGCCGCTTCACCACAGAGGCACAGCGCGGCGTAGCCGCAACCCAAGGAACGCCGGCGTCTCGCCGGCTGGCTGTGCGGCGTCCTCGCCGCGGGCGGGGGAAGGCGTGC
>JBDTOZ010000566.1:0-17409 GCA_039932995.1 Acidobacteriota bacterium | reverse complement strand
GACTAAAGTCCACCGCTCCACAGAGGCTCCCCGAGAAACGCTGGCCTCAGCGCCGCCGTACGTGCCCGAGGCTATGCCGACCAGCGCTGGCGGCCGTGCCGCCTAGCCTTCCATCTCCGCGAAGTTCACGCTCACCAGCCGCGAGCATCCTGCTTCTTCCATCGTCACGCCGTAGAGCACGTCCGCGGCTTCCATCGTGCGGCGCGAGTGGGTGATCACGATGAACTGCGTCTCACGCGAGAAGTCGCGCACCAGGCGCACGAAGCGCTCCGTGTTCACTTCGTCGAGCGGCGCGTCCACTTCGTCGAGGATGCAGAACGGCGACGGCTTGTATTTGAAGATCGCAAACAGTAGCGCGATCGCCGTCAGCGCGCGCTCTCCGCCGGAGAGCAGGGCGATGGACTGATTCTTCTTGCCGGGGGGCTGCGCCACCAGCTCGATGCCGCTCTCCAGCACGTCCTCTTCATCGAGCAGTTGCATGCGCGCCGCGCCGCCGCCGAAGAGCGAGGTGAAGATCTCGCCGAAGGAGCCGTTCACCGCGTTGAACGCGTCGCGGAACAGCTCCCGCGAGGTGAGATTGATCTTGCGGATGGTCTGTCGCAGCGACTCGATCGATTGCACCAGGTCGTCCCGCTGCGTGCGCAGGAACGACTCCCGCGTCTCCAGCTCCTGATGCTCCTCGATGGCCAGTACGTTCACCGGACCGACCTTCTCCAGTTGATCGGTGAACTTCGCCACGTCGGCCTCGAGGGTCGCGCGCGTCTCTTCATCGGCCGGCGGCTCCACGTCCGCGAGTGCGTCGATGCCCGCGTGCAGGTCCAGCGAGATCTGCTCGCGCAGGAGCGCAAAGCCGGCCTGCGCGCGGTCCACGCGGCGCTCCGATTCGAACAGGGTGTCTTTGGCCGTGTTCCAGCTCTCGCGTGATGCCACCGCCCGCGTCTGCAGTTCCTGCACGCGGCCGTCGAGGTCCGACACTTCGGCTTCCAGCGACACGCGCATCTCGGAGAATTCGTGCTGCTTCGCCAGAGATACCTCCAACTGGCCGCGCGACTGCTCGACGGCCACGTCGGTCTCCTGCTGGCGGCGCACCAGGGTCTCGATCTCCTGCTGCAATTGCGTGGCGCGCGCGCCGAGGGAGATCACGATGCGGGAGAGATTCTCGTGCTCGCGTTGCACCGCGTTCACATTGCCGGACGCGCTCTCCACGTCCACGCGCGCCTTGGAGGCCACTTCGGTGATCTGCTCGAAGGCCACGCGCGCCCCGGCGAGCAGCTCCTCGTGCGAGCGGATCTGCTCGTGCAGCTCGGTCTCCCGCGACTGCAACTGCTCCACTTCGGTGATGGCTGTGGTCTTGCGGACCAGGAGCTGTTCCTTTTCCTCGACGTAGAGCGTCTGCTCCTCCGAGGCCACGGCCAGATCCTTCTCGTAGCGCTGCAGCTCCGCGCCGGCGCGCTCGCGCTGATTCTTGCGCTCGCGCAACTCCTGATCGGCCGTGCGCGCGCGCTCGTCGGCGATGATCCGGGCGTCGTCCGCGGCGCGCAGCTCCTCTTCGAGCGTGTGCAGCTCCGCGGCAATCCCGCTGGCGCGCGTCTCTTCGCTGCCCAGCAGCGCTTCCAGATCGGCGATCTCGCGTTTGATGGAGAAGACGCCCGGCGTCGCGCCCTCGGTCTTGCCGCCGATGACCAGCGGCCCGCGGACCACGTCGCCGTCCAGCGTCACGAACGTCGCGTTCGGACGCTCCTTCGCGCGGTCGAACGCTTCGGAGAGCGAGCCGACGATGTACGACTCGGGGATGGCGTGACGGACGGCGTCGGCGATGGCGCCTTCGCCGAGGACCGAATGCGCCGCGTCACCGCGCCGGGAGCCTTCGCCCTTCGCTTCGAAATCGAGCGTGATGAACGCGCCCCGTCCCGCGCCGCGCTCGCGCAGACGGCGGATCGCTTCCGAGGCGATGCCGGTCGTGTCGACGACGACGGCCTTCGAGACGTCGCGCAGCAGCGTATCCAGCGCGGCCTCGAATCCTTGCGACGCACGCACGGCTTCCGCCGCGGCCGTCGCATTCGGGATCAGCTCCATCACCGCGCGGCGGACGTCCTCGTCCTGCGCTTCGAGCGAGAGCAGCAGCGTGCGCAGCGAGTCCACCTTGTACGTCGTCTGCGAGATCGTGTCGCGGGCCTTGCCCAGTGACTGGCGCGTGGCCTCGCGGCGCGCGGTCAGCTCGTCGCGGCGGGCGATGGCGTCCTTGAGCGTCTGCTGCGCCGTGACCAGGTTCTGGTCCGCGTCGCGCACCGACTGCTCCCACTCGTACATCTGCGTGAGCGCGCCATCGCGGCTCTCGGCCGCCTTGCGCGCGCTCTCGGTGAGCTTGGTCAGGTAGAACTCGCACTTTTCGACGGCGATCTCGATCTGGTGTACCTGATTGCGCGCCTCGGAGATCTTGGCGATGGTGCGCATCAGCGACTCGCGCGAATCCGCCAGCGCCTTCTCGTGGCGCCGCACCGCGTCGCCCTTCTCCTGCCGCTCGCGCTCCACCTGATCGGCGGACTCGCGTAAACGGTTGCGCTCCGCGCGGGCCGTCTCCAGGTGCTGCGTCTTCTCGTCAAGCGCGGTCTGCTGCTCGCCGGCCTCACCCTCGAACGTGGCGATCTGCGTGCGGCCACTCTCGATGCGCTGCAGCAGATCGCCGAGGTTCGTCTCCGACTGCTGGAGGAACGAGCGCAGGCGCTCCACTTCTCCCGACAGGCCGGCGATCTCCTCGCGCACCTTGGAGGCGCGGTGGGAGCGGTCCGTGTGGACCGTGCGGGTCTCGGCCAGCTCGGCTTCGTCCGTCCCCAGCCGCGCCGCCAGCTCGCTCTCGTGATTCTGCGCGTCGACGAGGCCGGCGTTGGCCGTTTCCTCTTCCACCTGCGCGGCCAGGATGCGGCCCTTGTAGAGAGCGCGTTTGGCCAGCGAGAGCTGATCGGCCAGTTCCTTGTGCCGGCGGGCTTTCGAAGCCTGCCGCTTGAGTGAGTTCAGGTTGCGCGTGACCTCGGAGAGCGTGTCGTCGATGCGCAATAGGTTCTGCTGCGTCTCTTCGAGCTTCAGCTCCGCGGCCCGGCGCTTGGTCTTGTACTTCGTGATGCCGGCCGCTTCCTCGATCAGCTTGCGGCGGTCCTGCGGCTTGTTCGAGAGGATCAGGTCGATCTTCCCCTGCTCCATCACCGAGTAGTTGCGGATCCCCAGGCCCGTGTCCATGAGGATGTCCGAGATGTCCTTCATCCGCACGCGCTTGCCGTTGAGGCGGAACTCGGACTGGCCGTCGCGGAAGACGCGGCGATTGATGACGATCTTGCCGTCGTCGACCATCGGATGCGTGCTGTCGCCGTTGATCGTGCCGAGGGTCAGCGTGACCTCGCCCATGGAGAGAGCGCGGCGGCGGGCGGAGCCCTGGAAGATCACGTCTTCCATCGTCTCCCCGCGGATGTGCGAGGCGCGGTTCTCACCGAGCACCCAGATGAGCGCGTCGCAGATGTTCGACTTGCCGCAGCCATTCGGCCCCACCACGGCCGTGAGGGCCGAGGGGAAGGTCAGTTTGGCGGGGTCGTAGAAAGACTTGAAGCCGTGAATGTCGAGTTGGTCGAGACGGAACATTTCGTTTTTGTGATGCGTGTTTCTCTCGATTGGTTGCTGGTTGCTGGTTGCTGGTTAGTGGTTGCAGGTTGCTTGGATTGCTCGCGTTGAGGTTGGCTCATGCGCCGAACCGCCTGACAACCAGCAACCAGCAACACAGCAACCCGCATCCGCGCCCGTGAGAATCACGATGCAGCCCCAAGGGTGCGGCGCGGGATCGTAACATCCGCCCCCCGCCGTGGTGGCAGCGGTTCTTGTGCAATGATCCGGAACAGGAATGAGCCGGGAAGCCTTTCTCCAGCGCGAAATCGACCTCGGCACGTTCCCTGGAGCCTGCTGGGCCGTGGGCACCGCCGAGGGGATCGAGGAGCAGGGTGCCCTCGGTCACGCCGTGACCGTCCCCTTCCGGCTGCCGGCCTCGACCACGACGATCTATGACTGCGCCTCCATCACCAAGCCGCTGGTGACCGGGATGCTGGTCCTGCAACTGGTGGCCGAGGGGCGGATCTCCCTGGAGGACGAGTACCGCGGCTACACCTACCGCGAGCTCCTGACCCACACCACCGGACTGCGGTCCTGGCTTCCGACCTACTGGTACGAGAGCCCGCTCGCCGCGATCGAACAGTACGGTCCGGAGCGCCCGCGGGGAGGGGAGCCGGTCTACTCCGACCTCAATTTCATCCTCCTCTATTACGCTCTGACCGATCTTCTCGGCGACTATGTGCAGGCCGCCCGCACGCGCATCTTCGAGCCCCTCGGCCTCCGCGACGCGTTCTTCCATCCGACTGCCTCACTCTTGCCGCGCATCGCCGCCACGGAATGGGGCCAGCGTTTCGAGCCCGTCCTCGCCCAGCGCCTCTCGTCTCCTCCGGCCACCCACCCCCGCGCGCTGCGGCAGGGTTTGATGTGGGGAGACACGAACGACGGCAACTCGTTTCACGGAGGCGGAACCCTCGGCAACGCGGGCCTCTTCGCCACCGCGAGAGACGTCTTCCGCATCGCGCAGGGTTTCGTGCGGGGCGTGCTCGTGCCGTTGGAGTTGGTCCGCGAGGCGACGCGCGCCCACGCCGGCGGCCGCGGCCTCGGCTGGCAACTGGGCGGCCCCGGAATGTCGCCCGCCTCCTTCGGCCACAACGGCTTCACGGGGACCTCGGTGTGGGTGGAGGGTGGGCGGATCTACGTCCTGCTCACGAACCGCGTGCACCCCTGCGCGGCCCCCGTCGCGATGGGGCGGGTGCGGGGGGAGTTTGTGCGGAGGGGGTGAGGGAGTCATCCGTCCCCGGAGTACCATAGTCCCGTGAAGGACATTGCTGAGATCAGCAAGCTACCCCTCCCAGAGAGGCTTCAACTGGTGGGCGCGATCTGGGACTCGATTCTCGACGATTCGGCATTGCTGACGGTTTCCGAGGAGCTTGCTCGAGAGCTAGAGCTTCGGTGGGCCGCCCATCGGGCTGACCCTTCCAGCAGTGAAGCGTGGGAGTCCGTCGATCGCGAGGTCTTCGGGAGCGATTGAAGCACAAGCTCGTCGTCAGGCCTGAAGCGCGCGCCGAGCTTGCCGAGGCTGCGGATTGGTATGGGAGTAAATCCGCAGCGGTTGCGAGGGGCTTTCGAGCTGCGATCCGAGAGACCATGACACGGATCGCCGAGCGCCCGAAGTCGGCTACCCAGATCCTGCCCGGCGTTCGTCGCGCTCTGACGGCGCATTTCCCTTACGCCATCTTCTACGCGGAGGAAAACGACACAGTGGTCATCCTTTCCATCAAGCACCAGGCTCAGGATCCGGCGAGTTGGCCAGCCAGACTCTGAGTGGATATCCCCGCATGCAGGAGCCTTCATGACGTCAGCGCCATCGGAGTGGAAGGAGCCATGAACATCCCAGCCAGCGATGCTCGAGCAGAAGTCGTCTCCATGATCCAGAAGGGTGAGGTCGAGCGGCTGCGGCAATGGCTTGCCGAGGATCCTGAACGGGGCGCAGCGCGTATCGTCGATGGCGGCGGGACGTCGCGGACGCTGTTGCATGTCGTGGCGGACTGGCCCGGCCATTTTCCCCGCGGTGCTGAAACCGTGGCGGTGTTGATCGCGGCGGGTGCCGACGTGAACGCTCCGGTCCTTCACACCAAGCCGCATCTTTCTCCCGAGACTCCCCTGCATTGGGCGGCGAGCAGCGACGACGTGGACGTGCTCGATGCGCTGCTGAACGGCGGCGCGGACATCGAAGCTCCCGGTGCCGTCTTTACGGGTGGCCCGGCGATGTCGGACGCGGTGGTGTTCGCCCAGTGGAAGGCCGCACGCCGTCTGCACGAGCGCGGCGCGCGGACGACGATCTGGCAGGCGGCCGCCTTGGGACTGCTCGAAGAGGTCCAGGCCTTCTGCGCGAGCGCGACACCTTCGAGCGAAGAGATCACCAACGCCTTCTGGAATGCCTGTCGTGGAGGTCAGCAGCCGACGGCCGCGTACCTTCTCGATCAGGGTGCCGACTTGAACTGGATCGGTCACGATCACAAGACTCCGCTCGAAATGGCGCAGGAGAGTGGTGTCGAAGAACTGGTCACGTGGCTGCGCGAAAGGGGCGCCCGGGCCAGGAAAGACCTGGCGCACTGATGGCTTCGCCGCACGAGCCGCGAATGTGCCGGAGCCGAGGCACGATTCTCGCCTAACGTTGCACCGGGAATTGGAGGTCATTTTGAAACTCATCCAGATGTTTCTCGAGCAGCTCGAGCGCGAGGTCCCGTCCACCCGCAAGGTCCTGGAGCGTGTTCCGGAAGGGATCCCGGATTGGAAGCCGCACCCGAAGTCGATGGAGCTCGGCTACCTGACGTCGCTCGTGGCCGGCATGCCTTCATGGATCGCCCTCATGATCGACCAGGAGTTCCTCGACCTGGGCACGGGCACCCGCGGGCCGATCCCGGAGACCAGCCAGGAGCGGGTGGCGTTGTTCGACAAGTCCGTGGACGCCGCGAAACGCGCACTGAGCGCGACGACGGAAGAGCATCTGCTGACGCCGTGGCAGTTGCGCATGAACGGAACGGTCGTCGATGAGAAGCCGCGCTACCAGACGATCGCCGACACGTTCACGCATTTCGGACATCACCGCGGGCAGCTCACGGTCTATCTCCGTCTGAATGAGAAGGCCGTCCCGTCGATCTATGGGCCGACCGCGGACGAGAAAGGGTTCTGACGGGCGCCTGCTGGGAGTCCCGTGCCATCCCGGTTACGAATGCGTCCGACGCGGGCTCAGCCCTTTCGCGGACTGACGTTCTCCTTTAGCCTGATCTCTCGATCGCAGCCGTAAGGAGAACGTTGCATGCGCAGAGTCGCGCTCGTCGTCACGGGGTTGATCCTCTTTGCCTCATCGCTCGCCGCGCAGACCGCGGACGAGATCATCCAGAAATATCTTCGCAACTCCGGTGGGCTCGAACGCATCCGCTCCGTGTCCACGCTCCGGCGGACCGGCAAGTTCACCGGGGGAGGCGGCTTCGAGGCCACGGTGGCCGAGGAGAACAAGAGGCCGAATCGCGTGCGGCAGGAGTTCTCGTTGCAGGGGATGACCGCGGTCACATCCTGGGACGGCACGACCGGCTGGAAGATCGAGCCCTTCGACGGGAAGAAGGACGTCGAGACCCTCAGCGAGGAAGAGCTCAAGTCGATCATCTCCGACGCTGATTTCGACGGTCCTCTGGTCGACTATCAGCGCAAGGGGAACAAGGTCGAGTACGTGGGCACCGAGCCGGTGGAAGGCACCGACGCCTACAAACTGAAGGTGACGATGGCGGACGGCGAGGTCCGTTATTACTACATGGACACCGACTACTACGTTCCGATCAAGATCGAGACGAAGCGCGTCGTGCGTGGAGTGGAACGCGAGTTCGAGAGCACGTTCGGGGACTACAAGCCGGTCGGCGGCTGGTACCTGCCGCACGCCGTGGAGCTGGGCATCAAAGGCAGTGCGAACCGGCAGAAGGTCACATACGAGACCATCGAGCCGAATGCCGCGATCAGCAACACCCGCTTCGCGAAGCCGGGCACACCGGCGCCGGCGGACGAGCCGATGCCGGCCGCGGTGAATCTTCCGCCCGCCGAGGCGCCTCGCGCGGAAGCGCGCACCACCTCCATCAAGATCGATTCCGACACCATCTCCGGCCTCGGCGCGCGCAACATCGGGAGCGCGGCCATGTCCGGCCGCATCTCCGCGATCGACGGCGTGAGGGAAGGGAAGCGCCTGACCCTCTACATCGGGACGGCCAGCGGAGGCGTCTGGAAGTCCGTCAACGGCGGCACGACGTTCAAGCCGGTCTTCGACAAGGCCAGTGTGCTGTCGATCGGCGCCGTGGCCATCGATCCGAAGAACCCCAAGACCATCTGGGCCGGGACCGGCGAGTCGTGGACACGCAACAGCGTCTCCGTCGGCGACGGGATCTATCGCTCCACGGACGGCGGCGACAACTGGACCAACGTCGGACTGAAAGAGACCGAGCGCATCACGAAGATCGCCGTCGATCCCACGGACTCCAACACCGTCTACGTCTGCGCTCCGGGAAAGCTGTGGAGCGACAGCGACGAGCGCGGTCTGTACAAGACCACCGACAACGGGACCACGTGGACGAAGGTGCTCGAGGGATCGAACCCCTCCACCGGATGCTCCATGCTCTCCCTCGATCCGAAGAACCCGAAGACGATTTACGCCGGGTTGTGGGACTTCCGCCGCAAGGGGTGGACGTTCCGCTCCGGCGGCGACGGGCCGGCCGCGGCCAGTGGCAGCGGCCTGTTCAAGTCGAACGACGGCGGCGCCACCTGGTCGGAGCTCGACGCCAAGTCCGCACCGGGACTGCCGTCCAAGCCGTGGGGACGCGTGGCCGTGACGGTGGCGCCGTCGAATCCGAACGTGATCTACGCGTTCGTGGAGGCGGAGCCGCCGAAGAACGGCCTTTACCGCTCCGAGGACGGCGGAAAGACGTGGCAGGCGCGCGATCGCAGCCAGGCCATGGTCTGGCGTCCGTTCTACTTTGCCAACCTCATCGTCGATCCGAAGGACGAGAACAAGATCTACAAGCCGGACTACGGTCTGGTCGTCTCCGGTGACGGAGGCAAGACCTTCAGCAGCATCAGCGGTGGAACGCACGGAGACCATCACGACCTCTGGATCGATCCGGACAACACCGATCACCTCATCGCCGGGGATGACGGAGGCCTCTGGTATTCGTACGACGGCGGCTATCGCTGGTGGAAGGGAGAGAACCTCCCGGTCTCTCAGTTCTACCACGTCAGTGTGGACAACGACCTGCCCTACCACGTGTACGGCGGCCTGCAGGACAACAGCTCATGGGTGGGCGACTCGGAGTATCCGGGCGGCATCACCAACAGCCGCTGGGAGAACATGTTCGGCGGCGACGGCTTCTGGATGTTCGTCGATCCCACCGACCCGGATTACATCTACGCCGAGTACCAGGGCGGCACGATCGGCCGTGTGAACCGGAAGACTCACGAGATCCGCGACATCAAGCCGTTGCCGGCCTACAAGGAAGGGAAGCTGCGTTTCAATTGGAACGCGCCCATCCATGTCAGCAAGACGGGCGCGGTCTACCTCGGGGCGCAGGTGTTGTTCCGGACGAAGGATCAGGGCCAGACCTGGGAGCGCATCTCTCCCGACCTGACCACGAACGACCCGCAGAAGCAGAAGCAGGAACTGTCGGGCGGTGTGACGGTCGACAACTCCGCCGCCGAGATGCACACCACCATCTACGCCATCTCCGAGTCGCCGAAGAACGAGAACGTGATCTGGGTGGGCACCGATGACGGCAATCTCCAGATCACGCGCGATGGCGGAAAGAACTGGACGAATGTCGCAGGCAACATCGCCGGTCTGCCCAGGAACGCCTGGGTGTCGTACGTCGACGCCGGCCATTTTGACGCGGGCACTGCGTACGCCACCTTCGATCTGCATACGTTCGGCGACCTGCGGCCGTACGCGTACCGAACTACCGACTATGGCAAGAGCTGGGTGTCGGTCATCGGCAGCGACGCGCCGGTGCGCGGCTATGCGCACGTGCTCCGCGAGGACCTGGTCAATCGCGATCTTCTGTTTCTGGGCACGGAGTTCGGTCTCTGGATCTCGCTCGATGGCGGAGCGCAATGGGCGCAGTACAAGGGGGGCGATCTGCCCAACGTGGCCGTGCGCGACCTGGTCGTCCATCCGCGTGACAACGATCTGATCATCGCCACGCACGGACGCGGAATCTGGATCGTGGATGACATCACGCCGCTGCGCGCGCTGACGCCCGAGGTACTGCAGAAGGACATCGCCTTCGTCGGCACCAGCCAGATCGTGCAGCCGATGAATACGTACGGGGGCTGGGCCAACGGCGACGCCGTGTTCGTCGGCGACAACCCGCCCGACGGCGCGGTGATCACGTACTACCAGAAGCGCCGGCACATCTTCGGGGACCTGAAGATGGATATCGCCGGAGCGGACGGCAAGACCGTGGGCACGATCCCCAGCAGCAAGCGCCGCGGCCTCAACCGCGTGAACTGGTCGATGCGCATGCCTCCGCCGCAGGTGCCTGCCGCGGCCACCGCGGCCTATGGAGCGAACGTCGGGGCGCGCGTGCTGCCCGGCCCGTATGCCGTGAATGTCACGAAGGACCAGAGCGTGTACTCGACGAAGATCGAGCTGGTGCCGGATCCCCGTTCGAAGCACAGTGCGGCCGACCGTCAGGCCCACTTCGCGTTGGAGACGAAGCTGCACGCGCAGCTCGGCGAGATGTCGCGGGCCGTGGAGCGGATCAACACCGTCCGCCTGGCCCTGGACCAGCGGGCCACGAAGCTCGGCGCGAACGACGCGCTGGCGAAACGGTTGCGCACTGCCTCCGCGAGCGTCGACGACATCCGCCGTCGCATCGTGGCCACGAAAGAGGGGGGCATGATCACCGGCGAGGAACGCCTGCGCGAGTTCCTGGCGGACCTCTACGGCAACGTCGACTCTTACGAGGGCCGCCCCTCGGCCGCCCACATGGAGCGCGCCGACGCGCTCGCGCGTGAGCTCGCCGACGTAGTGCGCGACTTCGACTCCTGGGTGGCGAAAGAGCTGCCGGCCATCAACAAGGAGCTGGCGAAGAAGAAACTGGATCCGATCGCGTGATGGTTGCTCAGGCGCCGGCAGGAATCGCCGGCGCCTGAGTAGGAGCTTGGCATTGGCCGCCGTAGGCGGCAGCAGAACGTAGCACCCCGGCTTCAGCCGGGTGTATGTGGAACGAACAGAAGGCAAGCCCGAGTAGCGGGCGACAGGACGATCTGTCGCGCGCTACGCGCGCTGCACGGAGCTAACTCCAATAGCCCACGCCTGAAGGCGTGGGCTATTCTCTGTCGCCCGCTTTCGCGGGCTGAGTGCCTCCGCCGCGACTACGTTGCACTTCGCGCTACGACGGTCCGCCGCGCTCCTCCCAACCCCACTTGCGGGCTTGGCGGTGCAGGGAGTCGGCGCGGGACTGTTCGCCGTTGGCGGCGGCCAGCTCGGCGAAGAGCTGGAGGGTTTCGGCGAGCATGGGATCGGGATCGGTGTAGTCGTCGCGGAAACGGGTCTCGAGGAGCTCGACGTTGTCGCCATAGAGGCGGAGCGCGCCTTCGCGGTCACCGGCCCGCAGCAGGACGTAGGCCAGAGCCAGCGCCTGGAACTCCTGGATCTGGGGGAACTGTGCGATCTGCGTCTCCATCAGCGTGCGCGCCTCGTCGAGATCACGGCCGAGGTGGGCCAGGGAGAGGGCGATGCCTTCGCGCGCGGAGGGATCTTCGGACTGCCGGTACGATGCGATCGCTTCTTCGTACCGGCCCAACAGCTTGAGCGCCTCGGCGCGATGCAGGGGGTCGTTGGTGCGATTCGCTTCCATCACCGCGTCTTCGTAGCGGCGCTGCTGGATGAGCTGCTGCACGTTCGTGATCGGCTTCTGCGCGACCATGTAGGCCACGAGCCAGCCGAGCAGCGCGATGGCGAACAGGATTCCCCAGAACCAGACGCTCATCGCGATGGCGGAGGCGTTGGCGGTGGCTGGACCCGGGGCGCCGTGGCCGGAGGAGCCGTGGCGACGGGAGTCGTACCTGCAACAGGTGTCGCGACGGGGGCCGGCGGCGCGATGGCTCCCTTTTCGACGATGAAGGTCCGCATCGTGTGCGGCTCTCCTTCGTACGGGAAGTCGAGCGCGGGCATCGGCACCGGAGTTCCTTCGTCGCGCAGCTTGGTCACGTCGGTGATCTCGGTGAGAGGCACGGCCGGCGAGTCCGTCACCGAGGTGGCGTTACGCATGGTCACGAACTGGTGCAGGCCGGCCAGGATGAGGAAGCCGACGATGAGGCTGACCACGATCACGATGCCCTGTCGCTGCCGCGCGTATTCGAGCACGCTCTCCGAGGTCGAGAGCGTCTTCGACTGAAAGACCTCCTGCACGAGCGCCTGCGTGTCCATGCGCTCTCCGGAGGATGGATCGGCGCCGCAGTACGGGCAGAGCTTCGCCGCGGCATCGATGGATCGGTTGCAGGCTGCACAGACTCCGCTAGTCACGTCCGAATGATATTTCAACGCTGTATGGTGCCGCGACCGGTTCGCCATTGACCGTGGCCGGCTTGAAGCGCCAGCGTTGCACGGCTCCAATCAGCGCCGCGGTGTTGCCGCCGGGCAGCGTCCTTTCGACATTTACGTCGTGCACGCGCCCATCCGTTCCGACGATGAGCGTGAGACGCGCTTTTCCTCGACCATAAATCCTGGGGATGGGTTGGTATTCGGCCACCGGCCGGGTGGTGCGTACGGCGCGCGTGACCGCGCGCTGCGTGTACTTAGGCGCCGGCGTCGAATCGTTGCTGGTGCTCCTGGGGCGGGCCGGCATCGGCGGAGCCTGCGCGTACGCCGGTCCCGAGATCGAGCGCGGATCCAGAGTGGTCACGGGCTTCTTCTTCTCCGCCTGCGCACGGCTGGCCAGTTGCGCGTACTCGACGGAGGAGACCGCGGTGGCGTCGGTGCGCTGATACTCGTTGGGCATGTTGCCCTGGGGCTCGAGCATCGGAACGGTGGTGATGGGCTGCTGTTCGATGCCGCCCATCCCCACGGCCACGAGCGGCGTGTCGGCACGCTTCGGTTTCTGGTTCTCGGCGTTGTACTCCGCGGCCTGCTGCTCGAGGGATTCCGGAACTTTGGCCGGGGTGTCGTCGCTGTTGATGATCATGCCGATGCCGAACGCGCCGACCAGCATCACCAGGATGCCCACCGCGATGAGGATCGCCTTCTTCATGCGCAGTTCGTCGGGTGGGGTATAGAGCGCCGCGGCGCGGCTCGGGGCGGCCAGAACCTCGGGGGGCGGCAGGGGCTGGGCCTGGTCCCAGTTGCAGAACGGGCAGATCGTCGAGATCGCGTCGATGGGGCGCTGGCACTTCAGGCAGCGCTTACTGTCGGTCATCGCAGAGTCGTTTCTGCAACCGACGTACCGTCCCACCACGCCACGCCCCGCGGTGTGAGCGCAAACCCGTGTGGCGGGACGTTGCGCGCCAGGACCACGCTCCCTTTTCGCGTGAAGCGGTAGAGAGTGCGGCTGCTGCTGTCGTAGGCAACCCAGATAGACCCGCGGGTCTCAACTCGGTCCACGCCCGTGGGGAACTGGGAATCGCGTGGGGTGAAAAGGCCCAGACCCAGGAGGCCCCGCAGGAAGCCCCGCGCGACGGCCTCTGCCGTGGACTGCGTGCCCTCGGCGAGCCAGACACGTTTGGCCGCCGGATCGGCCACGGCCAGCACGCGCGCGGTCAAGGCCGTGCCGCCGCCGGCGAACGCGAGATCGACCGGTACCGCGCCCACCCCCAGCTCTCCGTTCGTCTTCATCGACGTCAGATTAACCGTTCGCAGGCGCGCCTCGCGCGGATAGGCGAGGTAAGCCACGCCCCCCGCGATCTCGAAATCGGAGGCGAAGGGGGCCACGTTCATCCGCCGCGTGATGCGCTCTCCGTCGCTCTCCTCGATCACGCCGGCGGCCCGCGCGTAGACGTAGAGCCTTCCGTTCCACGCCGCCAGGAACGCCGGGTCGGCGCTGAGCGGAATGGCGATGGCGCCGCTTTCGTGCTGCAGCAGACGGCCGTCGCGAGCGAGGAGATAGAGCTCCGAGCCGAGAAATGCCGCGGCGATGGGCGTGGAAGCCGTGCGGATCCGTGTGGTCTGGCCGCGGTCGAGTGTGACGATGACGGCCAGGTCGTCGAGTGCATCGAGCACGCACACGCGCTCGTCGTTCGCCACCATCGCCGTCGGATGCGGAACGCCCTCGACGCTCCAACGTCCGGCCAGTTCGATGCGCCCGTCGCGAGCCACGACGACGCCCCGGTCCGTGGAGACGAGCACCTGCGCGAACGCCGGCCCGGCGAAGAGGAGCACGGCCAGCAGGCGTTTCACGGCAAGGCCTCCAGCCCCAATGGCTCCAGAAGAAGCGCGCCGCCCTCGGCCACGCCCAGGATGCGGTAGGTGAGTCGCGCGTGAACACCGAAGGTGCCGTTGAAGATCGTCGGCTCACTGAAGCGGAACGGAATGCCGTCGATCGTGCCGGAGGAAAACGTGTTGCCGGGCGCTCCCGCGAAAAGGACTTCGCTGCGGTAGCTGGTCTGGTCGAGCGTCGCCCGCTGGCCGGCGGTGAGTTGTTCGAAGCCGTCCGCGAGAGTGCGCAACTCGATGGCGGTGGGATGCAATGCGGGCAGCTCCACCGAGGTTGCCGTCTCCGCCTCGCGACGCAGCGAGCGCAGGGTCTCGTTGGAGGGAAACTTCGTCAGGAGGGCGTCGAGGGTCGCGCGCGCGGCGCGCCTGTCGCCGCGTTGGAGTTGCGCGAGGGCCAGCCGCATCTGCGCGCCGGTCCCTTCACCCTGGACGTCCTGCGCCACATCCGTTCGCCGGTATTCGCGAATGAGTTGCATCGAGAAGGGATTGGCGTCGAAGGCTTCGGCGTAGTGCTGTTGGCGCTCCTCCTCGTTGCGGGCCAGACGCGCCAGAGCGGCCAGCGCGGTCACGTCGTCGGTGCGGCCTTCGAGCACGCGCTGGTACTGCCGTCGCGCATCTTCGAGGTTGCCTTGTTTCTCGTACACGGACGCCAGCCGGAGTTGCGCACGATTGAGCAGCGAGACGTACGCGGCCATGTCGCCGCGCGCGGAGTCGTAGATCTCGAACGATTCCTGGCGCGCGGCTTCACGTCGCAGCGTTGCAAATTCCTCCGAGCGGAGCGCCTCGGTGACGGCGACCAGGAGACGCTCGGCCTCACCCGCATGGCCGGCCTCGATGAGCGCCGTGGCCAGGGCGTGACGGTAGATCGCCAGGTCGAGCGGTTTTACGGCCGCGGCCACCGCGTTGCGCGCCGCCGCCACCGCCTTGGGTGGATGTCCGAGGATGCGCATGGCCGAGGCGTAGAGGTTCCAGGTCTCCGGATCGTCGCTGGCGTAACGCGCCGCTTCCTCGAGCAGGGCGAAAGCCTCCGTGCCGCGACCGAGCTTGGCCGCGGCCAGCGCGGCGTACGAAGTGGCGTTGGCGTAGCGCGTCAGTCTCGATTCGCGGCGCGCTTCGAGACGCTCGTGCTCCGCGAGCGTGAGGGCTCGCGTGTACTCGGCGCGCGCCAGTGCCGGCTCGTTCCGCGCGGCGCGCAGGTCGCCGAGGTTCAGCCTGCCGGAGAGCTGGGCCTCGAAATCGTGGGCGCGCGCCAGTTGGCTCTCCATCTGCGCGATCTCGAAGTCGGAGGCCAGACGCTGCTGCGCCGTCATGGGACTTCCTCCGGGCAGCAGAGCGATCGCGAGCGCGAGCGCCGCGAGATGCGCCGGGCGTGTCATTCGGCGAAGTACCCTTTGCGCGCGCTGACGATGGCCAGGCCGCGGCGGAGCGGCTGGACCTCGATCCTGCGCCAGCCGCGCTCCGTTCCGCGACTCTGGTAAATGACCAGGTAGCGGCTGTTGATGTCTTCGAGGACGCGCTGCAATTCACGGGCGACCGTCTCCCTGGAAGCCTCCGTGACGCTGCCTCCGGTGTTGGCCGCCACGCGGTCGAGGAAGCGCGTGTGCTCGTCGCCGAGGACCAGCGCGTGCAGGGTGGTCTTCACGCCGCTGATCTTGCGGAGCGCCGCTTCTTCCGTGAGCAGGCTGTTGCGATCCCCGCCGTCGGTGATGACGATGGCGTACGTGCGTTGCCGCGACGCCACCGAAACGAGTGCGTCACGCAGGGCCGTTCCCCCCGAAGGTGTGACGTCGATCCGCGCGGACGCGCTGCGCGGACGATCGACATGGTGGTTGAACAACACCAGCGATGACGTGTCGCCGGGAGCCAATTGACGCGTGGCGTCGCGCACCGCGCCCAAGGCCGCGTCCAGTTTGCCGCCGTCCATGCTCAGGGAGCGATCGACGACGAACGCGAAGTGTGCCGGGGGACGTTCCCTGCGCACGTCGCGCACGATCTGCTCCACGCCGTTCTCGCGGACGCGGAGATCCGCGGGACGGATGGGGAACGAAGAGCGCACGCGAAGCGGCAGCTCGACGATGTCCACGTCGAGCGTGTCGGCGGCGGTGAAGGCCGTGGTGGTGATGCTGGTCCGTTCGCTGCTCTTGAATCCCTGCGACCAGACCGTGGCGGTGATCGTGCGCGGCAGCAGGGACGTCCCGAAGTCGTAGACGATGCGATACGGAGCCTTCCGTGCGACGCCGGCCAGGATGCCGTCGACGGAAAAGTCGACGCGGTCGACGGCCGCGGCATCGGTGGAGATCTCCAAGGCCTGCGCTCCGAGCACCTGTGCGCCCTCGAGCGGTGCGACGAAGACGGTGCCGCTCATCCCCACCGGGGCGAGGAGCAGCGAACCGAGAACGAGCGAGAGCAGGCGCACGGATCCGGAAACGAACTGCGGCGCATAAGTTATTTCGTTTCTTATAGTTGACCGCGATACCGGACGGTTCGTCCGTTCGACAGGACGTCAGGTGCCTATAATGAAGTCCATCCGAAGCCCCGCAAACGTCTCCCGCTACGGGATCGAGATCTGTGATCACTGCCTCGACTGCAAGTGGCGGACGGACAGCTTTTTCTGCCAGTTCGACCCGGCCACGCTGAAGGTGTTCGATTCGATCACGTTCACGAACGTCTATCCGGCCGAGACCGTCCTCTACGCGGAGAACGAGGCCCCACGCGGTCTGTACATCATCTGTTCCGGCTCGGCCAAGCTGAGTATCTCGTCCGGCAGCGGCAAGAAGCTCATCACGCGCCTCGTCCCGGCGGGGGAAGTGCTGGGTCTCTCCAGTGTCCTCTCCGGGAAACCGTACCGCTCCACGGCCGAGACGGTTACTCCCAGCCAGCTCAAGTTCGTCAAGCGCGAGGATTTTCTCCGCTTCTCGGAAGAGCACCGCGCCGTCTCGTTCAACGTGGCCCGGCAACTGATCGAGGAATGCGAGTCCGACGCAAATCAGATCCGCGCCCTGGGCCTGGCCAACTCCGCCGCCGAGCGCCTGGCCCAACTGCTCCTGGCCTGGTGCGACGAGGCCGGCGTCCCTTCCGCCAGCGGCATGCGCTTCCCCGTGGCCATGACGCACGAGGACATCTCGCAACTGATCGGCACCTCCCGGGAGACGGTGACGCGCATCCTCAAGAGCTTCCGCGAAAAGAAAATCCTCACCGTGCGCCGCTCCTCGATGACGGTCCACAAAAAGTCCGAGCTGGAAGAGCTGCTGGACTTGTAGCCGGCACGGCCGGCCCCCCGCGGAGACGATCCCCACAGAGGCACAGAGGCACAGAGAGTAGAACGGCGGCCGAGGAGCGCCGGCGTCCTC
>JBDTOZ010000565.1:0-2616 GCA_039932995.1 Acidobacteriota bacterium | reverse complement strand
CTCGAAGACTCGACGGCTCGACGGCTCGAAGACTTGACGACTCGAAGACTTGACGACTCGAAGACTTGACGACTCGAAGACCCGACGACCCCGGCTCGAAGACATGAGGAAAGAAAGGATCACCCGTTCCTGGCAATCACGTAATAGCCCGTCGGAATCAGGTCTTCCCGGGAGAAGGGGAGTCCTCCTCGTTCCAGGCCGGCCATGAGCTGCTCTCGGGCTGGCGTGGCCACGGCGTCCTGCGCTGCGATCTCCACGATCGTCCAGCCGGCAATGGTGAGCATGTCCACCAGCGACTGGCGGGTGAAGAAGCGGAGGTGTCCGACGCAGGTCAGGCCCATGTAGACGTAGTCGAAACGTCCCTGCAGGAGGTCGTTCACCACGGAGGCGTTGGCGAGGTTGGGCAGGCTGAGCAGCAGATGCGCGCCGGGAAGGGCCACGCGGCGCAGCTCGTCGAGGAACGACCACGGCTCGTCCAGGTGCTCCACGATGTCTCCGCCGATGATCCAGTCGAACTTTTCGTCGAGGATGGAGACGATCTCGCGCACGTCGCCGCGGTAGACGGCGTCGATGCGTTTCTGCGCGATGGCGGCGGCCTCGGGATCGAGCTCGATGCCCACCACCCGGCACTTCTGTCTCTTCTTGAGCGCCTCGCCGAGCGGCGCCTCCCCGCAGCCGAACTCCAGGATCGCCTTCGCCTCGGGGCTGATCCGGCTCAAGAGGTCGTAGCGGGTTTGGCCTCGCAACGAGCTCCACCGATGGACGTAGTCGGTGGCAGAGATGGCCACGCGCCGGCCCGTGATGGCCGAGTGCAGCGGTCGCTCGATCGTGGACAGGAGATCCGTGCGGCAGAGGAACGCTCCGGGATCCGAGCTGTCCCAGGTGACGGTCTCGAGGGAGGCCGGCTGTGCAGCCAGGGTCTCGACCGCCTCCTGCAACTCGCGGAGGGTGAGGTAGGGAACGAAGGGCGCGCGTTGCTGCTGCGGATGCCTGGTGGTGTTGGCCACCGGCACCACCGCGTCCGCACCCGTGGCGGAGAGGGCGTCTCTCAGCCGGATGCCGAGGCTGAGGGAGGGGAGAAGCAGAGGATCCGTCACCACCAGGACGAATTCTTCGTCGACCTCTTCGGCCACGAACGCGGCCGGCTCGTCGGGCTCGTAAAAGATCAGCCGCGAAACGTCCGCGCCTCGCCGGAGCAGCATCTGGGTCTGCCAGGAGGCGTATCGCTCCTCGATCGCTGAATGGTCGTACCGGGGGTAGAGCACCGCTATGGGCATGCGCGGGCGCATCATACGCGGAACAGGTTGCAGGTCCACCGCGTTTAGACGGCCGGCCATGGACCCGCGTACGTACCCAAGATGCTGAAGACAAACCCCTTCCTCCATATCGACGCGGAGCGGATCTACGATCCGCTGACCGACCGCGCGCTCGTACCGGGGGACGGGACCTATGAACGCTTTCGCGCGTTCGAGGCCGGGCAGGGGCCGGACGAACAACTCGAGCGGGAGGGATGGCTGTCCCGCAACGGGAACGACTTCTCGCGGCGCCATCACCTCAAGATCGTCTCGCTGGAGACGCTGACCACTTGCAATCAGAAGTGCTACTTCTGCCCGGTCTCGATCGCTCCGCGCGCCGACTACGCGATGACCGACGTCCTCTTCGCGCGGATCGTCGAGGAGTTGACCGCGTTCCGTCCGACGCTGGAGAGCGTGTTCCTGCAGAGCTACAACGAGCCCACCCTGGACCGCCGCTTTCTCGATCAGGTGCGGACGCTCATGGGCGCCGGGTTGCCGGTGGCGGTGCTCAGCAACGGGTCGGGATTCACACCGGCCAAGACCGACGCCATCCTGGAGATGGGCGGTCTGCGCTATCTCTGCATCAACCTCTCCACGCTCGACCGGGAGCGGTACCAGCACGACCGCGGCGCCGATCATCTGCCGGTCGTGCTGCGCAATCTCGAGTACATGCAGGACACCGCCGTCGCTCACCAGATGAACATCGTGGTCCTGGGCGGGGGCGACGAGGCGCACGGCCGCGACTTCGAAGAGATCCGCGACCGTTTCGCCGGGACCCGCTTCCACGTCGAGCAGCATGTGGTCATGGATCGCGCGGGCTGGCTGGACGTCGGGCTCAAGACGTCGGACCGCATGCGTCCTCTGGCCGGTTGCGACAACGTGGGATCGCGGCCGCTGCAGCATCTCCACATCACGCCGTACGGCAAGTGTGTTCTGTGCTGCGAGGACTACGACGAAAAGTACGTCGTCGGCGACCTGACACAGAACACGATCGCCGAAGTGCTGGTGGGGGACGAGATCGCCCGCCTGCGCAACTGGGTCTACGGCGTGGAAGAGGCGCCGGAGGACTTCATGTGCCGGGACTGCGTGTTCGCGCGGCGCTCCAACGATCAAGGATGAAGCCCGCGGCGGCGTTCACCCTTCATCCCAGGGCTCATCGCATCACGCCTCCGGCGTGAACCCCTACCGCGCAGACTCCTAGGCCGAGTGTGCGCGGCGGAATGTTTTCGCGACGACGCACCGACGGAGCGACCGCACGTGCCCAAGGCTAGGCCAACCAGCGCTGGCGGCCGTGCCGCCTAGGCCAACCAGCGCTGGCGGC
>JBDTOZ010000564.1:0-2292 GCA_039932995.1 Acidobacteriota bacterium | reverse complement strand
CGCTTCGTCGGGCCTCCCCATGCGCCTCTCCAGGTCGCCCAGCGACTTGATTGCGCCCGCCGGAGTGGGCAGGAGAGGCAACAGAACGCGAAGCATCTCGACGGAGAGCACAGCGCGAAACTGGTATGCGTTTCTGAGATGCGCGTCCAGCCGGCCGAGTTGAGCGGCATCGGGAGTCGAATGCGAGGCCTCGAGCGAAATGAATCGAGCCAATGCGGTGAATTCGGCCAGAAGGCTGGCACGCGCCTCGAGGGCGGCCTCGGACGACGCAATCGAGTCTGCCGACGTCGCAAGCTTGCCGAAGTACGAAAAGGCCAGGGTGCGCGCGCGCAGCCAGGAAAATCCGTCGGATTCGCTGCGGGCACAGTCCAGGGCATAACGCGCGAGCGGTGGCAGCATCCTGTAGCGGTCCCCATCCCGAGACCAGATGTGATGGCGGGTCAACTGTTGCCGAAGGCGTTCAGACCAGCCGGCTCTCTCCACGAAGAAGGAAACCGCACTGTCTCCGAGGCCAGCGGGCGAGAGCGCGGCCAGAGCCCACAGATCGAGCGCGCCCTCGTCTTTGCCGAGCGTCTCGCTGGTCAGCCTCATGCTCACCCTCAGGCTACTCATCCGCGTAGCCGCGCTCGGATCGGACGCGAGCGCGGAGCCCAGCTCCTGCCACCTTTCCACGATGCGCTTGAAGGGGTAGGCGTCTCCGAGCCGCGCCACGAGGCTGATGGTGAGCGCGTGGCAGCCCAGCTCTCCCTCGACGAATCGCTCCACGACGTTTCCGTCGACCCGATCAACAAGTGGATCGCTTCCGTTCCAGAGAACGCGAAAGAGAGTTTCGGCATCCCCGCGGTTCAGTGCTCCCACAGCGAGATCGTGGTTGAAGACCAGAGGGAGGCTGACCCGGCTCGACGCCAGGACCAGAACGCCCGGCCACTCCTTCAACGAACGAATCAGACTCTGGCCCTCCGCACTCTCCGCCGCACTCTCGATGTTGTCGAGGTAGTACAAACCGCTCCGAAGCAACGACTGCAACTCCTGGAAAGTCGAGAGGTTCTCGGCACCGAGGGCCACGCCGATCCGATAAGGAATCTCCGCCGCGGTGGAGCCGTCAGGAATCTCGACGTAATAGGCGGACTTCGCTGGATATCGCGCCATCCACTGCCGGAGCGCGGCCTTGCAGACCTCCGTCTTGCCGACGCCCCCCGCACCGGTGACCTGGACACAGGTGATTGCGTCGTCCCCGGTGTTTTCGAGAAGCGCCGTCAGATCGGCGATCTCCTCGTCCCTTCCGTAGACGTTCCCTTCGCGCGGTCTGAGACGTTTGTCATCCGGGCCGCGAAGACGGCCCGATTGGTCAGACGTCGAGGGAACGGGCTCCATGACGGGCAACTGCCTGGTTGCGTTGCCGACTGGCTCGGGAGGTACGTCGTAACCGGCCTGCGCCGACTCTCTCTGGGTGACCAGATCACTGAGGAACGTCACCACCGCTTTGTGGATCTGAGCATTTCGGTCTCGCGGCTTACAGATACTGAAATGGTCCTCTGGAAGCGAGACGGCCGTTTCGCCTGCAACATGAGGATCCGCATTGCCGGTCGCAACAACTTGGATATGGCGGCCAAATGGGACACCCAAGAACTTCCGCCCGACGAACACACCGCGCATCTCCGCAAATGTCCGGACCTGGAATTGGAGTCGTTGCTGCAAGACACGAAACTTAGTGTTCAAGGCCCGCAGTTGAGCGTCGTGCTGAGTCAGATCTCTCACCTGGTCGTTCGTCCTCAATAAGAACGTCAACGCCAGCGCGAGGTTGGCCAGATCCGATCCCAAATGCGGTGTGGCGATGAAGACGACCGCCCGCACGCGACTGAGGACTTCCTCATAACGCGGCACGCCTAGCGTGGCGGCGTGCTCGATGGCGGTCTTGATGACCAATCCTCCGAGACTATGACCGATGAGCACCAGCGGAGCTCCCGCCAGCTCCTTCTCGGCATTCAACAGGTCGAGAACGGTCGTACCCTGATCGGGCAGCGGCATTGCTCCATCGACCCAACCCGATAGAGCAGCGTCATACGCCAAGGTCCAGACGGGACAACCGGTGTCTTGCCCCACCCAAACTGGCCAGAGCGATGTTTCTTTCGAATCGAACATCCACGTCTCTCGCGGATGACCACCCAGTCCGTGCACGAAGATGACGGCCGGCTTGCCTTGCGCGGACTGTGGTGCATACAGTTTCTCGAGAGTTGCCATGGGCAGAGGACCGCGCGAACAAACATGGGATTGCTGAGGACAGCGCTTCTT
>JBDTOZ010000563.1:0-5602 GCA_039932995.1 Acidobacteriota bacterium | reverse complement strand
CCTTCTCAAAGTTAGCGCCTATGGGCAGGATGCCCGCGGCCCCTTACCGGAGTGCGTTGGCGCGATGACATGGGGCGCGGGCATCCTGCCCGGCGCACTTCCCGCGTCCAATGGTGGCCCCTATTTCTCACCGGTCCCCACACCCCGCCGCGCCCGCGCTCGCATCGAGCGCGCCGTATGGCATTCGGTAGAGATGAAAGTCCTCGGTCGGCGCAATTCCGCCGACGCGGAAGCCGGCCGGGACCAGTTCCTCCCACGGAGGAAGCTCGCGGTTGATGACCAGGACCACGTCCCGTCTCTCGGTTCGCGCCAGCGCGCGCGCCGCGCAACGCAGCTCTCCGTCGCTCATCTCCCGTTGCTCCGGACCCCAGTCGGGATGCGTGGTGAACATCCGTCTCGACGGAGAGTAGAGCGGACGTCCCAACGGAAGAGCGACCGCGGCCGCGGGCGGTTCTCGGTGACCGAGCAGCGGGAAACGATCCAACCCCTCGCTGCGAATCAGTTCAGCGGTCGCGGGTCCATTGGAAAAGGGATGGCGAAGGTCGATCCAGCTCGCGTACAGCCCCGCAAGACAATGCGCGCCGAGGATGGCCAGCACCGCGCGCTCACGCCACGAGTGGCGTGGTTGCGATCTCGGATTCGTCCCCAGCCAGACCGCGGCCATGAAGAGCAGCCAGAGGTGTCCCTGGTGCCGCATCACGCCGATGTACTTGGCGTAGCCGAAGAGCAGGACGCCGGCCGCGCCGGCGAGGAACGTCACCAGCGCGACCTTGCGTCGCCAGAGCAGCGACACGGCCAGCCCGAGGGTCAGCAGACCCGCGGCGGCTTCCAGACCCGGCCAGGGGTCGAGCACGTTGCTGTTCCAGAAGGCGATCGCGAGATGGGGAAGCGGGACGAACGCCCGCCAGACCATGGCCAGCGTCGCACCGGCGTGCTCGAGACTGCGGTCGACGAACCAGCCCGGAGCGAAGCTGGTGCCGGAGGCCGGCACGAGTTGCACGAGTCCGGCGATCCCGCCTCCGGCCACGAGCGCGACACTGGCCATCATCTCGGTGAGAGAGAGCGCAGGCAGCTCGCGTCTGCGGAGCCAGCGGTCGTAGTGCCAACCGCACGCAATGGCCATCGCCAGAATGAAGCCATACACCGTGGTCTGGCAGAGCAGGGCCAGCAGGCCCGCAAGGAGGATCGTGCGCCTCCCGCTACGCGCAACGGTGCAAGCCAGCCAGGTGAGCAGAGCCCCGGCGACGTAATGCCGGCTGATCACGGCGTACTCGTAGAACGGGAAGTAGCCGAGGAGAAAGAGCACGCGCTCGCGACGCGGCAACGGGGCGTACCGCGCGAAGACGAATGCCGCGCTCGCGGCCAGGAAGAGATGAAGTACCTGGAGGGCGCGGGGCGAAGGCGACACCTGGCCGGCCAGGACACACAGCAGGGGGAAAAGGTAGCCCTGCCCGCTCCTGCCGAGGGCCGTGAACAGGTCGGAGAGCCCGCGGCTCTCGCGCACCACCAGCCAGAGCCAGGCCTCATCACGCCAGAGCTCGTGGAAGAACAGGCGTGGAATCGTCAGCAGCACGAAGGCCGCAACGAGGAGCCAGGCGAAGCGCAGTTCCTTCGCATCCGACGCCGCCTCGTCCGCGTTCATGGAGACGAAGAGTAACCGCTGAAGTCCGGTCGCGTCTTGTATATGCTCCGGAGATGTCCGGCCCGCTCCGTGCCGCCGACGTCATCGTCGGCTTGCTCACCGAAAACACCACGCGCATGCTCGCGCAGGCGATCCGTTTGGCGCGCTCGATCCGCTGGTTCGGAGGAGAGCTGGCGGGCGTGCGGATCGTGGCCGCGGGCGTCGGACCATTGGAGCCGGCAGCGCAGGCCACTCTGGAGGCACTGGGGGTCGAGGTGCGGACGGTGAAGCGCTTCCATCCCGCGAATCCGACCGCCAACCGGCACTCGCTCATCGCAGAGCTTCTCGACGCGCCCCAGCGCGTCCTGCTGCAACTGGACTGCGACACGGTCGTGGTCCGCGACCCGTTGCCGTTCCTCAGCGACCAGGGCTTTCAAGCGAAGGTGGCCCCCACGCCCACGGTAAACGACCAGGTCTTCGAACGTCTGTTCGCGCACTTCGGAGTGGCCAAGCCTCCCCTCTCGCACGTCACCGGTTGGAGCGGCGAACCGACGATCCCTTACTTCAACGCCGGCGTCTTCGCCATCCCGGTGGCCATGCTGCGCGTGCTCGCGCCTTCGTGGCGGAAGTTCAACCTGGCCCTGGCCGATCAACCGGAGCTGTCCGCGCCGTGCCAGCATCACATGCACCAGGCCAGTCTTGCTCTGGCCTTGGCAGAGACCGGCCTGCCGCTCGTGGAGCTGCCGGTGGAATTGAACTATCAGATCAACACCCAGCACCTGCCTCCTCCGGCCGGTTTCGCCGAGCTCGATCCGGTCATCATTCACTATCACCATCTGGCCACCGATGATGGGTTTCTCCTTCCCTGCATCTATCCGCGGGCGCAGGCGCACATCGAGGCGTTCCACGAACGCTTGCGCGCCGAAGGGGTGGAGCGGCACGCGCGAGTGGCCGCCCACGTGCAGTCGCGTCCCGTCATCGTGGCCGGCATGCATCGCTCCGGCACCTCGCTGGTGGCGCAGTTGCTCGAAGCCATGGGTCTGCACGCGGGCCACTCCACTGATTTCGAGCCTCCCAACATGTTCAATCCGACGGGCCTGTGGGAGCACAAGGTCGCGGCCGCGATCAACCGCGAGCTCCTCGCGGAACTGAGCTCCACCTGGACGAACGTCCTGAACCTCGACCTTGCCAAACTTCCCGACAGCCGGCGAGCGGATTACGTTCGCAGAGCCGGGGAGCTGGGCGGCGCGATGGGTGAGCTCGGTCCCTTCCTGCTCAAGGATCCCCGCATGTCCTTGCTCTTTCCCATCTGGCGTGAGGCTCTGCCGGGCGCCATCGCGGTCATCCCCTGGCGCGACCCGATGGCGGTGGCGCGCTCCATCGCCACGCGCGACGGGCGGGCGCTGCTCCCCTCGATCGCGCTGTGGGAGCATCACAATCGCACCCTCCTGCGCGACAGCGAAGGTCTCCCTCGCGTTCTGATCTCGTATGACCAGTTGATGGCCGAGCCGATGCGCGTGCTGCAAGAGCTGCACGCCGCGTTGACGGAGCTCGGCGTGCAGGGACTGACCGTTCCCTCTGCGCAATCCATCGCGCAGATCGTGATTCCCGACTTCAACCGCAGCAGCAGGACCGCGACGGCGGGGGGCACCCTGCTCGATTCCGAGCAAACGGCGTTGCTCGAGAGTCTGCGCACGGGAGCGGCGTTGCGCGAAACGATCGCGCCCATCTCCGCCCGCACGCGCGGGGTCCTGGCCCTCTCCGCGGAGATCGAGACGCTGCACATCGAGAAGGAGAGCGAGAAGCAGGCGTTCCAGACCCGGCTGTCGCTGCTGGATCGGCTCCTCCTGGAAGTCTTCCAGTCGCTCACCTGGAAAATCGGCGGGCGGTTCACGGGAGTCCTGCGCACCCTGCGACGCAGAAAAGCGATCACCGCCGAAGACCGCTGGCAAGAGCTGCGGCACGACGGCCCCAGTTCGGGTTAGGAATCAGACCCGCCAAGCATCGGCCTCGGAGCGACCGCACGCCCAAGGCTAGTGTCGTGTCACGACACTACTAGGAGTCTGCGCGATAGGAGCATTTGCCTCGGAGCTGCCGTACGTGCCTAAGGCTATGCCAACCAGCGCTGCCGGCCGTGCCGGCCTAATGGCGCACTCGGCGGCGGCGGACGCCTGAGGCGCTCACCAGTTCGTACGCGCCGCGCCCGTGCGTCGCGGCGATGATCGTGCCGTTGGCGGTGACGTCGAAGTCCGTCACGATCACCGGAGGCATGCCTTGGAAGAACGGCTGCCACTGTCCGACGCGGGTATCCCAGCGGAAGACGCCGATGTCCGTTCCGGCATAGAGCAGGTTCGGATCCTGGCGATCGACGAGCAGCGCGTTCACCGGGATGTCCGGCAGTCCCTCGTCGAGAGCCTGCCAGGAGGTGCCGCCATTCCTCGTTCTCCAGACGTGAGGGGCCGCATATCCGGAGAAGGCCACGTACGCGAGCTCCGGACTCGATCGGTCGACGACGATGGCGCGCACCGCGCGGTCCGGCAGTCCCGCCGTGACGTTCATCCAGCTCGCTCCGCCATTCGGCGACACCATCACCTGCCCACGGTTCGAGCCGGTGTAGATCCTCTGCGCATCCGTGTCCGAGAGACCGATCGCGGCCAGCGTATCCCCGCTGCCCTTCGTCAAGTCGAGGACGCCGCCCGGGGCGCGCCAGTTCCGGCCGAAATCATTGCTGACGAAGAGACGGTACGTCCCGAAGTAGAGTGTGTTGGCGAGGGGGGCCCGCTCGAAGGGTGCGATGAACGCAATCCTGTTTCCGCCGAACGTGTCGTTCGTCGTCAGAGCCGCCTGAAACACCTCTCCCCGGCCACTGAACGAGAAGATCAGACCTTCGACGTAGTTCGTCACCAGGACCTCGGGATTGTTGCGATCGAAGAGAATCGAGCCGTAGTCGCCGGTAATGAGCTCGCGCCAGGTCCCATCGGCGTCGCGGCGCTCCAGACCATTGTCCTGCGTGCCGAGGAAGAGCGCGCTGGGGTCGGTCGGATGCGCGGCGATGCCATAGGCCTGGACGACGGAAAGCGTGCCGGAGAGCGACTCGAATGTGACGCCGCCATCCTTCGTGAGGAAGACCCCACCGTCATTGCCGAGGAAGAAGGTGCGGGAGTCGCGCGGATCGAAGGCCAGGGAGTGTTGATCGACGTGCGCCGTCGAATGCGCGGGATCGAAGTCCCCGCTGCTGGTGTAACCGCGGGTCTGGTTGACGAACGTCTGTCCGCCGTCACTGCTCTTGTAGAGATCGCGCAGGCCGACATAGACCACGGACGCATCGGAAGGATCGGCCTGCACGAAGACCGAAAAGTCCGCATCCAGACCGAGGGCCGGCTTCTCGGAAAACGTCGCGCCTCCGTCCTCGCTGACCAGGAACCTCGAGCGCACGCCGTCAAGTCCGCTCGAGTACATGTGTGCGTAGACGCGTTGCGGCGCCGCGGGCGACACCGCCAGACGGGGATACGCAAAGGCCTGATTCCCGGCATCGACGACGAGCGACCAGTGATTCCCTCCGTCGGTGGAGCGGTAGATTCCGGAGTGGAGATCTCCCGCCTCATCCACGCGGGTCATGCCCGCCACGAGCAGCGACACGCCACCCGCCGCGGCCACCAGATCGCTGGGGAGTCCTCGGAATACCCGCGACCAGGTCACGCCGGCGTCTCGTGACGTGACCAGGCCGCGGGCAAAGACCGTGTCGCTGGCCTGATCGAGGCGCGAATACTGTGCGGCCCAGAGATGATTGGGATCGAGCGGGTCGATGAGCAGCCGCAGCGTCGCACCGCGGGGACCGTATGAATCTCCGCTGACCAGTCGCCAGTGCGCGCCGGAGTCGTCGGAACGAAGCACTCCCGTGCCGAGAAAATCGCTCCCCATGGCCGCGTACACGATGGAGGGAGCGGACGGCGCGAAGGCGATCGCGCCGACGGCGAGGTC
>JBDTOZ010000562.1:0-3283 GCA_039932995.1 Acidobacteriota bacterium | reverse complement strand
ATGTCCGAGGTAGAAGGTCAGGCGCCGATGATCTCGTTGAGTCCTTCGACGATGCCTTGGACCACGCGATCGCGGTGATGTTGTTCGCCGCGCGGAACGATGGTCGGGCACGACATTCCGCAGCCGCCGTGGGCGCGTATTCGATCGCTGGCGTCGAGCACCGCCAAAACCCCACTCCTCCAAAGATCCAGGACACGTCAGCCAGAAGGCCCTGATACTGTGCTTACGAGTTCGCGTCGGCACCGCGCAGTTCGCGCTGGATGTAAGGGTAGAGTAGACCTGCCGGATCACTCCGGCGCAGTACAGGATGTGCCCGCTGAAGCGGCGCTCACGCGTCAGGCGTCGTCGTCGACGACTTCGTCTTCGCCCTCTTGCTGCTCCAGGTCGAGAGGCTCCATCTCTCCACTCGCCCACTGAAACTCGACGTCGTTCCGCTGCTGATATGCCACGCGACAAGAACTCAAGAACTCGTCATAGGAAAGAGCGCGCCTTGCTCGCCCGTCTTCGGCGAGAAGAGGGCCGTTGAGCGGCGGCCGGCCGTTCTTGGGCGGATCCGACTCGACGTCGAAGAACCGCAGATCGGTTCCATTAATCTCGTACACAGCCACGTACAGCTTCTCGAATCGGTCGCTGTCGTCGTCCGGCCCCACTCGTCCCGTGTGCGGACGAAGGTGTCGGACCCAGCTGCCGAAAGAAGAGGCGTCTTTTTTGATGGCGTCGTCGCAACTGTCGAACGGCAGAAACAGAACGCCGATCATCACCGCATAAGGTTGGCGATTGTGATAGCCACCCGCTTCGATGCGCAACTCCTCCTCGTTGCGCTTCATGTTGTGCGTGTAGCGGCCCGCCTTCTTGGACCCGTCCTTCTGTTTCTTTGCGTCACGCACATGCACGGATTTGAGCGAAATACCGAGGAGGAGTCCGTGTTCTGACGTCGAAAAGTTCACGTCCAGTTGTTTCTTCTTCCCTTCTGTCGACCCAGCGGTCCTTTTCCCGCTCGCACTGATTCCTCTGAGGTACGGCTCGAGGTCAACAGCGATCTGCTTCGCCATCAGATCAGCAAAGCGAACGGCGTACTTGACCTTCTCGCCCGTCCCGTCGTCGACGGAGGGACGCTCGCCCGCTGCTTCGAGCACGCTGCGAATCACAGCGGCGCCATCGGGTTCAGAGGGGCTCGTCCAATTCGGCACGCGTCATGATCGCACGTACGCAGCACGCAGGCAGCACAACCGTCGACGCGCTAGTGCTAGTTCAAGGTTTTTCGAGAGCTCGACGAATTCTTGGAAGAACGCGGCCGTCCCGCGATTCGCATTCCCATACGACGATGACGCGCCATCCTGATCGACGCAGCTTCCGCTGTACGCGCGCATCGCGTCCAACGTTCGCCTCGAACTTTTCGAGCCAGAACTGCCGGTTCCGTGTCGGCGTCGTCGCGCGCCGGCACCCGGCATGGCGGTGCCAGAAGCAGCCATGAACGAAGACAACCCACTTTCGGCTGCGGTTGGCAATGTCGGGAGAACCGGGAAGATCTCGGTTATGCACCCGGTACCGATGGCCGAGCTGATGCAGGTACCTTCGGACGCTCAGCTCGGCGGATGTGCCATGCTGTCGAACGTTGGCGAGCCGCGCGGACGTGATCGCATCCACGATGAGCTTCGGCCTTTTCGTACTTCCTGAGGATCGCGGCGCGTGACGCACGCGTCAGATGATCGCACGCAGAGATTCGCCACGCATCTTCGACAGGTGCGCCTCGAGCGCGTCGAGGAAGCCCGCGGGGAAACGGAGCTTCGCCTGATAGGCGCGCGACAGGAATCCAGCAGTCGCTTTCGCGGAGAGGTCGCTCGTCTCGAATTGGAGAAACGATTCCAGCGGTGACGCGGAGATATGCACGGGCCACTTCGAGAGGTCGGCCGCGAATCGTCCGGTACCGACGTTGTACGCGGCGACGGGCCACGACGCACCTAACGGGAGTTGCACGTCGCCAGTTGGATCGTAGATGCCCGGAGCGCGCAACCTCCTGCCGATCCATTCGGCTGCATTGACCGTGACGGCGTTGCCCACCAGCTTCCACCGCGCGCCGCGTTTTGCGACGGCCTCCGCAGGTTTCGTCCAGTCGGCATCGAATCCCTGCATGCGCTCCGCGTCGCGGAGCTCGGGTTTCACCACGCGACCGCTGGGAAGGATGATCGCCGGCGGTGAGGGGATGCCGATCGCCGAGCCACCCTTCATCGTCGGCACCGAGTCCACGGCCCATCCGAGGCCGCGAAGACCTTCGGTCCAGTAGAAGCCGCACGCAACCTCGCGGAACGAACGTCGATCCTGCGGCTCGGTTGCGTCATCCACAAGCAGCACGTTGCGCGGATCGTGATTCCGCGAGGCGAGGATGTACACACGTTCACGCCGCTGCGGCACGCTGAACGCGCGGCTGTTGACAACGCGGTACGCCCACTTGTAGCCAAGGCGCTCCAGCTCACTGAAGATTAGATCGACGGCGCGCCCCCCGCCCAGCTGCAGCATGAAGGGAACGTTCTCGAGAAGAACCCATTCGACGCGCTTCCGATCTAGTAGCCGAAACACCTCTCCAACGAGCCCGGACCGTGAGCCTCCGATCCCGGCCGTCTTCCCGGCCTGGCTCAAGTCCTGACAGGGAAAGCCAGCCGTCAGCAGCTCCGTGGCCTTGGGCAGCAAACGCAGGTCGCGCACATCATGGGCGAGCTGAGTGCCGGGGAACCGATCAGCCAGCACGGCGGCCGCTGCAGAGTCGAATTCACACAGCAACAGAGTTTCGTGGTCCGCGCGAGACAGACCGAGTTCGACCCCACCGACGCCCGCGAAGAGCCCGACGGTCGGCAGCGGTGGAAGGCTCCAATCACCGGGTTCGGGCGCCACAGAGCGCTTCTTTCCGGCGAGCCGCAACTGCGGCCGATTCGCACTCTTCATGACTTCGAAAGTCTACCTCGGCCGAACAGAATCAGGCTCGGTTTCGCGGGCTTCTGTCGGGGGTCTGCGGGCAGCGCCTTCAACTCCTACGCGTCGTAGACACGCGAGTGAGAAGGGGCAAGGTCACGAAACTCGCAAGAATCGAATCGAAGAGCGAAGGCGTGACCCTCTCCCGATCCGTCGTGACCCTAAACCTAAACCTAAAGGGTGAGCTGGAGGCACGCCGGGGAGTAGGACACAGAATGCCCGAGGAACGAAACGCCGGCGGAGGTGTTCCCGGACAGGATCGATGTCCGAGGTAGAAGGTCAGCCGCCGAGGATCTCGTTGAGTCCTTCGACGATG
>JBDTOZ010000561.1:0-3909 GCA_039932995.1 Acidobacteriota bacterium | reverse complement strand
CCTTCGGTCACTACCCCTTCGCGGGCGACGGAGAGATAGAAGCCGGTGCGGCCACTCACGATCATGCGCTTCCCCATGTCCAGACGGTCGAAGCGAAGACTGAGCTTGTAACAGGGTGTGCGGGGTTGTGTGACGATGAACTCGGCGGTGCCCGCACGGAGCCGGTCGCCGATGTGCATGTTCGTTTCGGTGGTCCCCGTGGTGGTGAAGTTCTCGCCGAATGCGGCCTCATCGAAGTGGACGTTGGGAAGATCTTCGCGCCATCGCGGGTAGTGCTCGGCGGGGTAGGCGTAGACCGCTTTCTCGCGTCCGCCGTGGACGGTTAGATCCGATTGCCGGTCCCCCGCGAGATTCATCTGTTCGACCTGCACCGGGCCGTGGACGGGACTCTTGAAGATCGACGTCTCCACGACCTCGCCGCGCCACTCGACGGTGCGCGGCAGTCCGACGCTGACCGAAACGATGCGCATCGCAGCAGGAGCATCTCCTCCGCGCGAGGCGGCGGAGTCTTCGAATGTGGGCGTCGAAGGGATCGTGGGCGCTTTCATTGGCTGAGACCGCGGGTGAGCATACCGCGCTGTATCGGTTCTGTTCACGTGGAACGATGGCGATTTCGGGGGGATGTGCGATGCACCGCGTCGGGCAGCCATCCTCCTCGACCCGCGGACGGCCTCGCGGGTTCATACTGACGGCACACCGCGATGAGCGATCCGCATCCCACCGAGCGCCAGGACCGCGGCGGCCCTGCGTTGCCGTTCGATCCGCATGCGCCCCTGCCGGGGTCGATCGGACGTTATGAGATGGGACCGCTCCTGGGCGAAGGGGGGATGGCCGAGGTGTATCGGGCCTTCGACCCGACGCTCAACCGGCACGTGGCCCTGAAGTTTCTACGCGAGCGGGACCGCGAGCACCTCCAGCGATTCCTGCGCGAGGCGCGCGCGCAGGCGCAGGTGGGGCACGACAACATCTGCGACGTCTACGAGACCGGCATCGCCGACGGGCGGCCGTTCATCGCCATGCGCTTCATCGACGGGGCCACGCTGCTCGATGCCGCGGCGCGCATGTCGGTCGACGAGAAGGTGGCGGTGCTGGCCGACGTGGCCGAGGCTGTCCACGCGGCGCACCGCACGGGTCTGGTCCATCGCGACCTCAAGCCGAACAACATCATGGTGGAGAGTGGGCCCGAGGGTGGCTGGCATCCGTGGGTGCTCGACTTCGGACTGGCCCGCAACTCCTCGGTCGACACGATGACCACCATCGGCGGCGTGGCCGGAACTCCGCCCTACATGGCCCCTGAACAGGCGCGCGGCGACCACCCGCGCATCGACCGGCGCACCGACGTCTACAGTCTGGGGGCGACGTTGTTCGACATCCTCAGCGGACGTCCGCCGTTCGTGGCCGACTCGATGGTGGACGTCATGCTGAAGGTCGTGAGCGAGGAGCCGCCCACCCTTCGCTCGCTGGTTCCTTCGATCCCCGCGGATTTGGACACGATCGTCACGAAGTGCCTGGAGAAGGATCCGTCGCGGCGCTACGACTCGGCGCGCGCGTTGGCCGAGGACCTGCGACGGTACCTCGACGGCGAACCGATCCTGGCGCGGCGGACGACGCTCCTCCGGCGCTGGGCCATGCGCGCGCGCAAGCATCCCACCATCTCCGCGCTGCTGGCCGTGGCCGCGGTGGCAGTGCTGGCTTCGAGCGCGTGGGCGGTGACCGCATCCATGAAAAGCGCCGAGCGCCAGCAGGCCGCGCAGCGATTCGGGCAGGAGATCGAACGGATCGAGGCCGTGGCGCGCTATTCGAGCATGCTCCCGCTGCACGACGTGCAGCGCGAGCGACGCTGGATCCGCGCGCGCATCGGACGCATCGAGCAGGAAATGCAGTCGATGAGCCGCACCTCGGCGGGCCCGGCCCAATATGCAATCGGCCGCGGATTCCTGGCCCTGCGCGAATGGGGTCCCAGCCGGCAGCATCTGGAGGCCGCCTGGACGGACGACTATCGGACGCCGGATGTGGCGTATGCACTGGGACGGGTCATCGGGGCGCAGTATCAGGCCGAGCTCGAGGACGTGGAGCGGATCGCCAACGCGGACGCGCGCGCGGCGCGGCGACGCCAGGTGGAGAGGCAGTATCGCGACGCCGCGCTGGAGTGGCTGCGCAAGGGCACTGCCGCGGGTGGCGACACGCCTTCGTACGCGGAAGGTCTCCTTGCGCTTTACGAGAAGCGCTACGACCGGGCCCTCCGGAGTGCACGCGATGCCTATCGCGAAACTCCCTGGCTGCACGAGGCCAAGAAGCTGGAAGGAGACATCTGGGTGGCGCGGGGTCAGGAGCAGTCGAACTCCGGCAATGCCGACGCCGCCGTGGCCAGCCTGGGCCGCGCCGGGAGCGCGTACCGCGAGGCGGAAGCGATCGCCGCCAGCGACGAGACCATCCTCCTCGGCGACGCGGAGCACTGGTTCCGGCTGATGCTCATCGACATCGGCCGGGGCGCGGATCCGCTCCCGTCGATGTCCCAGGGTCTCGCGCTGGCCGAACGTGCGTCCGCCACGAATGCCGGCGTGGAGCCCAGCTACCGCGTTCAGTCCGTGATTCTCCAACGATATGGCGACTGGCAACTGACGCAGGGACAGTCGCCGATCGACACCCTCAATCGCGCCATCGCCCTGGCCAAACAGGCCGTGGCCGCGGACGCCGGGAGCTCGGGCGCGCACCGCGCGCTCGGCAACGCGCTGTTCACCCGCGCGCGCTACGCCATGACTCACGGCGAAGACGCCATCCCGATCTACGACCAGTCCATCCGCAGCCTGCGCCGCTCCGCCGAACTGGAGCCGCGAAACGTCCACGCGTTGATGGGCCTGGCCAACTCGCTCCGCCGGAAGGCCGAGGTGGTGGGAAGCAAGGGCGGGAATCCGACGGCGCTCCTGAACGAGTCGATCGTCTACTACGACCGCGCCGCCGCGGCCGACCCGTCCTTCGCGAACGTCCTCAATGACCGCGGCCTGGCCTTCATGACCCGCGGCGAATGGGAGATGGAGAACGGCATCGATCCCAGCGCCTCCTTCGAATTCACCGCCCAAAGCCTCCGGCAGGCCATCGCCATCAATCCGAAGCTCTCCGTGGCCCTGCTCAACCTCGGCAGCACCCACCTGGACCGCGGCAACGACGCCATGCGCCGCGGCGTCGACCCCCGGCCCATTTTCGAAGAGGCCATCGCCGTCTACGACGCGGCGTTGAAGCTCAATCCGAAACTCGCCTTCGCGCACACCAACACGGGCCTGGCCAACATGCTCGCTGCGCAGGACGCGCTCGACCGCAACGAAGATCCTCGCGGGTGGGTGCGGCGCGGCCAGGCGGCGTATGCGCGCGGGCTGGACATCAACCCGGATCATGCCGCGTCGTTCGCGTACAGCGGCGTGCTGGCGTTGATCGAGGGGCAATACGTGGCGCGGCAGGGCGGTGATCCGAGTGCACTGCTCGCTGAAGCGCGAGAGCTCGTGCGCCGCGGCGATGCCATCGATCCCGACAGCGCCGACTACCTGGTCTTCGCCGCGGCGGTGGAGACGGAGACCGCCCGAGCGGCCATCGCACGGCGACAGTCGCCGGAACGGTCTCTGGCCGCCGCTGATGCATTCATCAAACGCGGTCTCGAAGAGAATCCGTCCGACGCCGACACTCTCTACGCAGCCGCAGACCTCCGCCGGCTGCGCGGCGACTTCGACGACGCACTGACGATGGTGCGCCGGTCGATCGCCGTCGATGCGAAGAAGGGAGAGTCGCATGCGCTCTACGGCGAGTTGCTCACCGAGCGCGCACGGCGAACGTCCCAGCGGGCGCCTGCCGCCGAAGCCGTCGAGGAGCTGGACCGCGCCATCCAGCTCAAGCCCAGCTCGCGCTGGAAATGGCTCA
>JBDTOZ010000560.1:0-5617 GCA_039932995.1 Acidobacteriota bacterium | reverse complement strand
CGGAACGAAATTGCCCAAGATCCCGCATCGTTGGCAAGGGCCATGACGCGTCACGCTTTCGCGCTCTTCGTTCTCTCGTGCGCTCTTGGCTGCACGCACGCGGCATCCGTGAAGACAACCGCTGCGCCCGCAACGACACCCGCTCCACCGCCCCCGGCACCTGCACCTGTGCTGGCGGAAGAGATGGTCGATCACCTGGGCGACTCAGCGCAGACGGCCGTGGCCGTTCCCGAGGATGCGACCGGCGGAGGGGAGGAGTTCGAGAACCGCTGGATCTTCGACATGTACGGCCGCTTCCGGAGGAACGGCGGCGGGACCGGCACGATGGAGGGACGGCGCTACAACGTGGTGAAGATCGAACTGGCCAACGGGGAGAAGAAGACCGTCTACTTCGACATCACGGAGCTGTGGGCGAGGTCGCTTCAATCCGCGACCCCGCCCTCCAACCAGTAAACCGTTACTTCACGCAGCTGCGTGAGGAGTTCGAGTACTCCATCTGGTAGCCGTACGTGTGCGTGCCGGAGGTCTCGCTGAAGAGGAACTTCAGGTTCTGGCCCCAGGCGCACTTGTCGTCGGCTTCGTAGCCGGCGTTGTCCCACCAGGCGTTGAGACGGGCATCGGTCATCGCTTCGCGGGTCTCATGGACGATGAAGTGCTCTTCGTCCTGGGCAGCGCCCCAGCCCGCCAGACCATGGCAGCCCGAGCAGCTCGGGTACGGCTGGATGGAGTATTTGATCGTGGCGCTGAGGCTGACGTTGTCGCCATTGCCGTGGTACGCGCAATACGCGAGGTTCGTTCCGCCGCACGACTGCGCGCCGGAGCCGTCATCGGAGTAATAGCCGGACGGGATGAGCACCTCATAGATCGTGTCCGTCTTGCAACCACCCGAGAGCGCGGCGCAGGAGGCGGCCACTTTGGCCATGACCATGTTGTCGGTGACTTTGTTGGTCGGAGGCGGCACCGCGTCATAGACGTCCGCTTGCGTTCCCTTGAACCCGGTCGAGCCGGTGCTGCGGTACTGGCTGAGCATGCCGATGTGCTTGAACATGCCGTTCGGGTCGTCGCGGAACGAAACCACTTCCTTGACGTAGTTGTCCGTCGTGCTCGACGCCCAACCCCAGAAGATGTAGACGACCTTGGCGTTGGTCATCACTTCGCCGCCATGGTCGACCAGTTGGCCCGCGCCACCGGCGCCGCCGGCATGAAATTCCGGGTCGGCATTCGATGCCGCGGGATGAATACGGCCGGTGTTCAGATCCTTCGACGGGCCGGCGGCAAACGCCGCGGTGGCCAGTCCTACTGCAAACAGCACGGTGATCACTTTTTTCATTCGATGGTCCCTTTCCTCGTATGGGTGGTGATTGATGAGGGACTCTTCCCATTGCAAGGGTGCCAGGATCTCTCGCTCATCTCCAAAGTACTGAAAACACACGAAGGCTCTCCTCAAGAGCAGGATCAGAACCTGACCCGAAAAAAGGGGATTGACCCAGGCGATGGCGCACAAGGGTCAGAAGCGTTCAGAAGACCCTTCACCGGAGCACAGGTCAACTTGTTTACTGTCAGTCATTTGCTGACCTGAAACCGCAGCAGTCTGGCGGTGGAGTGCCCGCTGTTGGTGAAGGTCCGCGCGGAGACTCCCGAGAGCGACAGGCTGCCTCCGCGGCGCAGACGATGGACCTGTTGCCCGACTTCGACGTGCACGTCGCCGCGCATGGCGGTGGCGATCTCGTCGACCGCCGGGACGGAAGGCTCTTCGCTGTAGCGGACCTGCGGTGCGAGGCGCCACTCCCACAGTTGGGCCCGGCCGGTCACGGCGAGCTGGCGGAACTGAACGCCCTCCACTTGCTCATGCCATCCACCGCGCGCGAGATCGACCTGCAGGTGGCGTTGCTCGATGGCCCGGATCAACTCGGGCGCGCCGAGTCCGAGCGCGAGCGCGATCGGCTCGACCGAGAGTACGCGCGGATCCGCAGTGGCACTCTCATATCGACCGAGCGTGACCGGCCGGAGATCGGCCTGCTTCGCCAGGGCACTCCGCGAAAGCTGGCGATGCCTGCGCAGGGCGCTGATCGTCTCTCCCACCGCCTCGGCGTCGAACGGATCGACCTCGCTCGTGGGAAAGGCCGCCAGATCTCCGCCCAGAACCAGAGACAGCGAGAACGTGAGCGCAGCCGTCAGCCGCGAGAGCACGATCAGCGCCGGGTTGGCGTTGCCGCTCTCGATGCGCTTGATCAACTGCGCGTCCACTTCCGCGGTGTTGGCCAGCTCTTCCCGAGTCATGCCGCGCTCGCGACGCAATGCGCGGAGATTGTTGGCCAGCCGGGAGATCAGTGGATGAATGGTCATGTACCCATTGAAACACAGCGCGGCGTAGCCGCAACAAGCCGTCGTAGGCCGCGGAACGCCGGCGTCTCACCGGCTGGCCGGGGGGCGCGAACCGATCACGGAAGCACCCAAGCCAGACTGTGTGCATGATTCGTGACCTGTGCCCGGTTCACCGCAGGAGACCCCAACGGAGCTCATCCGAAGACCTGGTCAGGACCCTGCCGTCATAGCGAGACACGCCCTGCTCGGTGCCGAACCAGATGGTTCCGGTCCGGTCTTCCGCAATCGCAAAAATCTGAGCGCTCGTCGCGATCTCGGTGAAAGACCTTCCGTCATATCGGGACAAAGTCATGACAGAACGAGCAGGATCAGATTCACTCAACCACAGGTTTCCGGCTTGATCTTCGAAAATATGACTTGTGGGCTTTGTCCTGAGCTTGGTCAATGATTTGCCATCGTAGCGCCAGAGCCCTTGTCGACTGCCGATCCAGATGAATCCGTTCTTTCCTTCGATGATGGATTGGACACCGGAGAAGAGCGTTGAGCCCGGAGTGTTTGTAAATTCGGTGAAAGGCCTTCCCCCCGACCTGTGCGCAGGCGAAGAATCAAACCAACTCACACCGCCACTCGTGCCAAACCACAGTTTTCCGGCTTGATCCCGCACGATGACATTGACGGCATTACCGCTCAGACCATCCTGTATGGTGAAGTTGGTGAAACTTCTGCCATCGTAGCGGCTCACTCCATGATCAGTGCCGAACCAGATATTTCCGGCCTGGTCCTCTGCCATACACGAAACAACATTGCTGGCAAGACCATCTGTCACCGTGAAAAGAGTGAAGAATTCACCATCGTACCGGTACACGCCTCCGCGAACGGTGCCGAACCAAAGATTCCCTCGCCTGTCTTCCAGGATTGAAAAGACATGGAAGCGTCTCAGGCCCTTCAGCAACGTGAGATTTGTGAAGTATTTGCCATCGTAGCGGACGATGCCCTCCCAGGTGGCGAACCAAAGGTTCCCCTGTCTATCCCGCAACACACCGCGGGTGATACTGAGTGGTCCACGAATCGAGACGATGTCCCGGCTCTCTACAAACTGAGGGTCGCCAAGAGGAAGCCTCTCTGCCGGTAGAGCGGCAGTGCCTGTCTTTGGCTCATGCACACTCTCGTTTGTCTGGTGGAGTCCCCGGCAGGACGTGATGAGCACTGCCAACAGCAGGGTGCGGATTTGGATCCCGCTCGGGCGTGAAAGGCGGCGCGAGAACGCTCTGAGTGAGCGAAACCACGAGATGACCAAGACGGCAAGCGTCACTGCTGCCCCGACGACCAACACTTTCTTCACCGTTCCCTCAGAGTAGAACCGCCGCCCGGAGAAAGCCAGCGGACCGACGAGCTCGACGCACTTCTAAAAGAAGCACTTCCGGGTGATGCTCCCGCAGGTTGAACGAAACCACGATTGCTTCTATCCTTCCTGACGTTCCCCAAGACTGAGCGTGGAGGTCCCCCATGAGCGACTCTGGAAAGACCGATCCTCGGAGATGGACTCGTCGCGGTTTCCTCGAAGCAGTAGGACGCGCCGGCGGCGCCGCCGCCGTCTACGAAACGATGACGGCCCTCGGCTGGCTGCGCATCCCCGCCGCCTTCGCCGGCCCGCCCAAGATCCCCGCCGGACACGGCACCGGCAAACGCGTGGTGATCCTCGGTGCCGGCATCGCCGGCCTTACCGCCGGCTACGAGCTCGGCAAAGCCGGCTACGAAGTGATCCTCCTCGAGCCGAAAACGCGCGCCGGGGGTCGCAGCTTCACCGTACGTCGAGGCGACACGATCGAAGAGACCACCGGCACCAAACAAGTGTGCAAGTTCGATGAGGGACGGCACTTCTACCTGAATGCCGGACCGGGACGACTGCCCTACCATCACACGGCCATCCTTCACTACTGCACGCTCCTGGGCGTCCCCCTCGAGGTGTACACGATGATGTCGCGCGCCAATTACTTCCAGCGCGATGGATCGTGGAACGACCGGTCGGTCCCCAACCGGCGTATCGCCAACGACACGCGGGGGTGGGTCTCGGAGCTCCTGGCCAAGGCGGTACGCTCCGGCTCGCTCAACGATGAGCTGAGCGGCGTCGACAAGGACGGACTGCTCAGCCTCCTGGCCACCTTCGGCGACGTGGACCCGCAGGATGATTACGCCTACCTCGGCTCCTCGCGCTCGGGCTACGCAGTGCAACCCGGCATCGAAGAATGCGGCACGCTGCTCAAGCCCCTCACGCTGGCCGACCTGGTGAGCTCGAAGTTCTGGATGGACCGCTTCTATCAGGCAGAGGAGTACGAATGGCAGCCGACTCTCTTCCAGCCGGTGGACGGGATGGACCAGATCTGGCGGGCGTTCCTCAAGACGCCGGTCGGCAAGAAGATTCGTTATCAACGCGAAGTCATCGGAGTGCACAACATCACTGACGGCGGCAATCCGAAGGTGAAGGTCACGCACCGGCTTGCGGGAAGCAGCGGAGCGGGCGAGGAACTGGTTGCCGACTGGTGCATCTCGACGATGCCCCTGCCGATCCTGGCGGGAGTGAAGAACAACTTCAGCGAGGACTACGCCGCGGCAGTCAAGGCGGTCAACTTCGCGGACACGTGCAAAGTGGGCTGGCAAACCAACAGCCGTTTCTGGGAGAAGCAGGACGAGATGTACGGCGGCATCTCGTACATCCGGGACAACATCACGCAGATGTGGTACCCATCGTGGGCCTACTTCACGAAGAAGGGGATCCTCACCGGAGCCTACAACTACGACGACGACGCGCGCCTCATGGCCTCGCTCGGATTGAAGCAGCGACTCGAACTGGCCATGAAAGGCGGCAAGAAGCTGCACCCCGAGTTCGAGAAGCACGTCCCCCTCGACCTCGGCCTTTCCATCGCATGGAAGCAGGTCCCCTATCAACTCGGTGGCTGGGCCGACGACTGGCAGTGCGACATGCCGGTCTACAACCGGCTGCTGAAACCCGACGGGAGGGTCTGGGCCGCCGGCGATCAACTCTCCTACCTCTCCGGCTGGCAGGAAGGCGCCGTAAGATCCGCCCATCACGCGATCGAAGGAATCACCGGAATCCGCGCCGAGACCCCCATGCTGGAGGCGATGCCGATGCCGACATCGTCGAGAAAGGCACCCAGCGTGAGAAGAAGGACGAGAGGGTTGCCGTAGAAACGTGCATGGTGGGGGGTGGTTGGGGGAAATGGCCCGCGGTCGGCTGGAGTTGGGGACGTCGCTGGAGTTCGTCCAGTGCTCG
>JBDTOZ010000559.1:0-5013 GCA_039932995.1 Acidobacteriota bacterium | reverse complement strand
ACGCCGCGGTGTACGCGAAGCTGGGACTCTCCCCCAATCGCGGAACTGCCGGCCGAAGCACGGCTTGATCCTTGCTCCTTCCCTGCTCACCCGAAGTCATGCCCTCCGATCCCTTGCGATTTCCCTATCGAAACGAGTTGCTCCTGCCGGTCATCGGGCTGGAGGCCGAGTTCAAGGTCTTCATCGACGATGGGGAAGTCGTGCCGGAGGAGTACTGGCAGACGCCGTCCGGATTCATCACCCGTCCCATGCTCCGTCGCAGCACCAAGTCGTCGCAGCTCCCCACGGGCGGCGCGGTGTACTTCGACGGAGGGGTGCTGGAAGTGGTGACGCCGGTGATCGAGATTGCGCCGCAGTGCACCGCGCGCGCCGTGCGCAGTCTGTGGGAGCAGATCGCCTTCGTGCGCGATCAGCTCGACGGGTGGGAGAGGCGCAACGGCAAAGATGCGCGGCTGGAAGCGTTCAGTTGCCACTTCAACATCTCGTACGAGACGCCGCGCGAAGAGCGCAACCGCAACCGCACCATTCAGAAGCTGGCTCTGCTCCTGGCCCACCTGCTGCCGATGCCGGTGCTGGTGGCCGGCGCGAACCGCCTCTCCAGCGGCATGGGAGTGCGTCCGCGCCGAGATCGCATCGAGATCACGCTCGACTTCACTCCCGATCCCGGACTGATGGCCGCCACCGCGGCGCTCATCGTCGGGGTCGTGCGCGAGGTCATCACCTGGCCGTCGTATCGCGTGGAAGAACTGGAAAAACACGGACTGACCGTGGCCGCGGGCATCACTCCGGGCAAGCACGCCACGCGTAACGGCTGGGTCACGCGCGACTTTCACTTTCCCCGAAATCCGTTCACCACTCCCCTGGACGCCATGGCCTGGCCCACCACGGACGGCCGGACGCTCTCGATGAGAGAGATCGCACTGGGCACGGCGACGTTCTTCCGCGATTCGATCCGCCGCTGGTCCGATCCCTTCAGCGAGCGCGTGCTCTTCTCCATTCTCACCGGCCAGACTCCGTCCATGCTGGACCTGACCGAACGGCCGCCCGCGTACGAAGACGTCGGCCGCGAGATCCGCTGGGGTACGACCCTCCCCGAATTACTGAACTTCTCCGCCGCCATGCGCGACGGTGCGGCGGACGGTCCGCTCCGCCGCCGCGCCGATCTCGAAGAGAAGCTCGGGCCCCCCTGGCGCGGCGAGAGCTTGGGCCGCCGCGATCGCGTGACCCTGCCCGCGCGACAGGAACGCCGCGCTGCATCGGAACGACGACGCGCGCCCGCTCCCGCTCCATCGCCGCGTCTCAGCCGCTCCGCCTACGAACGCGTCTTCCGGCAGCTCTGCAGCGGCAAGCGCCTGCAGATCGGCCGGGAGCTCCTCACGCCTGTCGCTGTCCGCGGCTGGTATCACGCTGTCTTCGAGAACGCACAGGGCGAGGAGCGGATGCTCTCCATCGACCAGGTGCTGGAGAACATGGAGCGTTGGCGTGCGTGAGTGAGGCAAGGCGGGCATCCTGCCCGCGCTGCGAAATCCCTATCTTGTTCATCTGAACCTTCGAGGCAGGGAGACGCGCGAAGGCGCGTCGCTGGAGTTTGGCCATTTGACGCGCGAAGAGCGCCGGGCAGGATGCCCGCGCCCCAATGGCTCATCGCGCCAAGGCGCTCCGGTAAGGGGCCGCGGGCATCCTGCCCGCGGTTGAGACGCGCGAAGGCGCGTCGAAACAATGTAGCCCCGGGCTCGGCCCGGGGAATCCGTTCGGGCTTTACCGGGCGGCCGCGAAGGCGGTCGCGACAAGCGTTCACGAACGTCGTTTCCGCGGACCTTGTGGCGACCGCCTTCGCGGCCGCAGCAAACTCACACTCGCCTTCCCCGGGCCGAGCCCGGGGCTAGATTGCTCGACGCGCCTTCGCGCGTCATCCACGCGCTGCTCCGGAGATGGCATGCCTCTAGCAATGACGCACCATCGTCAAGCAGTTTCGCTGGCGACACAAGGCGCGTCGATAATCGCAAGAGCGGTCGGCGCGCTTTTCTTTTGTCCGGATTCGAGCCTGCAACGTTGCGCGAACAGCACGCACGCGGCATGTCCGGTCAGCGCAGCCGGCCGGGCCGGCTGTTGTATCCTCCGCCCCCATGGACGACGCGCTGGCCACCATCTACACCGCTCACGTCACGATGAACAAGCTTCGGCACGACCGGGCGTTGCAAGCCTCGGCTTTCGACCACGCCGTGATCTTCTCCGGGGCCCTGCACTATCAGTTCCTCGACGACATGCCGTACCCGTTCAAAGTGAACCCGCACTTCAAGGGATGGGCGCCGGTCACCGACAATCCGAATTCGTTCGTCGTCTACACACCCGGCCTGAAACCGAAGTTGCTCTACTACCAGCCGGTCGACTACTGGCACAAGGTGGCGGGCGTGCCCACGGGCAAATGGGTCGAAAAGTTCGACATCATCCTCATCGCGGAGCTCGAGCAGGCCCGCCAGCACATGCCCAAGGGACGCATCGCCTTTCTCGGTGAGTGGGACGAGGGCTTTGCCGGCTGGGGTGACCTGACGGCGAATCCCGAGCCGGTGCTGCACAGCCTCCACTTCGATCGCACCCGCAAGACCGAGTACGAGATCGAGTGCGTCCGCCGCGCGAACGTGCGCGGTGCGGCCGGACATCGCGCCGCCGAGGGGGCCTTCCGCGAAGGGCAGTCCGAATTCGAGATTCACCTGGCCTATCTGCGCGGCGCCGACTCGGCGGACGAGGAGCTGCCGTACGGCAACATCATCGCCCTCAACGAGAACGCCTCCACGCTGCACTACTACCATCACGGCCGCACGCGCCTCGGCGAGGAAAACCTGCACTCGTTCCTCATCGACGCCGGCGCGCAAGTCAACGGCTACGCCAGCGACATCACCCGCACCTACTCGCGGCGCGCCGACGAGTTCCAGGAATTGATCGCGGCCATGGACGCCATGCAGCTCTCCCTGGTCGAGGCCTGCCTCCCCAACACGAACTACCCCGACATTCACCTCCTCGCTCACCGCAAGGTCGCGGAGATCCTGGTCCACTTCGGCTTCGTCCGCGACATCGATGCCGGCGGCGTCTACGACCGCCGCATCACCTCGACCTTTCTCCCGCACGGCGTCGGCCATCTCCTCGGCCTGGAGGTACACGACGTGGCCGGCTTCATGGCCGACCGCACCGGGAAGACCATCCCCAAGCCGGAAGGGCATCCCTACCTCCGCCTGACCCGGGTCATCGAGCCCGGCATGATCTTCACCATCGAGCCGGGGCTCTACTTCATCGACTCGCTGCTCGGCGAGCTTCGTCACAGTGAGAACGCCCAGTACATCGACTGGCCCAAGGTCAGCGCGTTCCGCAAATTCGGCGGCATCCGCATCGAGGACGACATCCTCATCACCGAGAACGGACATGTGAATCTGACCCGTGAGGCATTCGCGGATGGGCATTAGCGGTCTCGTTCATCGGGACGTTCTTCGCGGCACAGGTCGCGTTGCTGGTTGCTGGTTGCTGGTTGCTTGGGGTGAGTCGACTTCGGGTGGTCTTGCGCCGGCACGACACCCCTCCCTCAACCAGCAACCAGTAACCAGCAACCTCCCCGTCAACCGGCACCTAACGCGACCCGTCGCGAGACTCCATGTGGCCTGACTTCGCCTCCACGCGCGAGCTCTCGTCCGTGCTGGATGTCCTCGGCGCCATGATCACTCCGGCGGTGCTGATCCTCGCCTCCAGCTCCCTCCTCATCACCACCTCCAGCCGCTCCATCCGCTGCGTCGATCGCGTGCGCGAGCGCGCCCAGGAGCTGCAGGCCCTGGGCAAGGGGACGGACGAAGGGACGCAGAAACGGCGCGAGCATCTTTTCCGCCAGCTCGAGATCAACACCCGGCGCGCCAAACTCCTGCAACGGGCCATGTCCCGTCTCTATCTCGACATCAGCTTCTTCATCGCCACCAGCGTCTCCATCGGCATCGTGGCCCTCCTGCACGTCGACGTCGGCTGGATCCCCCTGCTCCTCGGTTTCATCGGCGCGGGCCTGCTCTTCTCCGCCAGCGTTCACCTCATCATCGAGTCCCGTCTGGCCATGGCCACGACTTACGAAGAGATGGACTACATCGACCGCAACTACATGCGCCGGGACGGATGACCGAAGCCCACCTGATCGAGCTCGCTCTCTTCACCCTGGCCGGCTTTCTGGCCCAGATGGTCGACGGTACGCTGAGCATGGGCTACGGCGTCAGCGCCACCACGCTGCTGCTGACCTTCGGCGTTCCGCCCGCGGCCGCCAGCGCGAGCGTCCACACCGCGGAGGTCGTGGCCACCGCGTTTTCGGCGTGGAGTCACTGGCGTCTGAAGAACGTGGTGCTCTCCTTCGTTCGGAAGCTGCTCATTCCGGGCGTCATCGGGGCGATCGTGGGCGCCTGCATCCTGACCAGCATCCCCGGCGAGATCATCAAGCCCTTCGTGGCCGCCTACCTGCTCATCATGGGCGTGATCATCCTGGCCAAGGCGTGGCGGCGCAGCGTTCATGTCGGGAGTGACAAGCACGTGTCGATCCTGGGGCTGGTGGGCGGATTTTGCGACACGATCGGCGGCGGCGGCTGGGGACCGATCGTGGCCGGAACGCTCCTGGCCCGCGGCAACGAGCCCCGCACCACCATCGGCTCGGTGGCCTTCTCCGAATTCTTCGTCACCGTGGCCGGCTCGGTCACCCTGCTCCTCACCGTAGGCGTCTCCAATTGGTTGCCGGTGGCCGGCCTGGCCCTCGGCGGCGCCATCGCCGCCCCCTTCGCCGCCCGTCTCACCGGGCGCATCCCCGCACGCCCCCTCATGATCGCCGTAGGAGTGCTGGTCATCCTCCTGAGCGTCAGGACGCTCGTGCTGGCTCTGTGAAGACGGACACGCGCGGCGCCCGCACATCGGCCGCGACCGCTCCACAAAAGCGTGAATCTCGTCCAGTGGAGCGGTGGACTTGAGTCCACCGTCGCTCTCGCGAGGCACTTCCCCTCT
>JBDTOZ010000558.1:0-1897 GCA_039932995.1 Acidobacteriota bacterium | reverse complement strand
AGCGCTGGAACGAGGGATAGCACTGAAAGAAGAGCAGCCGTGAGTAACAGAGCACGGCCGAGGCGGTTTGCACGCGCCTCTTGCGGCCGCCGATCACCACATCGTGCGGCGAGGTGTCGTGCTGCAACTCCTCGCCCGGCTCGAAGTGATAGCGGCCCGACGGTACGATCGGCTCCTGGCCAATGCCGTGGCGCCGGCAGAAGGCGGTCAGCGCCGGATACGACAGCTCTGCTCCGGCCACAGTAAGCTCTTCATGGACTCGCACCAGATTGCCCTTGCACGAGGCCAGCAGCTCGAGGATCTGTTGCCGGTAGGCCGTGGCCTTCTCCGGGCGATCGATCTCCGGCACTTCCGCGCTTCCGGCCCGCAACACTTTGCGCACGCTCAGGCGCGAGATCCCCAGCAACCGGGCGATCTCCCCTTTGCTCACCCGCTGCGCATGCAACTCCAGAATGGTCGTCCGCTGTTCTTTGCTCAGCATGATGTTGCTGCTCCTTTCCGATCTGGGCGGCCAGATCTGCGAGCTGATGAAAGAGCCCCTCGATCCTGCGGCGCGCCTCTTCGTACTGGCTCCTGTCGACCTCCCCCGAGTCGAGCCGGCGTCCCGCGCGCCGGATTACGGAAGAGGCGATCTCCAGATCGGCCAGCAGCTCGGTGCTCGGCCGCGTTGCTTTCTCGAGCTCACTGCGGGCCTTCAGAAACAACTCCGGTTGCCCCAGCAGGCGTTGCCGCATTGCCCGGGAGCCCTCGCGCCAGGCCGCGTAAAGCTCACCGGCTTCGCGCGTGCTCCAGCGATGCGCAGCCAGGGCCGCGGCCATCTGCTCGCAGTCCTCGATGTTGGCGCGCGCCATCGGCACCAGAACCTTCATGGCCACGTGCGGAGCGATCTTTCCTTCCCGTACCTGCTGCTGAATCGATTGCGGGAGGATCTCCACCAGCGCCAGCCGGCGCGAGACCCAGCTCACGTCGCGATCGAACCGCCGCCCCAGCTCTTCCAGGCCCCACCCGAACCGCTCTTCGAGCTCGGCCAGCAGCCACCCCTGTTCCAGTGCGGTCTCTTGTTCCGACAGACGCAGCGAGCGCTCCAGCAGCAGTGCCTCGGCCTCGTTCATCGGCCACACCACCGCTTCGACCGTGTCCCGGCCCAGTTGCTGGAGGGCCGCGATCCGCTTGTGGCCGTCGATCACCACATACCGGTTCGCCTCCTCGGCCGCCACCACCACGATCGGGGTCTGCTGGCCCGCCTCGGCCAGCGAGGCAACGAGCCGCCGCTCACGCTGGGGGCTCCGTACCCGCAGATGCTCGAGGCGCCGATCGAGCTGGTGAAACTCCACGTCCATGACGCCGGCTACTCTGCATCAGGGCCGAACACGTCTTTCGCGTGCAAAAGGGGAAGTGCTCGCCGATCTCCTTTGAAATCAATCAGATGCGCCGCGATCACGTCTTTCGTCGTACGGAGGATTAGTGCACTGGTAACTCCAATGAAATCAGCACCTTCCGCTCCGAACACGTCTTTCGCCATCTGCCACGGAAGTCTGTTCAGTGGCTGCGGCAATCGAAGCGGTTCTCCACGCTCGGCCTCCGCCCTTCGCCCATCGAGCCGATGGCCGATGCCGTACTCCGGGTTCCGCCTGCGCCAGCTCGCTTGCGTCCTTCTCCGGCGCTCCGTCTGGCACTCCGCCTTGCTGCACACTCGCTGGTGCCGCGCCGTACGAGCATCTGGACGGAACCACCGGCGGCAGATCGAACACGGTCTCTTCCGAAGCATCTGCCTCCGGAATCAACTGCTCGTCGATCTATGCCCGCTTCCTCTGTGGCTGAGCCACTCCTACTCACCCCTCGCACACCTGGTCACTTCTCACGAGCACACCGCGGTCACTTCTCGCGAGCGCCGAAG
>JBDTOZ010000557.1:0-21719 GCA_039932995.1 Acidobacteriota bacterium | reverse complement strand
CGACTCGAAGACTCGACGACCCCAGATCCCCCGCGTCGACGCACGGGATAAACTAAGAAGCGATGAACGCTCCTGAATACCTCGTGGTCATCACCGGTCTGTCCGGATCGGGGAAGAGCTACGTGCAGTCCACGCTCGAGGACCTCGGCTTTTACTGCACCGACAACCTGCCCATCGAGTTGATCGAGCCGTATCTCGACGAGGTCACGTCGCACGAAAAGGCCAATCGCGTGGGCATCGTGGTGGACGTTCGCACGCACGACTTTGCGACGCTCTTTCCTCCGTTCTACCGGGAGCGGCTGAAGAGACGGGCTCCCAACGCCATGCTCATCTTCCTGGAGGCGTCCGACGAAGTGCTGGCGCGCCGCTATTCCGAGACCCGCCGCCCGCATCCGATGGCCAAGGACCGGCCGGTGGTCGATGCCATTCAAGAGGAGCGCGAGGCTCTGACCGAAGTGAAGTCGCTGTCGGACATGGTCCTCGACACCTCGGCCTTCTCGGTACACGAACTGAAGGCCGAGATCATGCGCCGGTTCGGCATGCCGGGCGAGCGCACCTCCATGCTCGTCACCGTCATCTCCTTCGGCTTCAAGCACAGCATGCCGTACAACCTCGACCTCCTCTTCGACGTCCGCTTCCTGCCCAACCCCCACTTCATCGCCGAGCTGCGCCCGAAGACGGGGCTGGATCCGGAGGTGGTCGCGTACCTGAAAGCCCAGCCCGAGTACGACCAGTTCTACGAGCGCCTGTCCGACTTTGTCGGCTACGTCCTCCCTCAATACGAGAAGGAGATGAAGAGCTACCTGACCATCGGCATCGGTTGCACGGGGGGCAAGCACCGCTCGGTGGCCATCGGACAGCGGCTCAGCGAGGACCTGGAGGCGGCCGGCTACTCGGTGGAGATCGTCCATCGCGACTGCCGTCGCTGACGCCGCCGAGGCTGGCGCAGAGCATCCGATGACCGAATCAGCGATCGGCATCAAGTCCGGCATGCCGTATCATGCGCACCGTTGAGGGAGGACCCTATTGGTCGGGGCATTGATCGTTACTCACGGAAACCTGGCGTTCGAGCTGCTCAATGCGGCCCGGCAGATTGAAGCTGATGTCACCGGCATCGAAGCCGTACCTCTCGACTGGAGCGATTCGGTCGAAGTGGCCCGCGAGAAGATCGCGGCCGCCCTCGAGCGCACCGGCCGCAACGGCTCCGTGATCATCTTCACGGACATGTTCGGCGGCACGCCCAGCAACATCAGCCTCTCGTTCCTCGAACGGGGTCGCATCGAGATCGTCACCGGCGTCAACCTGCCGATGATCGTGAAGTTCGCCATGGTCAAGGAAGAGGCCAAGGACGTGGCCACGCTGGCCCATGTGATCTGCGAGAAGGGATCCAAGGCCATCCGCGTGGCCTCCGATCTGCTGACTGCCGAAAAGCGCGCGGTGCCGGCGTGACCGAGCGGGACATCGAGATCAAGAACAAGCTCGGTCTCCACGCGCGCGCGGCCGCGAAGCTGGTCCATACCTCCGCGCGGTTCAAGTCGGACATCAAGATCCGCAAGGGAGACGAGGAAGTGGACGGCAAGTCGATCCTCGGGATCCTCCTTCTCGCGGCCGGACGCGGCTCCACGATCCGCGTCCGCGCCGACGGCCCCGACGAGCGTGATGCGCTGGACGCCATCGAGAAACTCATCGACGGCAAGTTCGACGAGCTAGAATGACCCAACCTCGGTGCCCAGCACCGGGTTGCTGAGTCCTGAGTCCCGACCCGTGGGGCGGGAACCGCCCAGCACCCGGCACTCCGCACCCCGGCACTTTCTCCTATGCCCGCAGCCACGTCACGCAGCGACACTCGCACCTACAAGGGGATCGGCGTCTCGCCGGGCATCGCCATTGGGCGGGCCGTGATCGTGGAGAAGCGGGTGGCCTCGGTCTACCGGGTGCCCATCCGCGAGGAGGAAGTGCCCTCCGAAGTCACGCGCTTCCTGGAATCCCTCGAGAAGACCCGCGACGAGCTGCTGGAACTGAAGGTCAAGGTCAGCCGCTCGATGGGCGACGAGTTCGCCTCCATCTTCGAGGCTCACGCCCTGATCGTGGGCGACGCTTCGTTCACCGACAAGGTGGTGCAGAAGATCGAGATGGAACAGGTCAACGCCGAATGGGCACTGGCCGAAGTGCAGGAAGAGCTGCAGGCCCGTTTCGCCAGCTTCGACGATGATTATCTGCGCGAGCGGGTGGCGGACGTGAAGGACGTCGCCGAGCGCGTCCTGGTCAACCTGATGGGCGTGGCCCATCACGAGCTCTCCGAGATCAAGCACGATGTGGTCATCGTCGCCGACGATCTCACTCCATCGGACACGGTCCACTTCAACCGCCGGCCGGTAGTGGCCTTCGCCACCGAGGCCGGGGGACGGACCTCGCACACGTCCATCATCGCCAAGTCGCTGTTCATGCCCGCGGTCATCGGCGTGCCCCGGCTGACCAAGATCGTCGACAACGACGAGTTGGTGATCGTCGACGGCTACGAGGGGGCGGTGGTCATCAATCCGACCGAGGCCATGGTGGCGGAGTATCGCAGCCGCGTCTCGCGCCACGAGGAAGCCGAGCAGAAGCTCCTCGAGAACCGCGATCAGCCGGCCACCACCAAGGACCATCACAACATCACCCTGCAGGCCAACATCGAGCTGGTGGAGGAGCTGAACGACGCCATCAAGTACGGCGCCGAGGGCATCGGCCTGTACCGCTCGGAGTTCCTCTACATCTCCACCAGTCCCTTCCTGCCCACCGAGGAAGAGCACTTCAACGTCTATCGCAAGCTCGTGGAGACCATGCACCCGAAGTCGTGCGTCATTCGCACCTTCGATCTGGGCGGGAAGAAGCTGGCTCGCGAGATGATGGGCTCCAAGGAAGACAATCCCGTTCTCGGTCTGCGCGCGCTGCGGTTGTGCATGCAGCACCGGGACATGTTCAAGACTCAGCTCCGCGCGCTGCTCCGGGCCTCGGCCTACGGAAACATGAAGATCATGTTCCCGCTCGTCTCCGGCGTGCAGGAGCTCCGGCAGGTGAAGACGCTCATCCGCGAGATCCGCCTGGAGCTGGACGCCGAGAACGTTCCCTACAATCACGAGCTCGAGATCGGGATCATGATCGAAGTGCCGTCGGCCGCCGTGATCGCGGACCTGCTGGCCACCGAGGCCGACTTCTTCGCCATCGGCACCAACGATCTCATCCAATACTCGCTGGCCATCGACCGCGGCAATGAGAACGTCAGCTATCTCTACGAACCGCTCCATCCGGCCATCCTTCGCCTGGTCAAGGGCGTGATCGATGCAGGCAAACGCGCCGGAATCCCCGTCTCCATGTGTGGAGAGATGGCCTCCGATCCCATCTATGCGATCGTCCTCCTGGGCCTCGGCCTGGAGATCTACTCGATGAATCCGTCGTCCATCCCGGTGGTGAAGAACGTGATTCGTTCGGTGCGGCAGAAAGACTGCAAACGCATCGCGGAGATCTGTCTGCAGAAGAAGACCGCGCAGGAGATCGAAGAGTTCATCATCGAGAGCGTGGCCATGCGCTTTCCGGATGGACTGGTGAATACGCCCTTATGACCTCATCCAACGACACGCTGTTTCGCCCGCGCGACATCGTTCACATCCCGAAGCCTTGGGGCTATGAGCTCATCTGGGCCAGGAGCGACCGCTACGTGGGAAAGATTCTCCACGTCAATGAAGGGCAGTCCCTGAGCCTCCAGTACCACGAAATGAAAGAGGAAACCCTCTATGTCGTCGAAGGCGAACTGCGGCTGACCATCGAGCAGGACGGCGATCGCCGGGAGATGCCCTTGCGGAAAGGGGAGGCCTTTCACATCCCGCCCCGCCTGATCCATCGGATGTATGCCGTCGTCGACACCGACGTCGCGGAGGTCTCGACCACGGAGCTGGACGACGTGGTCCGCCTCGAAGACCGTTACGGACGCGTATGAGACCTCTGGTGCTGGCGGTGCTCGTTCTCTTCGCCTTGACGGCGATGGCCGATGATCTCGTGACCACCGCCAAAGAGGCGAAGGCCAAACGCCGCAAGAGCACCACCAAGGTCATCCGCAACGCGGATGTGAAAAAGTCCAAGGCCAGAATCGCCACCACCGGCGTCCCGGAAACGCTTCCTCCCACCGAGCCTTCCCTCCTGGCCGTGGCCGCGGCCACCCGCGAGGCCGAGCGCATCCGGGCGGAACGCACGCTGGCCGCGAAAGCGCTCGTCGGCTCACTGGAAAAAGAGCTCGCCGCCATCGAGCAGCGCTACTACGACGAGACCGATCTCGATCGCCGCGACTCCGAGATCGTCCGGCGCTTCAACGAGACCAAAACGAAGCTCGACGCCGCGCGCAGCGACCTGTCGGTCCTCAGCGCGAAGCCGGGGGAGTGATGGGCGGCGTGCGCGGTCTTGCTGTTGCTGGTGGCTGGTTGCTGGTTGTCTGTGGTTTGCCATCCCGGACGTCATGCGCGATGACTCTGGTCCAAACGACAAACCACAGACAACCAGTAACCAGCAACCAGCAACGATTTCCGACGACAAACCACAGACAACCAGCAACCAGCAACCAGCAACATGCGCCCGGAGGGAGACGATGAAAACGTACTTCATCGAAACCTGGGGCTGTCAGATGAACGAGCTCGACAGCCAGCGCCTGTCAGGGAGTCTCAGGCTCCGCGGCTATCGCCGCACCGAGGATGAGGAACAGGCGGATCTGATCCTGCTCAATACGTGCTCGGTCCGCGACAAAGCCGAGCAGAAGGTGTTCTCCCGCCTGGGACGGCTGCGCGACATCAAGGCCCAGACCGGCGCGACGATCGGTGTCTGCGGCTGCGTGGCGCAACAGGAAGGGGAGCGCATCCTGGCGCGCGCACCGTGGGTCGACTTCGTGATGGGCCCCGGCAACGTCGGCTTGCTGGACGCGGTCCTCGACGAGGGAAAACGCGTCGCCATCGATTTTCCGGAGGAGCGTCATTACGACGCGCTGGCCATCGACCGCACCTCGCCCACGAAGGCGTGGGTGACGATCATCGAGGGCTGCAACAAGAACTGCACGTTCTGCATCGTCCCCACCACGCGGGGACGGGAAGTGTGCCGCCCGTTCCACGATGTGCTGGCGGAGGTGCGCGCCGCCGTCGAGCGCGGCCGTGTGGAGATCGAGCTCCTCGGGCAGACCGTGAACGCCTATCGCTGTCCCGTCTCCGATCCCGCCTCCAACCGCGATTTCGGCGCGCTCCTGGCCGCCGTGGCGGAGGTGCCGGGCGTGGTCCGGCTGCGCTTCACGACTTCGCATCCCGCGGAGGTGAACGACTCCATGATCGCGGCCATCCGCGACCATTCGAATATCTCGCGCTACCTCCACCTGCCGGTCCAGTCCGGCTCATCCCGCGTGCTGCGGAGGATGAAGCGCCTCTACACGCGCGAAAAATACCTGGAGCTGCTGGCGCGCATCCGCCAGGCCGTTCCGGACATCCTCTTCTCCACCGACATCATCGTCGGATTCCCCGGAGAGACCGAGGAGGAGTTCCAGGAGACGCTCAGCCTCATTGAGGAGGTCGACTACGGCTCGCTCTATGCGTTCAAGTATTCGCCGCGACCGGGAACGTCTTCGCTGAAGCTGGGCCCGCCGCCGGACGACACCATCGCCTCTGAACGCCTGCAACGCCTGTTCGAGCTCCACGAGCGCATGAAGCGCGACCGCCTGGAGTCCTACCGCGGACGGGTCATGCCGGTGCTCGTGGAGGGACCGAGCCGCCACGATCCCTCCATGCTCTCCGGTCGCACCGATGATTACTGGGTCGTGAACTTTCACGGCGATCCCGCCACACCGCTGGGGAGTATCCTTGGCGTACGCATCGATTCGGCGCAGCACCATACGTTGCGAGGGGAGGCCGTGGCATGACCAGCATCAGCGAGCTCGTAGCAATGTCGATCAAGGGACTGATGCTCGATCCCGTCTCCAATTCACCGATCGTGGTCCTCAAGGACGACGACGAGAAATTCTTTCTGCCCATCTGGGTCGGGATCTTCGAAGCCAACGCCATCGCCTTGCAGCTCGAGAACATCACCACGCCCCGGCCGATGACCCATGACCTGCTGCGCAACATGATCGCGGAGCTGGACGCACGGGTGATCCGCATCGTCATCAACGACCTCCGGGACGCCACGTTCTTCGCACAGATCCGGCTGGCGGTCGGACTCGGCGACCGCATGCTGGAAGTGGACGCCCGTCCCAGCGATGCCATCGCCCTGGCCCTGCGCACGGAGGCACCGATCTTCGTGGCCCGGTCCGTCCTCGATCTGGCCCAGACCATCACCCCCGAGCGCGACGATCAGGACGAGAAGGTCAAGAAGTGGTTCGACGACCTCAGTCCCGAGGAGCTGGGCAAGTACAAGATGTGACCGGCTCGTGTTGCTGGTTGCTGGTTGTCCGGGGACGTCTTCGAGTCTTCAAGTCGTCGCGTCTTCGAGTCTTCAAGTCGTCGCGTCTTCGAGGGGTCTAGTCTAGTCGTCGCGTCTTCGAGGGGTCTAGTCGTCGCGTCTTCGAGGGGTCTCACAGGCTCATAGGCTCATAGGCTCACAGGCTCATAGAGTCCGCGGCACGTGCGTCTATGAGACTGTGAGACTGCTGTAGCCGGCCTGCAATACGATGTTGTTCGCCCGGAACTTTTCGCCTCTTGGCGAAACCGCAGACAACCAGCAACCAGGAACCAGCAACCTTCTAGCGGCGCGAACAACAACGTGCGGCTGACCCCACCGAGCCTGTTAGAATCCACCCAGTCCTGATGATCATTACTGTCGCTAACCAGAAGGGCGGGGTGGGGAAGACCACTACCGCGATCAATCTCGCCGCTGCGGTCGCCAACAAGGGCAAAACTCTCCTCATCGACCTCGATCCCCAGGCCAATTCGACGATGAGCTACGTCGATGCCCGGGCCGTCCAGCGCTCCATGTACGACGTGCTGGTCAGCGAGGAGATGGAGCTGCACGAGGTCATCGTGCCCACGCCGGTGCAGAACCTCTTCCTCGCTCCGTCCAAGATCTCGCTGGCCAAACTGGAGTCCAAGCTCATCGGCGACATGGATGGTCCTTTCCGGCTCAAGGACCGGATGAAGGACACGGCCACGGACTTCGACTACATCTTCATCGACACGCCGCCCACCCTGGGCATGATCACCGTGAACGCCCTGGTGGCCTCCACGCATGTGCTCGTGCCCATCCAGTCTTCCTACTTTGCGCTCGAAGGAACGGACGATCTCCTCGAGACCATCGAGAAGATCAAGGCCCGTCCCAACCCGAACCTGCAACTGTTGGGCGTGGTCATCACCATGCACGACAAACGCACCACGCTCTCCAAGGACATTCACGAGGCCATCGGCAACGTGTTCGGCGACCGCGTCTTCAACACGGTCATCACCAAGTCCATCCGTCTGGAAGAGAGTCCCGCGTACAAGGAATCGATCTTCACCTTCGCTCCCAAGTCGAGCGGAGCGATGGAGTACTACTCACTTTCGGAGGAATTGCTTGCCCGCGTCTAGGAAGGATGAAGGCGGAAGGATGAAGGACGAGGGTGGCCCTGGGTTTGTCCTTCATCCTTCATCCTTCATCCTTCAAGGAACCGTTCACCATGGCTAAACGAGGACTGCCGGAGCGCTCGGTCATGCGCGCCGATTCGCACTACGTCGAGGAGCTGACCCGGCGCTCCGGACGGCACATCGGCTCCATGCTTCCGCTGGAGCTGATCGAGCCGAACGCGGAACAGCCGCGCACGCAGCTCGGCAACATCGAGGAGCTCGCCGCCAGCGTGCGGGAGAAAGGGGTCCTGGAGCCGATCCTGGTCCGCAACATCGGCCCGAATCGCTACCAGATCATCTCCGGCGAGCGCCGTTACCGCGCCGCCACTCTGGCCGGTCTCGACGAGATTCCGGCCATCGAGCTGGACGTCGATGACAAAGAGCAGCTCGAGATCGCCCTCATCGAGAACATCCAGCGCAAGGATCTGACCGCGTTCGAAGAAGCGGAAGGGCTGTACATCCTCCAGCAGAAATTCGGCTACACGCACGAGAAGATCTCTCAGGTCATCGGCAAATCGCGGACGACCGTCACCGAGACCCTGCTCATCAACGACATCCCGGACCGCATCCGGGCCATGTGCCGCGAGGCGGGCATCTCCACCAAAAGCGTGCTGGTGCAGGTGGCCCGAGCCGGCTCCGAGGAAGCGATGGAGCAGGTCGTGCGTGCCTTTGGGGCAGGGGAGATGTCGCGCGAGGATCTGCGCCGGAAGACGGCCTCCAGACCGGAGCCGGTCAAGGCCGGCCGGCCCAAGAACTTCGTGTTCGCCATGAAGGACAAGGCCCTGCCGTTCACACTGAACCTGGCCTTCAAGAAGCCGAATGTGGAGAAGACCGAAGTCATCGAAGCCGTGCGCGAGCTCTTGCGCCGGCTCGAAAGCGAGAGTTGAGCTTGGAGAACGCACCGAAGGTCCTGGTCATCGATGACGACGAGAAGCTCCTCGGCGCCGTGCGCCGGCTGCTCTCCGCCGCGGGCATGGAGGTGATCACCTCCAGCTCCGCGCTGCAGCTCCCGAAGCTCGTGCAACGCGACAAGCCCGACCTGATCCTGCTGGATATCGAGATGCCCGCGCTCAGCGGCGAGCACGTCCTCGATCTCACCAAGCTGTTCGACTTTCTCCGCTTGACGCCCATCGTCCTGCACTCGGCCAAGAGCGATGAGGAGCTCCAGTCCCTGGTGGAGCGCTCCACCGCCGTCGGCTACATCCGCAAGACCGGAAACCCCATCAGTCTCGTGACGCAGGTGAAGGCGTTTCTGCCGTCGTGAGCCTCTTCGCGGCGCGACCGCAGGGCGGCCGGAAGACCGAATCTCCCGCGTCCTGATTTGACAGACCCTTCGTCACGCGTTTATCCTCCCGCCCCAACATGACGCCACGCCTGACCTCCACGGGCCGAATGATGATGCGTCGCCCCGGCGCGAGCGCGTAACCACGCGCGTTTGCAGACCGGGGGCCTCCGCGCTCCGCACTCCAGTTTCGCAATCGACACTCTTCGCCGGAAGGCGTTTCCCATTCGGGATCCGCGCGCCGGCTCGAGCCCGCCGACTGCAAGCTGCTCGCTGCCACTCAATCGTTGGAGGACGATCATGGCCTATCGTTTCGACACCCGCGCCATTCACGCCGGACAGCCGGCGGACGCTGCCACCGGCGCCGTCAATACCCCCATCTACCAGACGTCCACGTTCCGCCAGACCGAGCCGGGCGTGAATCGTGGCTTCTGCTACGCACGCACCGGACATCCCACGCGCACAGCCCTCGAAGAAAATCTGGCCGAGCTGGAGGGGGCTCGCCACGGACTGGCGTTCGCCAGCGGCATGTCCGCCATTCACGCCGTCCTGTCGCTGCTCGGGCCGGGAGACCACGTCGTCTCCACCCAGGACCTCTACGGCGGCGCTTGGCGCATCTTCACCAAGGTCTTCCGTCGCTTCGGCATCGACTTCACGTTCATCGACACCACCTCGCCGGCCGCGGTCGAAGCCGCGCTCCGCCCCGGAACCCGGTTGCTCTGGCTGGAGACGCCCGCCAATCCCTTGCTGCATGTCACGGACATTGCCACCTGTTCTGCCATCGCTCGTGCCAACGGTGTCACCACGGTCGTTGACAACACGCTGGCCAGCCCCGTCCTGCAGCAGCCGTTGGCACTGGGAGCGGATCTGGTCGTGCACTCCACGACGAAGTTCATCAACGGCCACAGCGACGTCCTCGGCGGTGCCGTGCTCACCTCGGACTCCCGGCTGTTCGAAGAGCTCAAATTCCTTCAGAACGCCATCGGCGCCGTGCCCGGACCCCAGGACTGTTTCCTGATCCTGCGCGGAATCAAGACCCTCGGATTGCGCGTGGAGCGGCAGTGTTCCTCCGCCGAGTTGCTGGCCCGAGCTCTCCTCGCGCACGACCGGGTACGCCGCGTCTACTATCCCGGGCTCGTCGATCAGCCATCGCACGCTGTGGCCCAGAAGCAGATGACCCGTTTCGGGGCCATGGTCTCGTTCGAGCTGGACGCTTCGCTGGAGGAGACGCGCGCGTTCACCAGGCGCCTTCACCTCTGGACCCTGGCCGAGAGTCTGGGCGGCGTGAAGAGCCTGTTCTGCCATCCGGCCACCATGACCCATGCCTCGGTCGAGCCCGAAGTCCGGCGTAGCGTCGGCATTGGCGACAATCTCATCCGCCTGTCCGCGGGCCTGGAGGACGTGCGGGATCTCCTCGAAGACCTGGATCAGGCCCTGACTCGCACCGCGCGACCCCAGTCGCGGGAGTGTGTCGCGTGAGGCAGGTGCGCATCGGGCTCCTCGGTTGCGGTACCGTCGGCGGAGGATTCGTGCGGCTCCTTGCTCATGAGCGTGCCCGGATCCGCTCACGCTTCGAGCTCGATCTGACGATCAGCAAGATCCTCGTGCGCGATGTCGATCGGGAGCGCGATGACGTGACCGGAATGGACATCCGTGGTCTGCTGACCGACCGGCCCATGGACGTCCTCGACGACTGCGATCTGGTGATCGAGGTCCTCGGCGGAGTTCATACGGCCGGGACTCTGGTCCGCCGGTCGATGGCCCGAGGGCGGCACGTGGTCACGGCCAACAAGGCTTTGCTCGCCGCGTCGGCGACCGAGCTCTTTGCGGACGCGGCCCGGAACGGAGTGGCCATCGGTTTCGAAGCCAGCGTGTGCGGAGGGGTGCCGGTCATCGGCGCCCTCCGCCGCGGTCTGGCCGGAGACTCCATCGAGTCCATCACGGGCATCCTCAACGGGACATCCAACTTCATCCTGTGCCGCATGGCCGAGGGGTTGGGGCTGCCGGAAGCGTTGCTGTGCGCGCAGGAGGCCGGCTTCGCGGAGGCCGATCCCGCGCTGGATCTCAGCGGTGAAGACGCCGCCCAGAAGATGGCGGTTCTGGCGCACGTCGCATTCGCAGAGCCCGTGCGGCGCTGCTCGGTCAAGGGGATCGGATCGGTCAGTCTGGAGATGATCGCTGAGGCGCATGCGGCCGGGTCGGTGATCCGCCAGGTGGCCGAAGTCCGCCGGGTCGCAGGCGGTGTGGAACTGACCGTCGAGCCGCGCTGGGTTCCGATCGGCGATCCATTCGCACGCATCCTCGACGAGCAGAACGCCGTCCGGATCCGCGCACGCGCCGCCGGAGAGATCTGGCTGAGCGGCCGGGGAGCCGGCTCGATGCCGACCGCTGCAGCCGTGATGAGCGACGTGATCGGGTGCGGCCGGCAGCGCTCGTTCGCCTAGCCGGCACGGCCTAGCCTTGGGCACGTGCGGTCGCTCCGAGGCAAATGGTTGCTGGTTGCTGGTTTGTCTGCGGTTCCGACCCGACAACCAGCAACCAGCAACACGGGCCACGCAGAAGAGGCCTCCGCGAGAATCCCCGGCACTATATTTAACATAATCCATCTTATGGGACCCTGCGGAAACTCTCGTTTGGCCCGAATCCCGCGTCATAATCCGCGCCCGGATGAGCATCCTTACTCGCTATGTCTTCAAGGAGATGGTCGGCCCGACGTTCCTCGGCTTCACCTTCTACACTTCCATCATCCTCATGCAGCGCCTCTTCGACCTGGCCGGGTTGATCATCAGGCGCTCCCTTTCCGGCGCGGCGGTCGGCAAGCTCCTCCTGTTTTCGCTCCCGAACATCGTCGTCCTTACCGTGCCGATGTCGCTCCTGTTTGGAATCCTCATCGCCATCGGCCGGATGTCCGCCGACTCCGAGATCGTGGCCATGCGTGCGCTGGGGATCTCCATGCGCAAGATCTACATGCCCGTGTTCATGTTCAGCCTGGCCATGTTCATGGTCAGCTTCTACCTGATCAATTACGTGATGCCGGAGGGCAACCACCAGTTCGTCACGCTGCGCGCGGAGATGATGGCGGCGTCCGCGGAACGGGTCGTCAAGCCGCGCGTGTTCTACGAAGAGTTCGAGAACCTCATGATCTACGTGAACGATCTCGACCCTACGAACGGTCAGTGGAAAGGCGTTTTCGTCGCCGACAACCGCAGCGACACGTCGCAGGACGCCCTCACCCCGGGCGAAATGGCGGATCGCGCGGCGCACCAGCCCGAGGACGATGGGATGGGCTCGCTCACCCACCAATCGGGACAGCGCATCATCGTGGCCAACCGCGGCAACATCACGGTGGAGCAGCACGCCAACCAGGAGATCTGGATGAATCTCTACGGTGCGGAGACGCACCTATGGGATCCAGCAAAGCCCGACCGCTACGATCACACCGGCAGTGCCACGCAGCGGATTCTGCTCCCGACGCGAGCGGCCGGCTTTGACTCTTCGAAGTTGACACGCTCCTTCAAGGAGATGGACCTCGCCGAGCTCCTCGACCAAGAGCGAGCCCTCCGTCGCGGCCAGGCGCAGACCGACCGCGTCAGCCGGAACTTCGCGCTGGTCGAGATTCATAAGAAGCTGGCCATCCCGTTCGCCTGCATCGCCTTCGGGATCCTCGGTCTGCCGTTGGGAATCACGAACCGCCGCGGAGGCAAAAGCTCAGGTTTCTCTTTAAGTATCGCGATCATCGTCTTCTACTATCTGATGATCAGCAACGGCGAGCAGCTCGCCGGGAGTGGGAAGATCCCGCCCGCCCTGGGGATGTGGGGCGCGAACCTGATCCTGCTCGCGCTCGGCATCTATCTGCTCTCGCGCGCCAACCGGGACATCGGAGCTCAGCGGCCCGACGGGAGCGTCCTCACTCGTCTGGCTGGAACTCTTCGAGGAAAGCTGGCCCGGCGCTCCAGGGCCACGGTCAGCAGCGTCCAGGAGGAGCGGTCCCTCCTGGGTCAGCTCGACATCACCTTTCCCAACATCGTGGACCGCTACATCCTCCGCGAGTTCCTGAAGACCCTGGCGCTGGTGCTGGTCTCGGTGGTGGCTCTCTTCATCATCGTCGCCTATACGGACATGGCCCGCGATGTTCGCGAGAACGGCATTGCGGCCAGCACACTTCTCCGGTACTTCCGCTTCGAGATCTTCGAGGTCGTGAACTGGTCGTTGCCCATCTCGGTCCTGGTGGCCACCCTGGTCACGTTCGGAATCATGTCCAAGAACAACGAGATCACGGCCATCAAGTCGGGAGGCGTGTCGCTCTTCCGCGTGGCCGTCCCGATCCTGGTGGTGGCCGCCCTGATCAGCGTGATGGCCTACTTCATCCTCGACTTCGTGCTCCCCTATGCCAACCAACGCGCCTATCAGCTCAAGCGGAAGATCGAAGGAAAGGAAACGATCAGCAGTACTTCCCAACAGAAGCTCTGGTACCTCGGCAAGGGCCGCTACCTGATCAACTTCCTCGGCTACGACACCAACGCCAAGCAGCTCACCCAGGTGCAGGTCTTCGAGTTTCACCCCTCGGACTTCCGTCTGACGCGGCGCGTCTACGCGGAGAGGGCCACCTGGAACGGCCAGGCCTGGGCCTTCGAGAAGGGCTGGATGCGCTCCTTCACCGACGACGGGAAGATGACCTTTTCGAAGATCGACGCGCCGGTGGCGCTCTTCTATCCCGAGACCCCCGAGGACTTCGCCACCAACGTGAAGCTGCCGGAGCAGATGACCTACGCCCAGCTTCGGAGATACCTGAGCACGCTGAAAGAGTCGGGGTATGCCGCCGACGAGCTGTCCGTGAAGCTGTATGCGAAGACGTCCTGGCCTCTGATCAGCCTGGTCATGGCCCTGATCGCCATGCCCTTTGCGTTCAAGATCGGACGGCATGGCGCGCTCTACGGCATCGGGATCGCGCTGGTCCTGGGGATCATTTACTGGATGCTCTTCGCCGTCTTCTCCAAGTTCGGCGAAGTGGGGAACCTGCCCCCGCTGCTCGCCGCCTGGGCCGCCAACATCCTGTTCGCCATCACAGCGGGATATCTGTTCCTGCACGTGGAGACGTAAGTTCGCTGAGTCTGGGGCCCGGGCAGGATGCCCGGTGCCCCATTGCTTCGCAGACCTCAGATCGCGTCGACGATCTCGGGGTCGAGGCCCTTCCACTTACGGAGGTACTCGCGCCGATCGGTGTTGTACCGCGTCACGAGCTGGTTGTATTCGTCCAGCCTCCCCTGCCGTTCGTACATCTTCTTCGGCTGGAGGTAGTCGGGATCGTCGATGCCCGGCACTTCGGTGGCCACGAGATAGCCGAAATCCGGATCCTTCTCCCAACGGATGGTCCCTTCGGCGATCGCCTTCACGACCGCCGAGGAGTGCTGAATGCGCACCTTCTTCGAGCCCTCGGCCTTCCCGTCGCCGCCGATGGCGCCCGTGTTCATGAGGTAGACCTCCATCGGGCTGTCCTTCATGAGCTCCAACATGCGATTGCCCTGGTAGGCGTGGAGCAGGGGAAAGAATGGATTCGTCCCGGGCACGCGGAGCGACTTGCCGGCTTCCGCCGCGCCGCCCGCACTCGTTCCCTTCGTCTCGCCGAGCATGAAGTACGCCGCGGCCAGCGGGCCTTCCAGCTTGACCACCGCCGGGATGATGTTCTCGTTGCGATTCAGGATCAGGAGGAAGTCGGCCTTGGTGATCTCGCGCGCGTCCGCGGCGCCGGCGATGTCTTCCATCCGAATGACCGCGCGGCCGTTGGGCGTGTAGGAAGTGTCGAAGTAGTCGATCTTTCCCCCGTCGGTCTGGGACACGTTCTCGAGGTAGGCGTGTTCGGAGGCGCAGGCGTGATAGATCGTCGGCTCATCCTGAGGATTGAGTCCGAACGTCTTCGCGAAGCAGCCGTTCTCGGTGGCGTAGACCTTGCCGCCGGGCATCAGCGCGCAGAAATCGTCCTGGACCGGTTGCGAGTCGTTCTGCTTGGTGAACGTGGTCGTGGTCTTGCCGGTGCCGGACAGGCCGACGATCAGGCCGACCCGATTCGCTCCGTTCACCGGGATGACCTTGCAGCCCGCGTGCAGCGCCAGACCGCCGCGCTCGTAGACGAGCTTGTTCCACATGCGCAGGCCACCCTTCTTCGACTCGCCGAAGTAGTCGGAGTGGAAGACGCGGGTGATGGAGTTCTCGAGGTCGACCGCGATCAGGCGCTCGTCCGGATATCCCTCGGCACGCAGGTTGGGCGTGTAGATGACGGTCACTTCCGGCTGGAAATGCTCGATCTCTTCCGCGGTGGCGGCGTAATAGAGGATGTGCTGCATGGCGGCCACGTTCGCATTGGCCTTCTCCATGATCAGACGGGCAGGCGTACGGAAGTCCGGGTCGTTGCCGATGTACCCCTCGATGACCAGCATCTCGCGCGTGCGGATGTAGTCGTCCTGCAGCTTCGCGACACGGTCGTATTCGGCCCGGCTGATGGTCTGATCCGAATGCTCCTCGGGACGATCGGTGGCCACGAAGGTGGATCCCTTCGACCGGGACACGACGCGGGAGGCGACGTTGACGTTGCCGAACTCGGTGAGGCGGGCATTCGGCATCTCTTCCGCGAACTGCCGAAGCTGCTCAGGGGTGGGATTCCAGATCACCTTGCCGGGCTCGGTGGGGAGAGTCTTTCCGTGGGTCGTCGCAGCGGGTGCGGCCGAAGGCGAAGAGGCCTCAGGGGCTGCGGGGGTCACCATTTCGCTCATGCAAAAGGTCCTTTTGAATGTTGAAGTTGGGTGCTTTTGGAGGCCGTCGCAAAGATCGCGCCGTCCCTCGGCGCTCGAGAAGCGCGGATTCTATACAAACGGCCCGGGGACCGGTAGTCTGCGGCCAAGCGGACATGACCAAGCGCTCCCGACTGCACCGCGTCGCTCTGGACCTCGAGCGCCGCATCGACCGGCGCGCCGCCGGCCGCCCCCTTTCCCAGCGGACCGTCATCAGTCCCTATCGCGGCTTCGGCCGGACGGCCGAGTTGCTGGTGCGGGGGCGGGTGCTCATCGACAAGCGGATCACCCGGGCCACCGTGGCCGAGCCGCTCTGGCGAAACATGCTCAACACCTATCGACGCTTCCAGAGCGACGAAGTGGCCGGTGCGCGGATCGTGGGCTCCCACCACGAGGCGGTGGTCGAAAGCGTGACCGACGACGAAGGTCACTTTCAAATCCGCCTCCAACCCTCCCGCCCCGAATCCGCACTGTGGCGGGACGTCACCCTCCAGCTTCCGGACCTCGGCGTGACCGCCGTCGCCCAGGTGCTCGTCCCACCCCAAGACGCCGCCTTCGGCGTGATCAGCGACATCGACGACACGATCGTGCAGACGCACGCCACGAGTCTCATGGGCATGACGCGCTCGATTCTCCGCAACGCGGCGTCTCGCTTGCCGTTCGACGGAGTGAACGAGCTCTACCGGCGGCTCCACGCCGGCCGCAACCCACTCTTCTACGTATCCAGCAGTCCCTGGAATCTCTACGAGCTCCTCGACGACTTCATGAACCTCAATGGGATTCCGCCCGGCCCGATGTTCCTCCAGGACTGGGGGCTCGACGAATCCACCCTGCTGCTCGCAGCGCATGCGGACCACAAGCTCGCGCAGATCCATCTGCTGCTCGACTATTACCCGGATCTCCGGTTCATTCTCATCGGCGACAGTGGTCAGCACGATCCGGAGATCTACCTGCAGGTCATTCAGGCCCATCCCCAACGCATCGTGGCCGCGTTCATCCGCGACGTGACCGCGGACCTCCGCGATCAAACAGTGGCCCGCATCATCGAAAGCTCCAACGCCGCGGGCGTGGAGATGCTCTACGTGCGCGACTCCGCCGAAGCGATGGAGCTGGCCGCGAAGCGCTCGCTGCTCGGCTGAGAGGGGCGGTACCGGCCGCGACCTGCCGACTTGCGTGCTTTTCATTTCGAAGGGCTCGCGCTACCTTGGCCGGCAGAAAGCGAGCACCGGAATGAACGACCTGGCCCTGAACGCCCTTCGGACGCGCATCACGCGTGTCTTTCCCGCGCAGATTCGCGCGGCCATGGAGCCACTGACGGAAGAGCAGATCTGGTGGCGTCCGAACGAAGCTTCCAATTCGATCGGGAACATCGTCCTGCATCTCACCGGATCGCTCGATCACTTCCTGAACCGGAACATCGGCGGCTTCGCGTTCGAGCGCAACCGCCCCGCGGAGTTCGCGGAGCGAACGGCGATTCCGAAGAGCGAGTTGCTGGCGGCCTTCGACGCCATGGTGGCCAGGGGCGCGGAGTCGTTCGACCGGCTCACGCCCGAGCGACTCGAGGATCCGTCCCCGGAGACGAAGATGCACACGATCGTGTTCGAAGATCTGATGAACATCCTCGCCCACCTGGCCAACCACACGGGTCAGGTGGTCTGGATCTCCAAGATGCTCAGCGGCGGAGCGATCGACGAGGTTTGGGTTCACGCCCATCGTGACTTCGGCGCGTGGAAGCCGTGAGCGACTGACGTTACTTGCTCTCGACGATCTCGCCTGAGTCGACGTTGCCGGCGGTGACGGGGATGCGGCGGGCGCCCCGGATGCGGTCGAACCCATGGAAGAGCGAAGGCAGCCCTTCGACGTCCGTGCCGATGCCGGTCTGCAGCTCGAAGTGGAGGTGCGGGAACATCGAGCTGCCCGAGGCACCGATGGCGGCCACCGTCTCCCCGCGCTTCACCGCCTGCCCCTTCTTCACGCGTGCGCTTCCCTGGCGAATGTGCCCGTAGACGCCGAACTCGCCGTGGCCGTGATCGATGACGACGTAGTTGCCCCAGACGCGCATGGTCCCGTGCTCGATGACCGAGGAGGGATCGAACTTGCGGTCGTCGGACTGATCGTCGACGATTGCCGCCACGGTGCCGTCCGCGACCGCACGGACCTCGCGGCCGAAGCCGAACCAGTTCTCATTCTTCCCTTCGTCGCCGGACGACATCTCCCCTTCCACATTCACAGGCACGAAGTCGTAGCTGTAGCGCATGAAGTTCGTGTGGAATCCGAGCTGCTGCAGACCGGGGATCGTGTAGTCCCAGCGGCGGTGATGCGCGAGGAAGTCGTGACCGTCATAGACGATCAACCTTCCCTTGATCGGAAGGACCATGGAGGCCTTGTTCGTATACACCTCCGGTTTCACCACGACCTGCGCGCCGTAACGCTTCTCCCCGTCCTTGCTGCTGAGGGCCAGGTGATAGGTGAGCGTGCCCAGCTCGAGGTCTTTTTCGAATCGATGGAACGGATTGAAGACCAGCGCCTTGCCGCCGGCGGGCACCTCGGCCACATCGATGGTGCGGATGCTCGGTCGAGTCCCGTTCCCGTCCACGAATCGGCGCAGGAGCAGCTTGCCGGCGCGATCCCGCACCTCGACCTGCACCTCGTCGATGTCCAGCGGCTCGCTGGTCGTGTTCTCCAGGATCAGATCGAAGTTCACCGACTGCCCGCCCGTGCTCTGCTCGATGAGCACACGTTGCGGCGAAGCCGTCAGCTTGACGGCGGTCGTGTCGATGGTGGCGGCCAGGATCAAAGTTGCCAGGATCAAGAGGTCCCTCGCTTTCGGTGCACGCTACTACGGGCGCCGAAGGGCGATGTTGCATCCTGGGGAGAGAGACTGCTTTTCGGCTCAGGCGATCGCCCGTAGAATCGAGCACGCAATCGGAGGAGACGATCGATGCCTGAGATGCAACACATCACGCCGCGGGATGGCGACGTTCTGCTGCTGGTCGGGACCATGAAGGGCGCCTTCGTGTTTCGCTCCGACGCCGCACGAGAGACGTGGGAGCGCGGCGGGCCGTATTTTCCCGGGAGCGCGGTCTATGCGATGGCCTACGACGGACGGCAGGGGCGCACGCGCCTGTGGGCCGGCCCGCAGAGCATGCACTGGGGTGGATTGCTCCGCTCCAGCGACGACTTCGGGAGGAGTTGGACCAACCCGGAGGAAGCGAACGTGAGGTTCCCCGAGGAGACGGATGCGGCGCTGAAGCAGATCTGGCAGATCACGCCCGGACGCGAGGCCCAGCCGGATACGTTGTATTGCGGCGTGGAACCGGCCGCGCTGTTCGTCTCACGCGACGCTGGGGACACATGGCGGCTGGAGGAAGGGCTCTGGAATCATCCGCAGCGCCCGAAGTGGCAGCCGGGCGGTGGCGGTCTGTGCCTGCATACGATCCTGCCCGATCCTGCCGACGACGCACGGATCCGTGTGGCCGTGTCCACGGCCGGCATGTATGTCACCGAGGACGACGGAAAGACGTGGCGTCCCTCGAACGTGGGAGTGCGCGCGCAGTTCCTCCCCGATCCCTATCCTGAGTTCGGTCAGTGCGTGCACAAGGTCGTGCAGTCGGCCGGGCAGCCGGAGCGGATGTACCTGCAGAATCATTGGGGTCTCTACCGCAGCGACGACCGCGGCGAGAACTGGATCGACGTCGCCAACGGCGTGCCTTCCGACTTTGGCTTCGCCATCGGTCTGCATCCCCGCGATCCGGCAACCGCCTGGATCGTGCCGCTGGAGTCGGACGAGTTCCGTTGCACACCCGAGGGAAAGCTGCGCGTCTACCGCACGCGCGATGCGGGCGGGCAATGGCAGCCGCTCGGTGAAGGGCTGCCGCAGCATGACGCGTTCGAGACGGTGCTGCGCGACTCGCTGTCAGTCGACAGCCTCGATTCGGCGGGCGTCTACTTCGGCACGCGGAGCGGAAAACTGTTCGCCTCCGCCGATGAAGGCGAGAGCTGGCGAACCGTGGCCGATGGTCTTCCGCCCATCGTGGCGGTAAAGACGGCGCGCGTGCAGCTCTCCGGAGGATCGTGATGACGATGACGTTCATGATCCCTGGACCGTTGCGCGAACTGGCCGGCAACCGCAGCGAGGTCCAACTGCAGGGCAGCGCCGCCACCGTGTCCGAGGCCCTGGCCCTGCTCTGGGCCAGCACTCCCGCGGTGCGCGATCGCGTCCTCAACGAACGCGGCGCAGTGCGCCCTCACGTCCACATCTTTGTGGACGGCGAGAGCATCCGCGACTCCGGCGGCCTCGCCTCCCCCATCCGGGACGGCGCCCGGATCTTCATCCTCCCCGCCGTCAGCGGCGGTTGAGCCGACGACCCCAAAAACGCACGTTGGCTCGATTTGTGAGACCATCCCGTTCGTTCGCCGCGGCTCGCCGGTGGGTTTCCCGCCAGGAGCGAGCTGATTTCCCGGTGTCACGCGGACGGCGGTTTTCCCGCGGTTCCCGAAAAGAAAGAAGAGTACCTGCATGCCTTTTTCCTCCTTTGGACTCCACCCGGACCTGCTCCGGGGAGTCAAAGAGTTGGGCTTTCAACGGCCCACCCCGATTCAGACCGACGCCATTCCGCCCGCCGTGGCCGGCAAAGACGTCCTCGCCTGCGCCATGACCGGCAGCGGGAAGAGCGCCGCGTTTCTGCTGCCGATCCTCAACAAGCTGATCGGCAAGAAGCGCGGCACCACCCGCGCACTCATCCTCACCCCGACCCGCGAGCTGGCCGCGCAGATCGACGAGCACCTGCGCGACCTGGCCGTCCACACCCCACTCTCCGGTGCCGCCATCTACGGCGGCGTAGGCATGGGTCCGCAGGAGCATGCCTTCCGTAGCGGCGTCGATGTGCTCGTGGCCACGCCCGGGCGGCTGCTCGATCATTTCCAGTACGGCTACGCCAAGCTGGAAGGGCTGGAGATCCTCGTCCTCGACGAGGCCGACCGCATGCTGGACATGGGCTTCCTCCCGGACATTCGCCGCGTGCTGCGCCACCTCCCCACGAAACGCCAGACGCTCTTCTTCTCGGCCACGATGCCGAATGCGATCGTCGAGCTCTCGCGCGAAATGCTGAAGAACCCGGCCACCATCGCCATCGAGCGCAAGGCCGCTCCCGCCACCGGGATCACCCAGTCGGTCTTTCCGGTCTCGCAGGATCTGAAGCTGCCGCTGCTGGAGACGCTGCTCGAGCGCGGCGAGATCCAGAACGCGATCGTCTTCACCCGGACCAAGCATCGCGCCAATCGCGTCTTCGAACAGCTCGAAGGCCACAAGGTCAAGGTGGCCCGCATTCACGGCAACCGCAGCCAGGCCGCGCGCACCGAGGCGCTGGCCGGCTTCAAGGCCGGCAAGTATCAGATCCTCGTGGCCACGGACATCGCCGCGCGCGGGATCGACGTTGAGGCGCTCTCGCACGTGGTGAACTTCGACGTGCCGAACATGCCCGAGGACTACATCCACCGCGTGGGACGCACGGCGCGGGCGGAGATGACCGGCGACGCGATCACGTTCGTGGCGCCGGATGAAGAGAACGACCTGCGCGCCATCGAGCGCGCCATCAGCAAACGCCTGCCCCGGGTCACGGTGCCGGACTTCGACTACTCGCGCAGACCGGCCGAGAAGCTGGAGATCCCGATCCAGGAGCGCATCGCTGCAATCCGCGCACGGAAAGCGGAAGACCGCGCACGCGCGAAAGCCAAGGCCGAGCGCAAGGCCTCGCCCGGTGCGGCGCGTCAGTCCTTGCCGGCGCGCGGTTCCGCCGCTCCGGCAAGGGGAGCGGCTCCCGCGCGGGGAGGCCGGCCTGCGACCTCTTCATCGCGACCCGGACCTTCACGACCAGGACCTTCACGACCCGGATCGCCGGGACCAGGGCCGTCGCGTCCTGCGTCCGCGCGCCCTGCCTCTCCCCGTCCCTCCGGCGCAGCTCCCACCCGTCGCCGTCGCCCGTAAGTCGTAGCAAGGGGGCCCGGGCGGGAAGCCTCTGCACCGCTAACCTCCAGTTTCTTCGCGCGGCGCGA
>JBDTOZ010000556.1:0-3314 GCA_039932995.1 Acidobacteriota bacterium | reverse complement strand
GCCGAGCCCGGGGCTAGATTGTTCGACGCGCCTTCGCGCGTCAATAGCGGTGGACTTTAGTCCACCGAGCACTCGCGAGGAGTGAGCCGTGAGCCGTGTGGGTTTTCGCCACGCGCGTGTTGAGAGCCGCGGCCCGCCGGACACTCACCCGGAGTGTCATGATGCCGTCGTGCAACGCGATTCTCTCGTGGCTTGGCTGGCTGCGGCCACGCATGGCGCCGCTTCGATGGCCATGCTCTTCCTGCTGCGCGCCGGGCTACCTGGATCAGGGGAGGGGGCGCGGTTGGCGTACATCGCTTCGCACCGCGGGGCGTGGATGGGAGGGTGGCTGCTCTGGCAGCTTGCCGCTCTGTCGCTGATCGCGTTCTACGGCGTGCTGGCGCTGCGTTTCCGCGGAATTCTGTCGGTGATGGCGATGGCTTGTGCGGCGGCGGGGCTGTCGCTCGACATCGCTTCCGAGGCGCGGTACATGGGCGTGCTCCCGGAATTGCAGGGAGCGGCGTTCACAGCGCTGGACCGCGAGCTGGAAGTCATGATCGGCTACGGTGCGAATGGGTTGTATACCGTCGCCTTCGTACTGCTGGCCATCGCCGGAGGACGTGCCTTGCCGCGTGAGGCGCGCTGGCTGTCACCGGTCGTGGCCATGAGCGGCTTCGCACTGTCCGCGGTGTCGCTCGGGCACAGCGCGCGGTGGGAGACGATCACTTCCGCGATTCTTTTTCCCGCGTTCACACTCTGGATCGTGGTGATTGCACGGTGGCTGCAAAGAGAATCGTCGTAGCCGGCTCCCGCGGCGTGTTCGGGTCGTTGCTCGTGACCGAGCTGCGCGCCCGAGGCCATGACGTGGTGGCCACAACCCGGGAGACGCTCGATCTCCGCAACCTGGACGCGGTGTCGCGGAGTGCGCGCGGTGCGTTCGCGTTCGCTTGCGCGGCCGGCCCGTTTCAACTGCTCGATCGCGCGCTCGTGTCCACGGTGGTGGAGGCGGGCGCGCATTGGCTGGACATCGCGGACGACGAGCGCTGGTTCTTCGACCTCCTCGATGACCGCGCGCTCGACGCGCGGGCCCGCGCGCAGGGCGTGTGCGTGATGTCCGGCCTCTCCACGTTGCCGGCGATCTCGGGCGCGTTGGTGCGGCACGTCCTGCCCGCCAGGCGCGTGGACATCACGCTCTTCATCGGGAACGACAACCCGAAGGGTGCCGCGGCAATCGCCAGCGGCGCGGTGCTGCGTTCGCCCGATCGTGAGCTCTTCCGTCGCGTGTTCGACATCGAAGCGCACGCGCAGGCGCGTTTCGAGATGCCCGGCGCACGCCTGGCCATGCAGGTCCTGCGCATCCTCCCTCTCCGCGCGCGTGTCCGCATCGCCAAGGTGATCTCCCCGCTCCTGCCGCGATTCGGAACCGGCGCCGGATACGTGGAGGTGCGCGGCGCCTGCACGGAACGCATCGCCATCGACCAGCGCGCCGCCATTCTCCCCCTGGTCTTCGCACTGGAACAGCTCCAAACCCATCCGGGCTGTCACCCTCCGACGGTGCTCGACGGGGAGGCGCTCCTGGCGTTCATCAGCGCGAACGATGGGGGGATCAGGCCGCGGATTCCGGGTCTCCGTGAATGATTCGCGGATGACCCTTGCGCTACCATCGCCGGATGCGGCGTCGTCGATTTCATCAGGTCGTGTTCGCCGTGGCCGGCCTGTACAACCTTGCCTGGGGCGCGTACAGCGGGCTCGATCCGCAGTGGTTGTTCCGTTACGCGGGGATGCCGCTCTCGAATCATCCCGAGATCTTTGCGTGTCTGGGGATGGTGGTCGGCGTCTATGGGTTGCTGTATTGGCAGGTGGCGCGAAGCCCGGAGCAGGGTGCCGCCATTGCCGCGGTGGGGTTGTTGGGGAAAGTGCTGGGACCGATCGGACTGGCTCAGTTGATCACCAGCGGTGCCTGGCCGCTGAAGAGCATCATTCTCTGCGTGACGAACGACTTCCTCTGGTGGGTGCCGTTCGCGCTCTACCTGTGGGACGTTCGGAGCTTTCACGTCGCGGCGGCGGGACAGCGACGACCCGCCGGCTGATCCCGTTGGCGGGGATCACCGCATGCCGGCGGATCGTCGGACTTCACGGCCGCTCGCGGCGTTCGCGGCGTTCCGCGCGCTCGGCGATCAGCGTGCGTAGCCTGGCCCGCTGGTCGGCGCTCAGCACGCCCAGCGCTTTGGCGGTGGCATTGAGGCGGTTCTGCTTCACGAGGCGCTCGGTGGCGGCGCGTTGATCGAGCACAGCCTGCGCAGCGGCCACATCGGCAGGATTGGCGAGGAGCACGTCAGCCACTCCTTTGCGCCCGCCCCGCAATTGATCGCGGTACTGCGCGTTCTGCGCGCGCAGATCGGCGGCGATGGTCCTGATCTGCTCGGCCTGCTGATCGGTCAGGTCGAGCTGCTGGCGCACATGGCGGAGGTGCCCGAGGAGGCCGAAGCCTGGCGCTCTGCGGGACATTCCCTGGCGGCCGGGCGAGCCTGGACGGGCGTGGACGATGGGGGCCGTGGCGAGAGCCGCGACGGCGAGGACGACGGCGATGAGGGTGATCCGCTTCTTCATGAGTGAGTCTCCTTCTTGCTGCACGATGGAGAGACGGGCCCGTGGAAGCGGATGTTTACTTATAATCCGCGCAGCTCGATGCAATCGTCCCGAACCGTCTTGCTCCTGACCGGCTGGCTCGCCGCTGCGAATGCCCTCGCCCAACCGCTGGTCTGTCCTCCGGCGCCGGCGGGACGCGTGTGCGAAGCGTTCCACTATCACGTGGCCCGGTACCGCCCGGACAATCGCACGTTCGCCGAGCTCTACGCAGCCCCCCCGTTTGCGACCCAGGCCGCGTGCGAGCACGCGCGCGAGCAGCAGGTCGACGCGAACAGCAGGATCGTGGAGTTCTTTCGCGGTCTGAAGGACAAGCAGTACCCGGCGGACCGTTTCGGGCCGTGCCATTGCGACATGACCACGGACCGGGCCAGTACGACTTACCTCGCCGAGCCGCAGCGCGTGCTGCAGCTTCGCGGTGCGGAAGAGATCCGTCTGCGCGTACGCGAGCGTCTCCTCGACAACAAAGTGCCCGGCGACGCGGAGCTCATCCGCGGCCTCTACGCCGATCCGCCCACGACGCCGTCGCTGGCGACGCCGAAGCTCATTCCCCTTCCTCCTGCCACGGGCGCGCCCGTCTCCACCTCTCCTGATGAGCTGCAGAGCACGCGAACGCTCGACACCACGACGCCCGGGGTGGCAGCACTCGACGTTCCGCTCGTCGACGTGCCGGGGACCGTGCCCGCCGC
>JBDTOZ010000555.1:0-2947 GCA_039932995.1 Acidobacteriota bacterium | reverse complement strand
AGTCACTTGCGTCCTCGCCACGACCGCGGATCGGCGGGATCTTGCATCGCTTCCGCCACGGTCGCTCACGCCACGGTCATAGCGACGCATCTTGCGCGCATGGTTCATGACGCAGTTCGTGGATCGGTCATTCGCTCGCCCCTCGCCGGTGGCACGGTCACGGCGGCGGGCACTCGGCACGATCTCCCCCCAACTCCTCGCTGCACCCGACGTGGACCCGCGCTCCAGTCGTCGCAAGAGCTATCATTCGTTCCGTGCGGGTCCACGCGGGTGAGCTGGGTCCGTTAGCCGCCTAAACATGAGCATCGAACGAAACGTATTTGAGTGGCGACGATTCGGCCACTGGGACTCGTCCGCGGCGAAGGCACGCCTGTCAGCATTCGTCCTTTGGAAGTCGATAGATCGGTCTGCAGAACTCGGGGCTGAGTGCGGTCACCACGGCGGCGATGCTGGGCTAGCGTTGGGTGAAGCATTCTCACGTGAGAGCGCGATCGCGATCGAGTTAATCGTGAAAGCCGTTATCGCCCGAAGGATGCAGAAACGAGGCGCCGACCCGGCCAAGGAAGGCGTTCCAGCCACTCATGACGTTCCCCAATTGTGGAAGACCGCCGGTTTGCCCGCGCTGGACGAGATTGACACTTACCGGCTGCATCTCGTTAAGCAGACGCTTGTATGGTCCGGTCGATATGCGACACCCCGCACGCCGAAAGCTTGGGAACAAGAGAACCGCGAACTCGCTGCGGTCGAGCCGAGAGTTGAGCCGACAGGTCGTTTTCGCGCCCGCACGCCAATCGGTTTCTCGTGGGACGACTTCGATCGGCTTTACCAAATCGCCGACACAGAACTCACACACCTCTAGGCGGCTAACTCGCGGCTAACTCGGCGCTCAAACGGACGCGAACCCGCGACTCGGCTCGCTCCAAGCGCTACGATCGTTCGCTGCCGGTCCGCGCCGGCTCAGATCCGTTAGCCGGTCGGAAGGCACCTCCGCATAGAATGCGACGATGGAAGAGTCCGTCAGCCTCCGAGATGTTGTGGAGGAGCTGAAGAGCGGCTTGACGCGGCACGCAACTGGTGGCCGATACGAGGACGATGAGTATCGTCGACTTCGGAAGATTCTTTTGGGTTCATCAGTCGCGTCGCTCGTGCCCGATTTCATCAAGAAGAGCCGCGATGTCGGTGACTTCTGGGCGTTCATCCAGCCACTATTTCCAACATATCGCGAACGACGATCCTTCATAAATGCGCAGTTCGACGCTCTGTTGGAGCGAGTGGAGGCCGGCGCTCTCGAACAGGTCGCCAACTTCGAAATCGGGGAAAGGATCGGACGCGGTGGATTTGGAGAGGTTTTTCGGTTCCATCATCGGCTTCTCGGGATGGACTTCGCCGTGAAACTCTTCGCTCCGATATACGGAGGAGTCGACACAGGCCACATGGACCGCTTCTTTCGGGAAGCAAGGATACTGTTCGCGCTAAATCACCCGAATATCATCAGAGTCTTCGATGTTGGGTTGTATCAAGATCGCCCTTTCATCCGGATGGAACTGTTCGAAGGTGAAACGCTCAACGATCTCCTTAAGGCGCGCGGCCGGGTTTCGGCCAAAGCCGCTAGACCGATCGTCGGTCGAATCGCGGAAGGCCTGGATCACGCTCACAAGAAAGGTGTAATACATCGTGACCTGAAGCCGAGTAACGTGATGATCGCGAAGCCGAAGCAACTTCGGATTCTTGATTTCGGCCTAGGTGTGTTCATCGAAGATGACATCGTCTCTCGCGTTACTAAGACGGGCGAGTCGGTGGTTGGTGGTTACTACACTGCTCCCGAGCTTCTCCAGGATCCGAAGCTGCTCGATCCTCGTGTGGACATCTATTCCTTGGGCGCGATCTGGTTCAATCTGTTGACGGGCCGGGCTCCAGCAGGCGTCGATATTGCTGAGGCGCTTGATGCGGAAGTTGAACTCGGTGAAGACGAGCGAGAAGCTCTCCTGAAGTGCCTCAGAAGCACGCAGAAGCGTCATGCCAGTGCGGCCGAACTGCTTGAGTCGATTCACGCACTCACCGCCGGCTAACTCCTGGTTGCAGCCGCGTGACCCGCTGCACTACTGCCTTCCAAGTTGTGCCATCATGGCGTCGCGGCCACGCGGCTGAACCCTGGTCCGTTAGCCGCCTAAAGAGTGCCATGGCCCAGGAAATCGTCATCGACTGTCCTCACTGTGAGGTTCGGATCCAGGCCGAAGCTACGGCATGGGTGACCGACGAGGATAGTGATGCTGGCTTCTTCCTTGTTCGCTGCCCATCCTGCCATCGACCGCTGTTCGGAACCGCGACCACCTACCAGAATCAGTACAACAATTGGGCGTGGGACACCGCCGAACGCCTGTGGCCAACGCCCTCCGTAGGTGAACTCGGCCTCGCGATTCCGGACGCGGCTCGTCGCGACATCAAAGACGCGCAGAAGTGTCTATCTCACGGCATCTACTCGGCAGCAGCCGTTCTCTGCGGCCGGGCGCTCGAACGGCTCATCAAAGAGAAGGCGGGAGCGAACATGATCGCGAAGGGCCTAGCCGAGCTCAAAGCCAAACGAATCATCGATGAGCGCCTATTTGCGTGGGCGGAAGCTCTCCGGAAGGAGAGAAACATCGGCGCGCACGCCTCCGATGAGGATACGACGAAGGAAAATGCTCAGGACATCATCGACTTCACCATCGCGATCTTCGACTATGTCTACACCTTGTCCGAAAAGTACGAGAAGTACCTCGCCCGCAAATCATCGGCCTCCGAGGCCGGCGGCTAACTCGGCTAACTCGCGCTTGCACCGGACGTGAACCGCTGCTTTACTGTGCTCCAAGATTCTCACTTCATCGCGTCGCGGTTCACGCCGGTGAAGCTGAGACGTTGGGCGGAGCGGCCGAAACCCTCAAGGCACCAGCGGCGCGTAAGCTCGCGA
>JBDTOZ010000554.1:0-3010 GCA_039932995.1 Acidobacteriota bacterium | reverse complement strand
CAACTGGCCATCATCACGCTGGGCGGCACCGCCATCGCGCAGCCGCTGCCCCGCACCGTGGCCTTCGGTGTTCCGCTGTTGGAGCTCATCGTGCTGCCGCTCTGGCGCGCGGTGTTGCGGCGGGCCTGGCCCGTGCGCGCACGCGACACCATCCTGGTCGGCAGCAACGAGGACGTGGAAGCAGCCCTCTCCTCCCTCGGCGATCGCGGCGATGCCCGCGTGCGCATCATGGCCTGGATCTCTCCCCAGCAGTTCGGCGATGAGCGGGTGCGGACCGTCCTTCGCGGCGCGGAGGAAGTGATCTACGTCTCGCACGACGGCGATCCGCGCATGCGGCTCGAGCTGCTGCGCATCCGCGGCGCCCGCGGCTATCTGCTGCTCGCTTCCCACGTCGACGCGCTGCTGACCTCCTCCGTCTTCGGTTGGATCGGCGACCAGCCTCTGGTCGAGATCGCCGTCGGTTGCGGCTACGGCATCAACGCGGTCGTCAAGCGCACGCTCGACCTCGTGCTCAGCGCACTCATGATTCTCGTCAGCACGCCGCTCTGGCTCATGGCCATCCTGGCCATCTGGCTCGACGACCGGCGTCCCGTGTTCATCCGCCAGGAGCGCGTGGGCCGTGGCAACGTGCCCTTCGCCATGTGGAAGTTCCGCTCCATGCGCGTGGGACTGGAGACCGACGACTTCGCCTCGGAGCGGGAGCGCGTGACGCGCGTCGGCGGGCTGCTCCGTCGCTATCGCATCGACGAACTGCCGCAGCTCATCAACGTCGTCACCGGCGACATGAGCCTGGTCGGTCCCCGCCCCGAACGGCCGCAGCTCGTGCAGCGCATCCTCCTCGACGTCCCCGACTTCGACCTCCGTTGTCTGGTGCGCCCCGGCATCGCCGGCCTGGCCCAGGTCTCGGCCGAATACGAGACCTCCCCCGAGGTCAAGCTCCGCTACGACCTCACCTACATGTGCGACTGGTCCCTCTGGCTCGACCTGCGCCTGCTGTTGCGCAGCGTTTCCACATCCCTCTCAGGCAGCGGGATATGATCCATCCAGGGCGCCGGGGACAGGGCGCCCTCCCTCCAACATGACCTCTCTCGACGATACGACCGAAGTCCGCCACTACGTGGCCGGCGCCACGACTTCCCTGCTCGAAGAGTGGCGGGACATCGTGCGCAGCACGCATCTGCTGCGGAACCTCGTACACCGCGACCTCACCGTCCGTTACAAGCGGTCCGTGGTCGGCTTCTTCTGGACCATGCTTCACCCGCTGTTGCTGGTGCTGATCCTGACCATGGTCTTCTCCACGGTCTTTCGCTTCGCCCTGCCGCGGTACGAGGTCTACGTCCTGGCCGGCCTGCTGCCGTGGACCTTCTTCGCCCAGACCACCGTCGGCTCCATGGCCTCCCTGGCCTGGAACGGCGCGCTGATGAAGCGCGTGCGCGTGCCGAAATCGATCTTCGTCCTTTCCAGCGTCATCGCCGGATTGGTGAACCTGGGCCTGTCCTACATCCCGCTGCTGCTGATCATGCTCATCCGGGGCGCGCCCATCCGCCCGGCCCTGGCCTTCCTCCCGATCTCCATCCTCATCCTGGCCGTCTTCACCTACGGCGCGTCGCTGCTGCTCAGCGCCCTGGCCGTCTACTTCATCGACGTGCGCGAGATGTACACCGTGGCCTTGACGGCACTCATGTACTTCACGCCCGTCATCTATCCGATCTCGGTCATCCCCGACCACTTCCTCCGTTTCTTCAAGCTCAATCCGCTGCTCTACTTCATCCGCATCATGCGCACGCCGATTTACGAGGGAACTCTTCCGGACATGAAGGCCGTGGGCATCGCCGCCGCCGTGGCCGTGGTGTCGCTGGTGGTGGGCTGGATCTCCTTTCGGCGCCTCTCCCGCGGGTTCTATCCCTACCTCTGACCATGCACCGGATCGAAGTCCACGACGTCAGCGTCCGCTATCCAGCCCAGCGCATTCCCTCGCTCAAGGAGTGGGTCGTGCGCGCCCGCGCGGCCAGGCCCAAGACCGCCGAGGCCCTGCGCGACGTCTCACTCACCATCGACGGGGGCGAGGCCTTCGGAATCATCGGCGGCAACGGTGCGGGCAAATCGACCTTGCTCCGGGTGATGGCCGGGATCATTCCACCGAGCACGGGGGAAGTGATCACGCGCGGCGCCCTGGCCCCCATCATCGAGCTCGGCACCGGGTTCGAGGGAGAGCTCTCCGGCCGCGAGAACATCTTCTTCAACGGCTCGCTGCTGGGCCGCTCGCGCGCCTTCATGCGCCGCTGCGAAGACGAGATCATCGCGTTCTCCGGGATCTCCAAGCACATCGACGGTCCGCTGCGCACCTTCTCCACCGGCATGGTGGCGCGCCTGGCCTTCGCCATCGCCACCACCATCGACGCCGACATCGTCCTGCTCGATGAAGTGCTGGCCGTCGGCGATGCCTCCTTCCGCGAAAAGTGCGAAGAGCGCATCAACTCGTTCCACGCCCGCGGCGCCACCATCGTCCTGGTCTCCCACGACCTCTCCGCCGTCCGCGACCTCTGCACCCGCGCCGCCTGGGTGGAAGGCGGCCGCATCCGCGCCCTCGGCAACGTCACGGACGTGATCGCCGAATACGAGGCCGCCGTCCATCACCGCGGGTAGGACGGGCCCTGCGCCTTATTACAGAGCCCGTGCGCTGGCGATCTTGTTGTCGATCGCTTCCTGGCGCTGCACGGCATCCGAGGGAGGCGACGAACCGTTGCGGATCGCGGTCCCCATCTCCGAGACCAGGCCGCGCAGGTCGCGCATGGCCTCGCGGACCGTCACGCACGATTGCGAAGAACAGGCGCATTGAGACTCCGCGCTGCCGATCGCCGATTCCACGTCGTTCTGAAAGCTCGTCCATGCCTCCGCGTCGTAGGGAGGATTCGCGAACTGATGGAGCCCGCTGCCCCACCCTTCCGAGGCCCGTTCCGCGGCCGCCGCGCAGGGACTGTCGCCCGACGCCGTGCTCGCGGCGGGCGCA
>JBDTOZ010000553.1:0-6041 GCA_039932995.1 Acidobacteriota bacterium | reverse complement strand
ATCGGAACACTTTCTTTGACCTAGAAGGCCCCACGCACGGCGTCGCCGCTCGATTGCGTTGCTTGTGGGCCTCGTGATGTCCGTCACCTCCCTCCGTGTTCCACCTCATCCCTTCACGTTCTCGCGGTGCTTACCTTGGCGACATGGTGCATGGCGGTCTTCGCGTCGAGGTCCGGGGGACGGTGCAGGGGGTCGGGTATCGGCCCTGGGTGTATCAGCTCGCGCTGCGGCATGCGCTGGGCGGGCGGGTGTGGAATCACACGCGGGGCGTTTCGATCGAGGTGCATGGAGCAGACGACGCGCTGACGGCGTTCGTCAGGACGCTGCGCCTGGACGGGCCTCCGGCCGCGCGGGTACAAGCGGTGATCTGCTCGGATCTCGCCCCGCAGGACACGACCGGGTTCGTCATCGACGACAGCCCTGACGACGACGGGGAGCGGCGCGTCTCCATCCCCGCGGATCTGGCTACGTGCGACGCGTGCGTTGGGGAGCTCTTCGACCCGGCCAACCGGCGCTATCGGCATCCGTTCATCAACTGCACGAACTGCGGGCCGCGCTATTCGATCGTCAAGGGCTCGCCCTACGACCGCGCCAGGACGGCCATGGCGGATTTTCCGATGTGCGCGCGCTGCCGTGAGGAGTATGACTCGCCGCGCGACCGGCGCTTTCATGCGCAGCCGAACGCCTGTTCCGGCTGTGGACCGCGCATCGTGGCCCTTTCGCCCCGCGGGGACGAACTGGCCACGCCGGATCCCATCGCCTTCGCGGCGCGCGCACTCCGGGCGGGAATGATCGTGGCCCTGAAGGGGCTGGGCGGCTTTCACCTCGCGTGCGACGCCTCCTCTCCGCGCGCCGTCAAACGGCTGCGGGAGCGGAAGCATCGCGCGACGAAGCCGTTCGCGGTCATGGTGCGCGACCTGGCCGAGGCGGAGCGGCTCGCGGAGTGCAGCGATGTGGAGCGCGCGCTGCTCCAGTCGGGAGAACGGCCGATCGTGCTGGCGCGCAGCCGCGGGGTGATCGGCGACCTTCCGCTCATCGGACTCTTCCTTCCTTACACGCCGCTGCATCACCTCTTGCTGCACGACGCCGGCGTGCCGCTGGTCATGACCTCCGGCAACGCCACAGGCGAGCCGATGGTCACGACCAACGGCGAGGCGCTGGCACAACTGGGGACGATCGCCGACATTCTCCTCGTCCACGACCGCGACATCATCACGCGCGTCGATGATTCAGTGGTACGCGTCATCGGCGGGGCGCCGGTGGTCCTCCGGCGCGCACGCGGCTTCGTGCCGCGCGCTCTCGAGACCACCTGCACGTTCGACGAGCCGGTCCTGGCCTGCGGCGCGCACCTGAAGAACACCTTCTGCCTGGCCGCCGGCGACCGCGCCTGGCTCGGACCGCACATCGGCGACCTGGAGAGCGTGGCCACCGTGCACGCCTACGAGCAGGCCATCGAGCAGATGAAGGAGCTGACCGGCGTCACGCCGGCCACCGTCGCCTACGACCTGCATCCGGACTATTTCTCCACGCGCTACGCGCTGGCGCAGGAGGGCGTACGGCATGTGGCCGTCCAGCACCATCACGCGCATGTGGCCAGCGTCATGGCCGAGCATGGGCTGGACGGGCCGGTGCTCGGCGTCGCCTACGACGGCACCGGTTACGGCACGGATGACACGCTGTGGGGAGGCGAGATCCTCCTGGCCACATACGAAGACTTTACGCGCGTGGCCACCTTCCGTCCCATCGCGCTGGCCGGCGGCGAACAGGCCATCCGCCAGCCGTGGCGCGCGGCGCTGGCCCTGCTCGACGACGCCTTCGCGGGCCAGACGCCCCTGCAGGCGTTTCCGCTGTTCCGTGAGCGCGACCCCGCGGACATCGCGGCCGTGCGCCGCATGATTGCCCGCAACTTCAACACCACGCCGGCGCGCGGGGTGGGACGCCTCTTCGACGCCATCGGCGCTCTCGTGCTGAACCGGCCGGTGGCGCACGACGAAGGGGATGTGGCCTTGGCCTTCAATTTGGCTGCCGCCCGCGACGAAAAGGGGCGCTACCCCGTGGTGATCCGCGAAGGAGCGTCGCCGTGGGAGATCGATGTGCGGCCGCTCGTGCGCGGTGTGGTCGACGACGTCTTCTCCGGATGCTCCGCGGCCACGATCTCCGCGCGCTTCCACAACACGCTCGCCTTCACCACGGTCGAAGTGGTGCGCGCGGCCCTGGCCACGCATGGCCCGTTGCCGGTGGTGCTCACCGGCGGCTGTTTTCAGAACGCCCGGCTGGCGGAGTCGATCCTCGACGCGCTCCGGCCCGACGTCCGCGTCTACATGAACCGCGACGTCCCGCCGGGTGACGGCGGCATCGCCCTCGGCCAGGCCTTCGTGGCCAACGCGCGCCTCCGTGCGCGCGCCACCGTTCCCATCGCAGAAGAGGAGCAACTCACATGTGTCTAGGAGTCCCCGGCCGCGTCATCGAAGTCCGCGAGTTCACCGCCACGGTCGATTTCTGGGGCGTGCGCAAAGAGGTACGGCTGGACATCGTCGATGAGCCGGTCAGTGCCGGCGACTACATCCTCAACCATGTCGGCTTTGCCATCCGGCGCATTCCTCCCGAGGCCGTGGACGAGACGCTGGCGCTGTACGAGACGCTGCTGGCCGAGAGCGAGGATGACCTCATGACGATGGACATCCTCGGCGAGATCGAGGGGGCCTCATGAACGACCTGCCTCTGCAGTTCCGTGATCCACACCAGGCCCGCGAGATGGCCGGCAAGCTGGCGCGGCTGATGGCGCAGCTCGACCGGCCGGTGGCCGTGATGCACGTGTGTGGCAGTCACGAACAGGCCATCGCCCGCTTCGGACTGCGCTCGCTCCTCCCGAAAGCGCTGGACGTGATCATGGGACCGGGATGCCCGGTGTGCGTGACCGACATCCCCGAGGTGGATGAAGGCGTCCTGCTGGCGCAGCAGGGCGTGCGCGTGGCCACGTACGGAGACATGCTCCGCGTCCCGGGAACCGTGCGCTCGCTCGCGGATGCGAAGGCGGACGGCGCGCAGATCGACATCATCTACAGTCCGCGCCAGGCCGTGGAGATCGCGCGCGGTACGAGCGAGCCGGTGGTGTTCTTCGCCAGCGGCTTCGAGACCACGGCCGTGGCCACCGCGGCGGTGATCCTCGACGACCCGCCGCCGAACTTCTTCGTCCTCTCCGCGCACAAGTACATCCCGCCGGCGATGGAGATCGTGGCGCAGATGCCCGGCTCGCGCATCGAGGGATTCCTGGCCGCGGGGCACGCCGCGTCGATCACCGGCTCCGCGGTCTTCGAGCCGTTCGTCGAACGGCATGGCGTGCCGGTGGTCATCGCCGGCTTCGAGCCGATGGACATCCTGGCCGGGCTGGTGGAGGTCCTGGAGTTGATCCTGGCCGGCACCCCGCGCGTGGTGAACATGTTCCCGCGCTGCGTCTCGTACGAAGGCAACCTGCCCGCGCAGGAGCAGCTCTGGCGCGTGTTCCGGCAGGTCGAAGGACGTTGGCGGGGCATCGCGGACATCCCGAACGGCAACCTCCGGTTGCGCGACGAGTACGCACACCTCGACGCGCGCAAGCACTTCACCATCGACCTCCCATCGCTGTGGGACTTTGCTCCGCCGGGCCTGGCCGGACAGTGCATCTGCGGCGACATCATGGCCGGCATCCGCAACCCGCGCGACTGCCGCCTCTTCAACAAAGAATGTGTCCCCGAGAACCCGATCGGCGCCTGCATGGTCTCCAGCGAGGGGACGTGCAAGATCTGGCACATGTACGGAGACCTGACCGGTCTGGACGTGGAGATCAGCGCATGACCGCCACACTCTCTTCTCCCGGACGGGTCACGCTCAAGCAGGGCGGGGGCGGGAAGGCCATGCGCTCGCTCATCGAAAGGCTCTTCGTGCGCGACTTCGCCACGCTGCCGTTCGACGGTGTGGGCATCGCCGCCATGGACGACGGCGCGGCCATGAAGTTCGGCGACGAGTGGCTGGTCATCACCACCGACTCGCACGTCATCCATCCGATCTTTTTTCCGGGAGGCGACATCGGACGGCTCTCCATCTGCGGCACGGTCAATGACCTGGCCATGATGGGCGCGACGCGCGTGCTGGGCTTGACCTGCAGCGTGATCCTCGAGGAGGGCTTCCCCCTCGAATCACTCGAGGCCATCCAACGCTCGATGATGGTGGCCTGCCGCGAGGCGCATGCGCCGGTGGTCACGGGCGACACGAAGGTCATGGGACGCCGCGAGCTCGACGGCATCGTGATCAACACCTGCGGCATCGGGCTGACGCGCACGCTCGTGCGCGATAACGAGCTGTGCGTCGGGGACAGGATCATCGTCACCGGATCCATCGGCGAGCATGGCCTGGCGGTGATGGCCGCGCGGCACGGCATCGAGATCGATGGCGACCTCGTGTCGGACGTCGCGCCGATGGGCTCCCTCATCGCCTCGATCCTCGACGACCGCGGAAGTGTGACGGCCATGAAGGATCCGACACGCGGGGGCGTCTCCAGCGCGTTGCACGAGATGGCGCAGAAGAGCGCGGTGGGCATCGTCCTCGAAGAACGCGCGGTCCCGGTCCAGCCGGCCGTGCGGGCGGTGGGAGAGTTACTGGGCATCGACCCGCTGCACGTGGCCAATGAAGGGAAGGCGCTGATCGGCGTACGCGCCGACGCTGCCGAGGAGATTCTGGCGCGGCTCCGAGCGCATCCTCTGGGGCTTCGCGCGGCGATCATCGGCACCTGTGTCGAAGAGCGGCCGGGCTCGGTGGTGCTGGATACGGGATTCGGGAAGAGGCTGCTGGCCGAGCCGGATGGCGAGCCGCTGCCACGCATATGTTGACCGCATCCGTGAATCGCGCGCCGCAGCTCGGAGTGGCGTAAATGCACGAGTACTCGATCATCCAGTCGCTGGTCGACTCCGTCCAGGCCGCCGTCGCGGGCAGGCGGGACCCGTGCGTCTACCGGGTGGAGGTGGCCATCGGCGAGCTGGCCGGCGTCGACTGCGGTCTGCTGGCCACGGCCTTCGAGGTCTTTCGCGAGGGGACGTTGTGCGAGCGGGCCTCGCTGACCATCGAGCGCGTTCCCGCGCGCTGGGAGTGTCCGCGCTGCGCGGCCGAGGTGGCCCGTGGCGGATTCCTGCACTGCGCTTTCTGCAACACGCCGGCGCGTCTGGCGGCCGGCGACGAGATCATCCTGCAACGAATCGAACTGGAGGTGGCCTGATGTGCCAAACGGATCCGCAAAGCACCAACGCCGGACAAGAAGGGAACGCGGTTCCGCTGGAACTGCAGACGCGCATCCTGGCGCGCAACGACCATACGGCCGCACACAATCGCCGTCACTTCGAAGAGCGCGATATCTTCGCCATCAACGTCATGGGCTCGCCGGGCTCGGGCAAGACGGCGGTGCTCGAAGCGACCGCGCGCGCCTTCGCGAACCCGAGCGGCCTGGCCGCGCTGGCGGGCGACCTGGCCACCGACCACGACGCCGTGCGCCTGCAGCGTGCCGGCCTCCGCGCAAAAGCCATCGAGACCGGACAGGCCTGCCATCTGGACGCGGAGATGGTGCACCGCGAGCTGCATCACTTCGACCTCACCGGCACGGAGTATTTCTTCATCGAGAACGTCGGCAATCTGGTCTGCCCCGCGGTCTACGACCTCGGGCAGCGCGCGAATGTGGTGGTCCTCTCGGTGACCGAGGGGGAAGACAAGCCGCTCAAGTACCCGACCATGTTCGCGGGAGCGGATCTGGTCCTGCTCACCAAGTGCGATCTGCTGCCGCATCTGCCGCAGGTGCGGCCGGAGGCGATCTACGACGCGTTGCACCGGGTCATGCCCGACCCGCGCGTGCTGGCCATCTCTCCGCTGACGGGAGACGGACTCGCCGAGTGGCTGGGCTGGCTGACGGGTTGCCGCGAGGCGATGGTGGCGTTGCACGAAGTGCGGGCGTGATCGCGAATCTCACGGGCCAGCGCCGGGACATCCATTTGTCGCCAAACTCTATGGAGCGGTGGACT
>JBDTOZ010000552.1:0-15224 GCA_039932995.1 Acidobacteriota bacterium | reverse complement strand
CTCTGCCTGTGAGAGGATGGAGCCGCGCCATGCCCGAGCTCTTCGACGTCATCGTGCTCGGCGGAGGGACCGCCGGCCTCGTCACGGCTTCCGGCTGTGCGCGGCTGGGACGCAAGGTGGCCCTCATCGAGCGCGACGCTCTGGGCGGCGACTGTCTCTGGACCGGCTGCGTGCCCACCAAGGCGCTGGTGGCGTCCGCCAAGGTCGCGCACCTCATGCGTCACGCCGATGCCTTCGGCCTCGAACCGGCCACGCCCCGCATCACGCCAAAGTCGGTCATGGACTCCATGCGCGAGCGGCGGCGCAACATCAGCCGGCACGATGACCCCGCGAAGTTTCGGGCTCTGGGCATCGACGTGATCGAAGGCCATGCCCGACTAGTCTCGCGCCGGGAAGTGGAGGTTGCGGGGCGTCGTCTGCTGGGCAAAGACATCGTCATCGCCACGGGCGCGCGGACCGCCGTTCCTCCGATCGAAGGGCTGCAAGAGAGCGGCTACCTCGATCACGTGAGTTTCCTGGCCCAGGACTCGTTCCCGGCCTCGGTGATCATCCTGGGCGGCGGCTATATCGGGATCGAGTTCGCGCAGATCTTTGCCCGCTTCGGCGCGCGCGTGACCGTGGTGGAGATGGCCGAACAGATCATCCAAAAAGAGGACGCGGAGATCATCACGCGCGTGCGCGAGATCCTCACGTCCGAGGGAATCGAGCTCCTCACCGGCTGGACCGTGAAGTCCATCCGTCTCGCCGAAGGGATGAAAGTGGCCCGCATCGAGAACGCGCTCGGCGAAACGCGGGACGTGCCCGCCGGCGAGGTGTTTGTCGCCTCGGGACGCCGCGGCAACACCGAGGACCTGGGCTTGGATGAGGCCGGCGTTCGCGTCGAGCGCTCGTGGGTGATCACGGATCGCTTCCTGCGGACGACCGCACCACGCATTTGGGCCTGCGGGGACGTGCATGGCGCGCTGCAGTTCACCCACACCGCGGCCTACGAGGCCGTGAAGCTCGTGCGGAACCTCCTCTTCCCTGGCAAGGCCGCGATCGACTACTCCGACGTCCCCTGGGCGCTCTATACGGATCCCGAGGTCGGACACATCGGCCTCACCGAGGAGGAGGCGCGTCAACAGCATGGCGACCGGGTGCGCACCTACGTCGTGGAGATGAACGACGTCGACCGGGCGGTCGTCGATCGCGCCTCGAGCGGCCTGATCAAGCTGATCTGCGACGCCAAAGGAAATCTCCTGGGCGGACACGCCCTCTGCGCGAATGCGTCCACCGTCATCGAAGAAGTGGTCCTGGCGCGGCGGAAGGGGATGAAGGTGGGCGAGCTGGCACAGAGGATCTCTTCCTACCCTTCGCTGGCCGATGGTGTGCAAAAGGCGGCGTCGCTGTACTACCAGGACGTCGCAAAGGGCTGGCTCGGTTCGATCGGCAAGCTCATTGCGGCGATCTCCCAGTGAAAGGTAAGGTAACGATCATGAAGAAACTCGCTGTACTCTCCGCCTCGCTCCTTCTCCTCGGCGCATGCGCGACGATGGGACCCCGTCCCACGGCTCTGGCCACTATCGCCCCCACCAGCGGCTCGACCGCCATGGGCACGGTCCAGCTCACCCAGCTCGCTGATGGCAGCGTGGAGGTGAAAGTCGACCTCACCGGCGTCCCGGCGGGCGTCCACGGATTCCACGTCCACGACAAGGGCGACTGCGGCGACAACGGCAACGCCGCTGGCGGCCACTTCAACCCGGCCACCACCGCGCACGGAGCACCCTCGGCCATGCCGCATCACGCCGGCGACTTCGGCAATGTCACCGCCAGCGACGCGGGCGAGGTGCGGACCACCTTCACCACGCGCTCGGTCACGGTCGAAGCGGGCGCCAGCTCCGCCGTCGGTCACGCCATCATCCTCCACGCGAATCCGGATGACCTGGTGACGCAGCCCACCGGCAACGCGGGTGCACGCATCGGATGTGGCGTCGTGACGCTCCAGTAATGCTCCCTCCCTGCCCCAAGACTCCGAACTGCGTCTCGACGCAGGCCACGAGCGGCGTGCACGCCATCGCGCCGATCCCCTACCGTGGAACGGCCGAAGAGGCGCTCACTCGTCTGGCCGCGGTGGTCGCCTCGATGCGCGGGGCGACCATCGTCGAGCGAGGTGCAGGATCGCTGCGCGCGGAGTTCCGCACGCGACTGTTCCGCTTCGTGGACGACGTGCTCTTCGAGATCGATGCGGAGCGGAAGACGCTCGAATTTCGCTCCGCATCGCGCATTGGTCACAGCGACCTGGGAGTGAACCGGAAGCGGATGGAGCTCATCCGTTCGCGTTTCGGACAGAGCGAGTCGCCGGCGTAATCGGATCCGCCGTCAGGAGACCGGCTTCCCCTCCCCAAGGTCGACGCGGATCGTACGCCAGCGGCCCTGCTGAAAGCGCAGCACGCTCAGCAGCCCGCGGGTCAGGTGCCCGAGGAGGATGGCCAGCCAGATGTCGCCGGGCTGGAGCGGGCGAAAGCTCTGCAGCAGCGCGCAGAGTCCGATGGGGATGACGATCTGAGAAGCGATGGAGATGTAGAGCGGGCTGCGCGTGTCGCCCGTCCCCTGCAGGCCGCCCGTGTAGCTCAATGCCACGGTGATGAAGAACCCGGAAATGCTCAGGTAGCGGAGCAGTTGCGCGCCGAGGGAGGTGACCAGCGGCTCGGTCATTCCGAAGATGCGCAGAAGTGGTCCTGAGGCGAAAAAAAAGAGCGTCCCCACCACCGCGGCCACGGCGATGCCGAAGCTCGCGGCCAGGGCCACGCCGCGCGTCACCCGCTCCGGCTTGCCGGCGCCGAGGTTCTGGCCGGCGATGGTGGAGGCCGCACCCATGAGGCCCACCGACGTCCAGGTGATCAGCGAGAAGAGCTCCGTGTACGCCACCGCATAGGCCGCCTGGGCCGCTGCACTGTGCTGCAGTGAGCCGATGAACCGCAGCAGCAGGACCCCGGCGATGTTCATGGCGATGCCCTGCACTCCGGTCGGCAAACCGAAGCGGAACAGCGAGCGGATGATCGCAAAGTCGGGAGAGAGATCCATTCCCTTCCGAAAGCGAATCACCGAGCGCGGCCGAAACAGGCGCCACACTCCGTACGCCGAGACCAGCGAACTGCTGGTGACGGTCCCCAGTGCGGCGCCGAATGTTCCGAGACGCGGAATCAGGATCAGATTGAAGGCGATGGTGAGGATGGTCATGGCCACGCCCAGGCGCAGCGGAGTCTGGGCATCGCCGGCGGCACGGAACGCGCCACTGAGCATGAAGAACATCATCATGCCGAAGATGCCCACGAACATGGTGCGCAGGAAGGGCAGGGCCTCGTGCTGCACCGCGGGCGCGGCTCTCACGATGTCCAGCAGCAGTGGCGCGGCGAGGTACCCGACCACTCCCATCACCACGGCCAGCGTCAACGCCGTGAGGAAGGCCTGATAGACGACGCGATTGACCTTTTCGGGCTCGTTCGCGCCCGCGAAACGAGCCACCAGCACGGCCATACCGGTGAAGAGCGAGCTGATGAAGACGATGACTACCAGGATCACCTGCCAGCTCACGCCGATGGCGGCATTGGCGGCGTAGCCGACGTAGTGCCCCACCATGACGTGGTCGATGATGCCCTGCACGCCGGCGATGACGTTCTGCAGCATCGTCGGCCAGGCCAGACGCCACACGGCGGCGGCGATCGGTCCGTCCACGATCGAGCGATCGAATTTCTGTTCTGTCTGGTTGGCCATGCCTCTCCTGCGCGTGCGGAAGAGTAGTCGAACGTCCTGTCCGTCCGATCGCCTGCGAGGCCGACTGATGCCGAACGTTCACGTTCGTGTATCGCCCTTGCATCATGTCCGCCCGGAGGATGCACCGAAATGGAGAAGGATCATGTTGCAGAGGCCACGGCGACGATCGCGGCGCCGGCCGATCAGATCTGGGACGCGCTGGTGAATCCGGCGAAGATCAAGCAGTACATGTTCGGAACCGACGTCGTCTCGGAGTGGAAGGAAGGCAGCCCGATCTCCTGGAAGGGCGAGTGGAAGGGCAAGGCTTACGAGGACAAGGGCCAGATCCTGCGACTGATCCCCGGACGGACACTTCAATACAGCCATTTCAGCCCCCTGGCTGGATTGCCGGACACGCTGGAGAACTACCACACGGTCACGATTGACCTGACGCCGAACGGCACGCACACGAAGGTGACGCTCACGCAGGACAAGAACCCCACCGAGGAAGCGCGCCAGCACTCCGAGAAGAACTGGTCGACGATGCTGGAGGGTTTGAAGAAGCTCGTCGAAGGATGACGATCGACCCGAAGCGCGCCGCGCTTTGGACTGCGGTCACTTCAGCGCGACGAGCATTTCCCACGCCTAGGCGTCCGCAGTATCGCGCGCCCCCCTCGCCCCCTCTTCGTTTACTATCTCCTCGGTCCCACTCCATGCGTAAACCTTCCCAGGCGACGTGGATCATCGCCGGCCTGATTCTGGCCGTGGCCTTGGTCCTCGGACCGGTCGCACTTCTGGTGATCGGCTTCGGCACCGGTCTCACGGGTTTCATCAGTGGATTTCTGATGGCCGTGCTGCCTGTGCCCTTCTACGTCTCCTTCGCATTGTGGATCGACCGTTTCGAGCCGGAGCCTCCGTGGCTGCTGGTGCTGGCCTTCGTCTGGGGAGCGGCCATTGCCACGTTCTTCTCCCTGGCGCTCAACATCTTCAATGAAGGTCTGTTCACGGCCATCCTGGACGCGTCGTCCGCGAACATGCTCACCACCGTGGTCTCGGCGCCGTTCGTCGAGGAGCTGGCCAAGGGCACGGCCCTCTTTCTGTTGTTCCTCTGGAAACGCGATCACTTCGACAACGTCACCGACGGCATCATCTACGCCTCGATGATCGGACTCGGATTCGCCATGACCGAGAACGTGCAGTACTACGGGCAGGCCGCCGCTGCCGAAGGGAGCGGCGGCGCGGTGTTGGTCTTCGTGCTGCGAGGGATCATGGGCCCGTTCTCCCATCCCCTCTTCACGAGCATGACCGGCGTGGGTCTGGGCTTCTCCCGGGAGAGCGATCGTCCGCTGGTGAAGTGGCTCGCGCCGCCGTTGGGTCTGGTGGGGGCCATCCTCCTGCACGCCACCTGGAACCTGTCGGCGAGCTACGGCATGGCGTTCTTCGCGGCCTACTTCCTGATCATGATCCCGGCGTTCCTCGGCGTGGGGGTGGTGGCCATCCTTTCGCTGCGGCGTGAGGCGAACATCATCCGCGCCCATCTCGAGACGGTCGTGGCCGAGGGAGTGCTGAGCCGGGACGACGTGCTCGTGGTGACGTCGGTGTGGCGGCGTGTGGGCGCCTCCACGAGCGCTCTCTTCGAGCGCGGCTTCGGGATGTGGCGCGCCCGCAGACGTTTTCACGCATTGGCCAGCGAGCTGGCCTTCCACTCCTGGCGGATGAATCGCGATGGGACCGTGGATGGTCAGGCGGAGCGGGAGGAGCTCCTCGGGGCAGTGCGCGCGGTGCGTGCGCGTCTTGGGCTGCCGGTGGAGATTCAGCTTCCCGAGCCCGCGCTCGTGGCGCGGCTCACGCGCGAGATCCCCATGCCGGTGCTGCCCACGCAACCGGGCCGGCTGGCCGCCTCTCTGGTCTGCACTGCCGGAACACTCGTCGGCGAATCCTTCCCCATCGGCTACACCGGTCTGCAGATCGGCCGCGACGCCACCTCGGTGCAGATCGTCGTCCGCGACCCGAAAGTCTCGAAGCGCCACGCCTGGATCGGCTACGGTGGCGAGGGCCTGATGGTCATCGACCGCGGCTCGACCAACGGGACCTGGATCAACGGACAACGCGTCACCGAGTCCCCTCTCCGTCCCGGCGACCGTCTGGAGATCTCGGACTGCGTGGCCACGTTCGAGCTGCAGATCCCCGGATAGAGAAAAGGGAGCGCCCGCGTTCAGACGTCGCGAGGTGTGGTACGCCGGAGGCGTTTCGGAGATGAGCCGGGGGCGAGCGCCGAATGGCGCGCTGCCCCCGGGTGACGCGCGTTTTCCTTTTGCACCCCGGATGGGGTGCCGGACCCGCTACGGCACCCCATCCGGGGTGCATCGTCTATCCACGTTGGTCCGGTGGCAGCGCGCTACGCGCTCGCCACCGGCTAATGTCCTTCACGCCTCCGGCGTGACGCTCCGGGCGACGTCTGGAGACTTCAGTCCGCGACCGCGGCCACACGTTTGCCCTCGCTGCGGGCGGCCAGCGCGAACGGGACGATCGCGAAGGCGGTCACCACGAGGCTGACCAACAGTCCGAAGGTGAGACCGCGGGTGTCACCGATCATGCCGGTGATGAGCGGACCGGGCCCGACGCCGAGGAGATTGAGGACCAGCAGAGCGAAGGCCACCATCGTCGAGCGCGTGTGTACGGGCGAGAGCTCCTGATACGCGGAGAAGAGTGGACCGAACCAGGCTGTCGTGCCGGCGCTGGTGAAGAACCAGCAGACATAGAAGAGCGGCGAGCCGGGAGTCGAAGAGTAGAAAAGCCAGGCCGGCACGCTGAAGAACGCCGTCATGATCACCAGACTCCAGAGGCGGCCGCCGCGATAACGGCGCGCACAGGCGTCGCCGAAGGCGCCTCCGGCGAGGTTGCCGAGAAACCCCGCCAGCACCGCCACAATGCCGGCGCTGAAGGCCGCGTCCGCGTACTTCATGCCCCGCTCCTGCACGAGCCAGGTCACGCCATGAAGCGCGGCTCCGGAGCCGTAGCAGAGCAGCGAGCCTCCGACCAGCGCCAGGGTGAGTGCCGGGCGTTGCACGAGCGAGCGGAAGAGATCGCGCAGGACCTCGCGCACCGCGGGCCGCGCGCGAGCCGCGTCCGCGATGGCCGCCCCGGTACGCCGGCGCTCCGGCTCCCGCAGGACCAGGAGCAGGAGCGTGGCCAGCAGGCCGATGATGCCGAGGGCGAAGAACGAGACCCGCCAGCCGAAACGCGGCGCGATCAGACTGGACGAGATGAGAGCCACGGCCAGACCCAGCGGAATGCCGGCGTAGTAGACCCCGATGGCCAGTCCCAACCGCCGCGGCGGAAAGGCGTCGCTGAGCATGGAGATCGACGCCGGAGTCAATGTGGCCTCGCCGATGCCGACGAAGATGCGTGGGAGAGCCAGTTGGAGAAAACTGCGCGCCCAGCCGGAGAGCGCGGTCATCCCGCTCCACAGCGCCAGACCTGCGGCGATCAAGGGGAAGCGGCGGAAACGGTCCGCGGCCACGCCCAGGAAGAGTCCGACGAACGTATAGAAGAAGACGAAGCCAAAGCCGGCCAGCAATCCGATCTGCGCGCGCGTCAGTCCAAGGTCCGCGATGAGCAGCGGCGCCAGACTGGCGATCAGCATCCGGTCGACGAAGTTGAGGATGTTGAGGGCCGTGAGAAAGAAAAGGAGTCCCCAGGCCGAGCGGGAGATTTTTTCATCTGCGGGATTGGGGGTCAGTGTCGTCATGAAGGCGCGCCATTGTGGCGGCCGCCTTCGCGGCCGCACCTGGAATCGAATCCGGGGTCCCCGGGCGGAGCCCGGGGCTACGCCCGCGAGCGGGCGGCAGAGAATAGCCCACGCCTTCAGGCGTGGGAAATCAGAGTACGTACGTGGAGCGCGCGTAGCGCGCGACAGATCGTCCTGTCGCCCGCTACGCGGGCTTGCCTTCTGTTCGTTTCACACACCCGGCTGAAGCCGGGTGCTACGTTCTACTGCCGCCTACGGCGGCCAATGCCGAACTCCAGTCCCCGGGCGGAGCCCGGGGCTAGATTTTTCGACGCGCCTTCGCGCTGCCGGCCGTGCCGGCCCGGCTTAGAAGAAACGGTACTCGATCGTGGCCAGGACCGTGCGCGGTGCGCCGTACGAGCCAGTCAGGACACCCAGAGCCGGGATGTTGTAGCCGTTGGTCAGATACTCCTCGTCCGTCAGATTCTTGGCATTCAGCCCGAAGCGCCACTTCGCATCCGGCGAGAGCCAGCTCACCCACGCGTCATAGAGCGAGTAGGCGTCCTGTGTGATCGGTCGCACGGCCTGGCCGGCAAACACGCCGCCCTCGTTCGTGAGAGTGGACTTGGAACGATAGGAGCCACCGACATTCGCCGTGAGCAGACCACCCGCGACCGGGAAGTCGAAACCGAAGCGCAGCCCGCCCGTCCACTTCGGTGCATTCGTGATCACCTGCGTGTCGACGAACGTGTCGTGGTTCGCGTCGAGAAACTCATCCGGCGCGAGATCCAGGTAGCTCACGAACCCGTTCACCGCCAGCCAGTCGATGGCGCGGGGAGTGGCATCGAACTCGACCTCCACTCCGTTCATCGTGGCGTTGCCGGCATTGATGAAGTTCCCGAAGAACGACTCCTCGACACCGTCGCCGTTGGCGTCGAATGCCGTGAACGTCGACACCTGGATGTCCTCGTACTTGCCATGGAACAGCGCGGAGTTGAGCACGAGCTGCCCGTCCGCGAGGAGCGACTTGATCCCGACCTCACCCACCGTCAACACCTCGTCGTCGAAAGGCTCGGCCGACTCCGGAAACGCGTTCGACTGCGCCCGCACATTGAAGCCGCCGCTCTTGAAGCCGCGGCTCAGCGAGACGTAGCCCAGCAGGCCGTCGCGGAACTTGTAGTCGAGGCCGAGCTTCGGGGCGATGGAATCGAACGTCGCTTCCTTGTCGTAGTCCGCCAGGATCGTCACCGGCGTGCCGAACTGGTCGTTGGCATACCCGGCGTTGAACGCGATGCCGTTCTTCTTCTCGCGCGTCGCGCGGAGGCCGCCGTTCAGGGTGAGCTTGTCCGAGACCTTGTAGCTTCCATCCCCGAAGAGGGCAATCGAGTCCGTGAGCGTCTTCCCGTTGGTCGTTCCGAACTGGGCGTTCACGAAGATGTTCTTGACCAGACCACCGGCCTCACCACTGAAGTAGTACGCACCGAGCACGCCGGAGGCCTTGCCGCCGCCGTCGTAGACGAACTGGAATTCCTGCGAGAGTTGATTGTCGTAATACGTCGCCTGGACGTCGACGATGCGCGCCTGCGTGGTGTCGAAGTCGATGTTGTTGTCGGAGTCGGACTCACGATAGGCGCTGATGGACTTGAAGTCCCAGGCGTCGTTCACTGCCGCGGAAACGACCACCGAGGCGCCCTTCGCCTCCGTTCCGTTCAGGGGCGTAAGGCCGCTGTTGGTGTCCCAGCGGCTGTCGTTCGGAGCGCAGGTGATGCCGAACAGCGGGCAGAGACGGTTGGCCGTGAGCCGCTGATAACCCTTCGGCTCGGCGTCGTCTTTCGTGTAGTCGGCGCTGAAGGCGACCTTCACTTTATCCGTCAGCAGCCAGTCCAGACCGCCCCGCAGGGCCAGGGTCTTGCGGTCCGACACGTCGCGTCCGGTGAACAGGTTCTCGCCGTAACCATCGTGGCGCAGCGAGGCGAACGCAATCTTGCCGCGGAGCTTGCCCGGGATGAGCGCGCCGCCCAGGCTGGTGCGAAGATCGAGCGTCCCATACTCACCGCCGGACAGCGAGACCATGGCCGTGGTCTCGTCGGTCAGGGGGCGGCTCACGTACTTGATCGCGCCACCGATGGTGTTCTTGCCGTAGAGCGTCCCCTGCGGCCCGCGCAGCACCTCGATGCGCGCGACGTCGTAGACGTCGAGGAGGGCGCCTTGGGCGCGGGCGACATAGACGTCGTCGATGTAGAGACCGACGCCCGGATCCACACCCCAGAGCGGATCGGCCTGGCCGATGCCGCGCAGGAAGGCGGTCAGCGTCGTCGACTGATTCCGGCCCTGGTAGACAGCCAGATTGGGGACCTGACCCTGAAGCTCGGAAATGTCGGCCGCCGCCGCCTCTTCGAGCTCGTCCGCGGTGACCACCGAGACCGCGATCGGAACTTCCTGCACGTTCTCCTCGCGCTTCCGCGCGGTGACCACGATCTCCTCGGACGCGGCCGGCGTGGACTCCTGGCTGGTCGCCTCCTGAGTGGTCGTGGGCTTCTTTTCTTCTTCCTGACCGAACAGCGGAACGGTGGCGACGCCCAGCAGAGCGACCAGCCCGATCAGCAGCCAACTCTTCAATTCACCGAAAACCTTCATGCTTGCCCCTTTTCCGGGTGGACGGTTGCCGTGTTTTTCGTCGGGGAAAGAAGCCAGGGACGACGCACACGAGCCACAACTTGCCGACCGGTCGGTTTTTTTGTGTATTCAAGGGGAATTGGCAGTCGTTGTCAAGGGCCGCGCTCGCCTTTGCGTCGGACGCAACACCCTTGGGGGGGGCAGAGCCTGCGACGATCGGGAGGAGGCGTGCCAGTGGAGCGGTGGACTTGAGTCCACCGAGGCTCTCGCGAGAACGTCCCCTCTGCCGTCGGGTGACGTCAGTGGATTCGGCTCTGGTCACGGTCGTCCCAAGAGCCGCACCCGGCTTCGGCACGCGCAGCGCGAGTGCCCGGTGGACTCAAGTCCACCGCTCCACAGGGCCCGAGACGCCGGCGTTCCGCCGCGCGTTTGGTTGAATCTAACCCCCTCTGCGTCTCTGTGCCTCTGTGGTGAATCCCCCGGGAGAGCGTGCCCGAAAGACCACGGCCTTCCCCTTGCACTGGTCCCCACCGATGAGACATCCGGCACTCGCCCTCTTCCTGCTCCTCTCCCTGGCCGCGTGCAGCGGCTCGAGCTCCGACGGCATCACCTCCGTGCCCGGTCGAGGGGCGATCTCGATTCAGGTCGTGCCCAATCCGATCGTGGCCACGAAGGTCTCGGGGGAGACGTATGACTTCCCCTTCGAAGTGGTGGTGAGGGAGACCGGCGGCCGGCCGGTGACCGTGACCAACGTCTCGGTGGCCGTCAACGGACCGCTTGGTCTGAACCTGTACGAAGAGAACTGGGACGCGGCCCGCATCCGCTCGATGGGCTACAACCCTTCACTGGCCGCAAACAGCGAGCTGCGCATGCGCATCACGCCGCGCAAGGAAGTGCCGGACGACCGCCTCTTCTCCAGTGTCGTCGCCGAACTGCGCGTCGATGCGGTCGACGACGGAGGCGTGAGCACGACTGCGACGACGTCCGTGACCGTACGCCGCTAGGGGCGGCACGGCCGCCAGCGCTGGTTGGCATAGCCTTGGGCACGTGCGGCAGCTCCGAGGCACAACTTCCGCTCGAAGACTTCCGTTTGAGAAAACACGCCTTCACTGCCACTTGGCGATGAACAGATTCGTCTCCCGCCCTTCGGGATTCGCGCGGTTGGATCCCCACACCAGATACTTGCCGTCGGGGCTGAAGATGGGAAAACCGTCGAAGGCGGGGGCGGTGGTGATGCGCTCCGGTTCGCCGCTGCCGTCCTTGTTGAGGATGAAGATGTCGAACTCGCGTCCTCGCGGGTCGAGGACGTTCGAGGCGTAGATGATGCGCTTGCCGTCGGGCGTGAAGTACGGGGCAAAGTTCGCCGCGCCGTTGCTCGTGATCTGTTTGGCGTCCGAGCCGTCGGCTCTGGCCACCATCAGCTCCATCTTCGAGGGCCGCACGAACCCTTCCGCGAGCAGCGTGCGGTAGTCGGCGAGCTGGCTCGGGTCATCGAACCGTGAGGCGCGCCAGACGATCTCCGTGCAGTCGGCGTTGTAGAACGCGCCGCCGTCGTAGCCGGGCCGCGTGGTGATGCGCTTCACGTCACCGCCGCTCTCGTTCATCTCGTACAGGTCGAGATCGCCGTCGCGCACGGAAGTGAAGAGGATCTTCCCGCCTTTGTGGCACCACGTGGCCTCGGCGTCATAGCCTGGGGTGGTCGTGATGCGCTTCGCTTCGGTTCCATCCGCCTTGGCCATGTAGATGTCGTACCCGGCATAGACGCCCCAGATGTAGCCGCGGCTGCGGTCGGGCGGCGGCGGGCACGACGGATCGGCGGCCTCGGTCGAGGCATAAAGAATGCGATCGCCCGCGGGATAGGAGAAGTAGCCGCAGGTCGTGCGGCCCTTGCCGCTGGAGACCAGCTTCGACTCGCCCGTGGCGAGATTCATCACGTACTGCTGATCGCAGCCGCCGCGCTCGGGCGTCGACTGGTAGATGAGCTTCGTTCCATCGGGACTGAAGTAGGCCTCGGCGTTCTCGCCGCCGAAGGTGAGCTGGCGCACGTCCGCGAGATGCTTCTCGCCCTCGAACGTCTTCTCGAATGGCTTGCCGGCCTTGATCTCCAGCGACGCCGCGCCGTGCGGGCCGGAAGGTGCGGCCACGGCGGAGCGTGAGCCGAGGGTGGCCCGGAGCGTCTTCCGCTCGCCGCCGCGAATCACGACCACGTCGATGGTCTCGCCCGGCTTGTGATCCTGCAGCGCGAAGGTCATGTCATAGAGGTTCTCGATGCGCGTGCCGCCCATCTCCACCAGCACGTCTCCACCCTTGATTCCGGCCTTGTCGGCCGGACCGCCGGAGCGGACGTCTGCGAGCTTCACGCCGCCCGTCGGGGACTCCATCGCGCTGAAGTCGGGAATGGTGCCGAGGTAGGCTCCGTAGCCGCGGCTGTCGCCCTGCATGGCCGGAGCAGCCGTGGAGCGGGCATACGCCGGCGTGACTTCGGCGCGGGCCAGAGAGGCGGCCATGCGCGCGGTCAGCTCTGCCACGCGTGCAGCGCCTGCGAAGTTCACAAAATCGGCGTCGTCGTCCGGCGTGTGATAACGCTCGTGCGTCCCGGTGAAGAAATGCAGCACGGGAATCTGCTTCGCGTAGAACGAAGTCTGATCGGACGGACCGTAGCCATCGCCACTGGCCGCCACATCGAGTTTCAACTCCGCGCTCTTCGCGTCGAGCAGCGCCTTCCACTCCGGCGCGGACTCGGTACCCAGGGCCACGAGCTTGTCGTCCTTCATGGCTCCGACCATATCCAGGTTGATCATGGCCTTGATGCGGGCCACCGGCACGGGAGCATGATCGACAAAGTACGCGGAGCCCCCCAGTCCCACCTCTTCGGCGGAGAAGAGAGTCACGTAAACGGTGCGGCGGTTCTTCACATCCTTCAGGAGCTCGCCCAGACGGCCCGCGGCCACGATCACGGCCGCGGTACCGGAGGCGTTGTCGTCGGCACCGTTGTGAATGGCGTGATCGTTCGGGCGCATCGACCCGTGTCCGCCGTAGCCGAGATGGTCGTAATGCGCGCCGATCACGATGGCTTCGTTGGCCAGCGCGCCGCGACCGGGCAGGACGCCGGCGACATTGGCGCCCTCTGCGTAGCTGGCCTGAATGTCGACCGTACCGGAGAGGATCGCCGGCAAAACGCGCGAGCGCGGATGCAGGTCGGCGTCGACGTCTTTCTGAAACTGGGCGAGATCGACCCACTTCATTGCGGCCGAGGTCTTCACCTGAATGATGGGAAGGCCGGCCGGACTCTCCGGTCCGTCGTTGGTGAGGGCGGGAAGCTTGTCCTTTTCCTCGTCCTGCAGAGGCCCGGTGACGAAGATGACCGCCACGGCGCCACGTTCGCGGGCCTGCAAGGCTTTGTAGCGCATGGCCGACCAACGGCTGGGACGCTTGCCGTCGAAGGGCGACTGGTCGTCGCGCTCCTGCGGCTCGTAGCGCAGCATCAAGGCGACCTTGCCTTTGAGATCGATCCCCTCGTAGTCGCGATAATTCAGCGGAGGGGCATCGATGCCGTAGCCGACGAAGGCGATCGGACCGGAAAAGGATCCGGGGCTGGAGAAGCCCAGCGGCGTCCAGTCGTCGGCGGCCAGTCCCTCGATCCTGTTGTTCGCGCCGAGCGTGACACCGGTTTTGACCGGGAAGGGCTGGCGGAACGAGGTCCGGAAGGCGGGCTGCAGCTTGGCGGCGCGCAGTTCCTTCTCGATGTAATCGGCGGCTTTGGCCAGTCCCTTGGTGTTGAGGCCGCGGCCTTCCATGGCGTCCGCGGCGAGCGTGCGCACATGGCGTTCGACGTTGGCGGTTGGCGACTGCGAATAGCCGGAGAGCGTCAGCGCCACTGCGGCGCCCATCACGAGAGTTTTCAGATTCATGGCGAGCACCTGGTGAACGAAATGAGCGTTGCCGTGGCGGAGCTGCATCGGCAACCCGCCACCGTCAACGCGCTATGTCCTACCAGCCTAGCACGTACGCAAACAGCAGCGGCGCCACGATGGAGGCGTCGGATTCGATGATGTGCGAAGGCGTGTCCACGCCCAGCTTGCCCCAGGTGATCTTCTCGTTCGGCACGGCGCCGGAGTACGAGCCGTAACTGGTGGTGGAGTCGCTGATCTGCGCAAAGTACCCCCACAACGGCACCTCGGGGCGCTGCAGATCCTGGTGCAGCATCGGCACGACGCAGATCGGAAAGTCGCCCGCGATCCCGCCGCCAATCTGGAAGAAGCCGATCGACGAGTCCTTGGACGTGTTCGTGTAGTACTCGGCCAGGGCCATCATGTACTCGATGCCGGTGCGCACCGTGTGCACGTTCTTCACGTCGCCGGAGATGACGTGCCCCGCGTACATGTTGCCGAGCGTGGCGTCCTCCCACCCGGGGACGAACATCGGCAGGTTCTTCTCCGCCGCGGCCACCATCCAGGAATTCTTCGGATCGATCTGGTACGACTCCGCGATCGAGCCGTCGCGAAGGATCTCGTACATGAACTCGTGCGGGAACAGGCGCTGTCCCTGCTGATCCTTCTCCACCCAGTGCCGCAGCACGGCCTTTTCGATCCGGCGCATGGCCTCCCCTTCCGGGATGCACGTGTCGGTGACGCGGTTCATGTGGCGCTCCAGCAAGGCCTGCTCGTCGTTGGCCGAAAGGTAGCGGTAGTGCGGAACGCGCTCGTAGTGGTCATGCGCGACGAGGTTGAAGATGTCCTCCTCGAGGTTCGCGCCCGTGCAACTGATGGCGTGGACCTTCCCCTGCCGGATCATCTCCGCGAGCGACAGCCCGATCTCGGCCGTGGACATCGCTCCCGCGAGCGTGACCAGCATCTTGCCGCCCTGCTCGAGATGACGGTTGTAATCGCGCGCCGCCGCCTTGAGAGCGGCCGCGTTGAAGTGACGGTAGTGGTGGTCGATGAAATCCGTGATTGCGCCCATAGCGCGCGGATCGTACACCGGGAACGGTTGGCGGTTGGCGGTTGGCGGTTGGCGGTTGGCGGCTGGCGCGGGCAGGTTGCAGTGACGAATCGGCGGGAGCTGGCCAAGGGTGACGCGCGAAGGCGCGTCGAACAATCTAGCCCCGGGCTCGGCCCGGGGAAAACGAGATTCGATCCAAACGGCG
>JBDTOZ010000551.1:0-7210 GCA_039932995.1 Acidobacteriota bacterium | reverse complement strand
CCGGCAAGAAAGTGACGAGCCGCAAACAAGCCATCGCCATCGGCCTGTCCGAAGCGCGCGCCGCCGGCGGCAAAGTGCCCGCGAAGAAGTCCGCTTCGAAGAAGTCGAGCACGAAAAAGTCGAGCACGAAAAAGACTTCGTCCAAAAAGTCGACCACCAAGAAGTCGACCGCGAAAAAGTCCTCGGCGAAAAAGAAGTAAGTCCGGTGAGAGCCGGGCATCTTGCCCGACGCCCATCCAGGGCGAAAAAGGGACGCACGGAGTAAGCTCTCCCCGTGCATCTCCGCCTCATCCTGCTCGTCCTGCTGCTGGCCGCCTTCGCCTGGTCCATGGTCCGGCCGCACGACTGGTTCACGTGGGGACTGGAAGTCTTCCCGGCGGTGATCGGACTGATCCTCCTCTTCGCCACGAACAAGCGCTTCCCGCTCACGCCCCTGCTGCTCGTGCTGCTCTTCCTGCACGCGCTCATCCTCATCGTCGGCGGCCACTACACCTACGCCCTCGTGCCGCTCGGCTTCCGGATGGAGGACCTCTTCGGCTTCACGCGCAACCACTACGACCGTATCGGCCACTTCGCGCAAGGCTTCGTCCCGGCCATCCTGGCGCGCGAGATCCTCCTTCGAAAAAGCGTCGTCCGCGGCAAAGGCTGGCTCTTCGCCATCGTCCTCGCTTTCTGCCTCGGCTTCAGCGCGCTCTACGAGCTCCTGGAATGGCTCGTCGGCGCCTACGCCGGCGACGAAGGCACCGCCTTCCTGGGCACGCAAGGCGACGTCTGGGACACGCAGAAAGACATGGCCCTGGCCCTCATCGGCGCCACCGCCGCACAACTCCTCCTCGGACGCGTCCACGACAGGCAGATCGCCGCGCTGGACTGACGCGCTGGACTGAGAATGCGCGAGCTCCATGGGGCGCCGCCCCATTTCCGCAGCGTCCGGCCTACGCCTCCTCGTTCCACTGCAGCTTGAGCGACGGCACCGCCAGAAAGCGCGGACCGACCACCGAGAGCAGGATCGGCAGGAGAGGAAGGAACTGATCGGAAGTGCGGATGTAGATCGGATTCGGCAAGCCCGTGCGCGGCTGGAAGCGATAGATGGCCAGATGCACGACCGGATTTCCGATCGGCTCTCCGTTCTTTTCCACCGGCACCGCAAAGTACGTGGGATACAGCGGGCCCTCCCGTTCGGGCTGGCCGATCACGTCGTCGAACTGATCGCGGAGCTCGACCTCGCGGTTCACCGGCTCGCCGTTGCGGACGTGATAGCAGAGGTAATGCGTCGAGGGAGACTCGGGCTCGCTGGGCATGCCTTCCGCGAACGACTTCCCGGCGGGGAGCAGGAGCAGTTCGGGATCGCCGAGGTGCCACTCCGTGGCGGGCGTGAACTGGTTGGAGAGCACCACGCGCCGCTGCGGCTCGGGGACGCTGGGGATGGGCGGTTCCAGCGAGTAGCCGGTCAGGTGCCGCTCGGGAAACTGCACGGCCACCCCATCCTTCGCCACCGGATTGCCGATGAAGTCCAGCCCCACCGTCGTCCGCACCCGCGGCTCGACGTCAAACTGCCCGCGAGTCCGCACCATCCGCACGAACGGCTGGCGATTCAGGATCCAGAACTTGTAGTGATCGACCCCCCGCTCCGCCTCGTGCCGCTGCTGATTCTGAACTTCCGGCATACATCCCCCTTTCCCGAAGGAGTGCCCACGCCCCGCGCAATCCCTACCTCGACCGCAACAGATCCTCCCAGCGCGTCGGCAGGTCACGGAGGCTCGGCCCACGATGGTTGACGCCACCCCCTCCCTCCGCTATCTTGAGCGCCTCCGGACGGAATAGGGTCCGGGGGACGTTCGTTGACAGAGGTCCCTAGGCGCTTAGCTCAGTTGGTAGAGCATCACCTTCACACGGTGGGGGTCAACGGTTCGAGTCCGTTAGCGCCTACCACTCTAAACTTCTCACGCCGCTCAGGTTGGTCAGACCGAGCGGCGTTCTTTGTTGGTGCTCCTGATGAGCAAGTGTTTGAAGAGTTCGATCGCTTCGGGGTTGCTTCCGACGAATGCGTTATCCGGGGTTCTCGGCGGGCCAAGGGTTTCAGTCGTTCACTGGCGGCCTAGAAATGCGACGAGGGCCGCGATTAGAGTCTCGGCAGAGTCATAACGTTTCGCTGGATCGAGCGCAAGAAGTGTCCCGACAATCCCATCGAGTGCGGTCGGCAAGTTCGGAACGCCCTCGGAAGGCGAGGGATGCTCCTCCCTCAATCGGCGCTTGACCGGGAGCGCGGAGTTTCCCGTGAGCAATTCATAGAGGATCAATCCGATGGAGTAGAGGTCACTGATCGGCGTCACGTGGCCGCCTCTTAACTGCTCTGGTGACGCGTACGGCGGCGTACCGAGGACATAGCCCGCTTTCGTGAGTCGCTCAAAGCGCGGGTTGAGAGCGATGCCAAAGTCCATCACCTTCGCATGATTACCTTCGAGAACCATGATGTTCCCCGGCTTGAGATCGCGGTGGACCATTCCTTTCCCGTGCGCGTAATCGAGAGCCTCGGCGATCTGCTTCACGATTCTCACAGCGTCATTCGGCGCAAACACTTCATGCGCGGAGACCGACACCTCAAGCGTTGCTCCCCTCAGAAACTCCATCGTGAAAAACGGTACGCCGTCGAGAATGTTGTACTCGAAGACGTTCACGATATGCGGATGACTGAGAGACTTCCCCGTCAGAAACTCCTGATGGAAGCGCTTCCTCAGCTCCAGCGAGTCATCGGAGTCGTTGAGATCCTCTTTGCGCATTCGTTTGAGCGCAACGACGCTGCCGTCTCTCGCCGTTGCACAATACACGTCGGCCATGCCACCGGCGCCGATGAGCTCGAGCGCGTATCCTGCGAACGTTTCCTTCGCCGCAGCGCGAAAAGGAGGCCACGGCGGAGGAGCTGCTGACTTTGGCCTCGAATTACCGCTTTTTCTTGAGGCCACGCCAGCTTCCTCTTCCGGAAAGTCTCTCTGTAGGCGCTCATACGTGTCCTTATAGCCGTCAGCATCGCCGCACGCCGCATACAGCGCGTTGGCCTCCTTCAGCCTCTGATACCGAGCGTCGGCTGCGGTTTCTGCCAGGCTTTGGGAATCTGCGCCGCGCGCACGCGCCTTGGTCGCTACACGATAGTCGTGCACCATCTCGAAGTTCTCCGCCGCTTTCTCGAAAAACTCCGCAGCTTTCGCGAAATCCGCCAGGTTGTTCCCGTTTTGACCTTCGTCACCGTGATACTTCGATTTGAACGCGGACACGGTAAGAATCCTCGCGTCCACATATCGCAAATAATCAGCCCTGACTTCGCCTGCTGGTAGCAGATAGAGATCGCCGGCGTCTTTGAGTTTTTTGCTGGCGCTGTCGAGGAGAGCGAGCGCATTTCGATACGTAGCCGCCCACGGCCGCTTCTGGTGCCGTTCATTCATCCCAATCAGCACTTGGGCTATGCCCCTCATGTAGTCGTGTAATGCATCGAGGCCCGTGGCATCAATGAGGTTTGACGGATAATCACCCGATGCTTCGAGCTCCGCCTTTGCGTCGCTAAAGTGGTTCTGGATCTCTTTGAGGAACCGCTTGATCGTTCCGGTCGGCAGCTCATTCGCTCGTTGCGCAACGTAGATGGACGTGAATTGTGCGAGAGCCGACGCGAGGCTGCGGTGACAAGCGAGGCGAGCGATCAGCGCGCGCCGAGTTTCGGGAAGGAGATCGAGGTAGCGGCTCTCGACCAAGAGGCTCTGTTCCTGCTGGTCAATCGTGATCTTGGCGGTGTTGAGAGCGCGCCGCTGAAAGTCGTGTCGGTGTTCCTCTCCTTTGGCTCCGCGGAAAACGAAGTCGATCGTGGTCTGGAAAATCGGGTCCGCGCCGACTTCGAGAAATTGGTCTTCGAGCACGTCCCTACTCGGATCGTGAAACGGGTTCGCCATGATCAATTGGCACTGACCGGAGAAGAGTGTGCCAAGGCGGACCGACTGGTTCCGCATCTGAAACATCTCCAACAACGACCACGCATAGCGCGTTCGGACCCGCAACGTTCCGAGCAATGGATAATTGCGAGCGCTGACCTCATTCCGAATGGAACGAGTCGTCACCAGCAGGCTGGCGAGATGCACATCGCTAGGCGCCGCCTGAGTGTCGATCTCCAACTGCGATGTGATCCGGTCGTACCAGACGTTGGCATTCTCGAGGAGAACTAGAATCTCGCGGATCGCTAGTGTGTACAGGTTGCACGCTTCGTGAACGGCGATCGAATAGTCATTGAATATCTGCGCTTCGCCATGACTGAAAGGGATGGGTTGCTTCTGAAGATCCACGATCTCCGGATACGTCTCGGTCGCACGCACGAGATATCGATCGAATCCATTCCGAAGGATCCACGTGCTTGTGCTTTCAGCGAACAGGGTGGCCTGGTCATCGAGCGGGAGATCGACGTCCAATGCTGCCTGCGCGAACGCCTTGGGGACGCGGACTGCATCCTGATCGGGATGCACGTTCTTTAGCATCTGCAGCACTTCGTTTGGCAGGAGGCGAGGAGGCGAACCAGCTCGCTCGAGAAGTCGGACGCGTTCTTCATTGTCACTTGCCTGAACGACCTTGAAGTCGCGGACACAGCGCCGCAGCGCCGTCTCCGCTTTCCGTCGAAGTAGCGTCACCCGGCTATCGGCTGCGCGAATAGTGAGGCCGACGGCGTCGCACGCATAGGACGATTCGTCATGACAGGCGCGGATTGCCTCCTCGCTTTCCTTAAGCAAGGATGCGCCAAGACCGGCATCCTGCTGTTTCTTCTGCATGTCGCTGACGAACGCTGCGACGTCGTCATAGATCTGCGCCTTCGCGTACAGAGGGCGTGCCTTTGCCAAAGCGTGCTGCACCGGCCAGACCATTCCGGCCGCAGACGACGGAAAATCCCAGAACAGTTGCTCTGACAGCGTCGCGATGTGTGCCGCGATCGCGTCCAGTCCTGCGGCTGATGGTCTTCTGGTCGCGCGGGCAATGTGATTCTGGAGTTCCTTGCGGAAACGCCGCTGATCTCCTTCCGTACTAGCGATCTTGGAGGCATCGAGATAGATGAAGCGAACAGTGGTATCTGCCTCCCGGCGCGCGGCCTCCTCGAACTCCACCACGGCGCTATCGAGAAGCTCCTGGCTGTTGTCGCCTGGCTCGGCGGCCTTCGTGTCGAGCGTGAAGATCATCGCTTCTCGAAAGAGAAGCTTGCCGTGCAGGAACGGACGATAAGAAGAATCGGTCGGCGTCAGCACCATTGCCTCGTCGATGAAGTCGAGCGCTTTGTGCCAGTAGAACCGCGGCGAGTTACTCAGCCACGGAGTATGCCGCGCGGAATAACCCAGCAACTCATACACGCGCGCCAAGAGGTAGAAGTATTTTGCATTTACCTCCTCACTAATGGCTGGCGCTGGCGCTGCCGCTACTCGGCGAATTGCTTCCTCGCCCAGGCAGGCAACGAGATCGGGAAACTCGGCGTCGGGACGTGGGAGTTCGAAGCGGCGGATGAGGTCGTAAAGTGTCGTCGATGCGCCGTAAGACATGCGTTTGCATCCTCGAACCCGCGGGAGATCAACTCACCTACTAAGGAGGGTCTCGACTCAAGTTTTCCCTACCCCTTTCCAAGTCGTTAGGAGTGTTCGCAGGGTCGCCTTACGGCCATCCTACGACGTCCCGGGATGTCCAGGGTCGCTCGTAAACCATTGAAACCACATACATCTTAGGATGTCCGGACGCGGAGGGTCATTCACACGGTGGGGGTAAATGATTCGAGTCCGTTAGCGCCTACCAACGCGTAACCCATACAAACGCCGCGAGATCCACCGCTCATGGCGTTTGTGTCTCCCCGGGTTGCGCGATGGCGGAGTTCACGAGGGAGCTCACGGAACTCTGGTTGATTTCGGTTGCTACGCGAAAGACATTCCCGCGGAGAGGCGTCCTCCGCCCCATCGCTAGAAAGCGTATCGCGTCACCTCCACGTATTCCAGACTTAGCCTAGCCCGGCCTGCCGCTGAATTGCTCGGGATCTGCCCGAACTGAATTGTTAGGAACCGGCCTCCTTGCCGGGACGTTCAACGATTCGTGATCTGCAATCCGGAACCTGTCAACAACTTTGAGACAGCAGCGACCATTCAATTAAGCAACACCGGCGGCCGGTGATCGACGGTGAGCCCGTCGGTCAGAGAAGAGGCAAGAGTCGCATCAAGTGGAAGAGAGAAAAGCTGCCGACGCTTGGTGTGGCGGGTCGAGAGCGGCCCGTTCGTCGTCGGGTGGATTGATCCAGCGGCGGCCGGTGGCGGCGGTGTGAGGCGCTCCGCCGACGAACCGGTCGGGCCTGGCCGCGAACGCGGCAGCCAGAACACCTGCACGTTGCTCGGTCACGGCGTGTGCTCGACCGTAGTGCACGGACTCTGGTGTGAGCAAGCCGATGCCGGAGTGGCGATGGACACCGTTGTACCAGTCCATGAACGAGCGAACGAAGGAGCGTGCGTCTTCGATCGAGGCGAACCGACGCGGGAACTCGGGCCGGTACCTCATGGTCTTGAACTGACTCTCGGAGTACGGGTTGTCGTTGGAGACGTGCGGCCGGCTGTGGGTCTTCTCCACGCCCAGATCGGCCAGCAGGAACGCCACCGACTTCGAAGTCATGGACGAGCCTCGATCGGCGTGCACGACCAGCTCATCGCGTCCGATCTGCTGCTTGATGCACGTCTGCTCGATCAGCGTCACCGCCAGCGCTTCGCTCTCCCTCGGCGCCACCAGCCAGCCGACCACGTAGCGGCTGAAGATGTCGAGGATCACGTAAGGCTGAAAGTACGACCACTTGGTTGGACCGTGAAGACGCGTGATGTCCCACGACCCCACCTGATTGGGTGCCGTGGCCAGGAGCTCCGACTTCGTGTAGAGCGGCCGCTGAAGCTGAGCGCGCCGTTCGCGCACCTGTCGTTCGGCACGAAGGATGCGGTACGTGGAGATCGAACAGAGATAGAGCTCCTCGTCCAGCAGAGTGGCGTAGACCTGCGCTGGCGAGCAGTCGGCGAACCGTTCCGAATTGAGCGTAGACAGGACCGTGGCCCGTTCTTCGACACTGAGTCTGCGCGGCGAACGCCGCGGCTGAAGAGGCGTTTCTGTGGCCCGGGACTTCCCTCGACGATAGAACGACGAACGTGGCAGCGAGAGCGCGTCGCAGGCCAGG
>JBDTOZ010000550.1:0-2339 GCA_039932995.1 Acidobacteriota bacterium | reverse complement strand
TCAGCCGACGGGATCGCGACGGCGCAGGAGAGGGACCAGCGCGAAGGCGACCGCAAGGTCCAGCAGGTGGTGTTGATGGATCAGGACTGTGGAAACGGCGATGAGTGCCAGCCAGCTCCAGAGCAGTACTCGCGCAAGCGGCCGGGCGTGGTCGGCGCAGGCCAGGACGATCGTTGCGGAGTAGAGCACGTGCAGGGAGGGGACGAGGTTGTAGGGGTGATCGACGCGGAACACCGACGAGAACAGCCAGGCATAGAGTTCCGCCGTCGGGAGCTCGCGAACGAATCCGAGCTCCGCGGGAAAGAGCAGGAAGCAGACGCCGCTGAGGATCGACCCGGCCATGAGTTGTCTTCCCAGCGCGGGGATCCGTTCGGCCGGCAGGAAAAAGAGGGGCATCACGAACAACGCGTAGAGCGACGCGTAAGCCCACACGAGCTCCGGCACGAAGGGGATGGCCAGTTCCCCAGGAAGGTAGAGATGCAATCGCCACGAACGGAGCGACGTGAGCCAGTTCACCGTCGGATAGGTGGTGAGGAACGCGACGGCGACGCCCAGGGACCAGCGCAGATACGTCGACAGGCGGCCACGTTCGTCGGTTCGGAAGGTCGGCACGGCGCTCACTCGTCTGAGGAGCACTATAGTGCTGGTTCCGCCGGTAAGTTCATCGCGACCGCACGTGCCCAACGCCAGGCCAACCAGCGCCGCCGGCCGTGCCGGCCTACGAGAGAACGACCAACACACACTGCACGATCACGAGCACTCCGAACACGAGCACCAGGCGTTTCGCGCCGGCGCAGCGTAGGGACCAGTCGCGGCCCGCTTTCTTCGGGAATGCGGCATCGAGGTCGGCGGTGGTGAGGGTGCCGGCGGCGATGTCCGCCAGGAGGCGCGCGTCGAAGGCAATGCGCACCGCGTAGAACTTCACCACGATCCCCAGCACCACACAGAGGATGCCCACCACCCGATCCCTCGGCGAAAAGAACAGCGAGGCCGCGGCCAGCAACGTGATCCCCGTCGACAGCAGATCCAGTTTCGCGGCCGCTTCCAGCAACCGTCCGGTGAGCAGGACCTGACCCCGTTCGGCCGACGTCATGCAAGTCCCTCCAGTGCGTGGTGATGCTCGCTTCGCAGAACGACGGAGGGACGGGCCGAGCGCACCCGTGCCATGGCCGCTTCGACGTTCTCCGCGCGATGCGTCTTGAGCAGCCACGCGGCGACGGCGGCAGCGCTGCGCGAGTAGCCGAGCGCGCAACAGACCAGCACCGGACCCTGCGCGCGCGCCTCCTCGATCGCTTCCGCCGCCGCCTCCAGACTGGCGCGATCGGGAATGGTGAGGTCGAGCACGGGAATGGAGCGATAGAACGGGCCGGCGCCGCAAGGAAGCTCCGCGCTGAGATCGACGATCCTGGCAGAGACCTGACGCGAGGGCACCCGTCCGATCCATACGCCGTCATGCACTTCCACGGGCAAGGGATGCCTGCGCGTCCAGAGGCGCGAGTTGACCCACGCTGCCGCGGTGTAGGGCGCGAACAACCAGGCCGCGCCCAGGCTGAGGCGTCCGTCGCTTCGCTTTTGAAATCCGCGCGCGCCGATGAATGCGTAGTTCATGGCCACCAGCAACAGCGCGGTGGCCGGCCAGGTCAACCAGAGCGCGGCGCCACCGAAGCATGATGCGGCACCCAGGAGCAGCGCGCCGGTGCCATAGAACGCCGCCACGCGGCGGCGCGCCGGATCCGTCGTGAATCGAAGACCGTGCAATGGCGACCGTCCTTCGTCCGGCAGCGCCCACAGCGCCGCGAATCCGACGGCCAGGCCGGTGGGAAGGTCGATGAAATGATGCTGAAACGTGGTCAGGATCGAGACCGCGATGAGGGTCATCCACGCGTGCAGCGCCCAACGCCAGCGCGGCGAAAGATGCGCGGCCAGGCGCACCCAGATCACCACCAGGAGGCTGATGTGCAGCGACGGAGCCTGATTGAACGGCTTGTCGAAGCTGCCCAACGCCGTGAACAACGCTCCGAAGAAGCCCTCCGCCATGGGACGCTCGAACGAGAACCGCAACGGGAAGGCGACGAAGCAAGCCACCGACACGAGTTGAACGAAGAGCAGACGTTGGGCATGACGATCGAGCTCGCGTCGCGTGGCACAGACGAAGACGGACACGGCGTACAGAAAATCGATCGACCAGTACGGAACGATCGTCCACGGGACGAAGGGAATGGCGCGCTCCCACGCGTACGCGACCGCCCCGACGTCATGCCGCCGGCTGGCCAGCCAGTTCGCAAGACCGTAGCTGGCAAAGAAGAACGGACCCAGAAAGAGGAGCCACACCATGGCCC
>JBDTOZ010000549.1:0-1724 GCA_039932995.1 Acidobacteriota bacterium | reverse complement strand
AACCAGTAACCAGTAACCAGTAACCAGTAACCAGTAACCAGCAACCAGTAACCAGTAACCAGCAACCAGCAACCAGCAACGCGCTCCCGCCAACCGCCAACCGCCAACCGCCAACCAACCAAGGAATAGCCCTGTCGCGCGGGCGTTGTACGTCCGGGTCCATGACCTCCACCGCATCGCGTCGTTCCCTGCCGAAAATCCTCTCGGGCCTGATCCTGTTTCTCGGCGTCGCGGCTCTGAAGGGCAAGGCATTGCTCCTGCTCTTTCTCGAGCGAGGTCGCACGGTCTTCGTGAACCCGTTCGAGGGATTCGGCGCGGTCCAGTACGCGGTGGCGGGGGGCTCGTTCGTGGTCACTATCGCCGCGTATGCGACCCATTACCCGTTGGCGGTCGTGGTCGGGTTCGTGGTGGTCACGCTGATCCATGAGATCGGGCATGCCGTGGCCATCCGGGCCAAGGGGCTGCGGGCCGGCTACATGGTCTTCATCCCGTTCATCGGCGGGGCGGTCACGCTCAAGGACCAGCCGCGGACCGTATTCGACGACGCACTGATCGGGCTGGCCGGACCGTTCTTCGGCACCGGCGCCTCGCTGTTCACGTTGCAGCTCTACAAGTGGACGGCCGACCCCCTCTACCTGCTCATCGCCTTCATGGGCTTCATGCTGAATCTCCTGAACCTGGTGCCCATCGGCATGCTGGATGGCGGGCGGATCTCGGCGGCCATCACCAAGTGGATGTGGGTGCTGGGAGGGGGAGCGGTGGTGTGGAAAGTGATCGACCAGCCCAACCCGCTGATCATCCTCATTGCCGTGCTCGCCGGCTTTCAGGTCTATGCCTCCATCGTCCGGGAGAAGTCCGATCCCCACTTCTACGAGATCCCCGGGGCACAGCGCGCGGCAATTGCAGTGCTCTATTTCGCGTTAGTCATCTTTCTGGGACACCAGACCTGGATGACCTGGGACCGGCTGGAACTGCTCAGAAAATAGCGCGGAGTGCTGGGTGCCGGGTGCTGAGCCCAGCCGCCCCACTCCGCACCCGGCAATCAGCACCCAGCACTTTTTGATAAGGTTTATCTGAATGATCGACAAACTCCTGACCATGATTTTCGGCTCCAAGCACGAGCGGGACGTGAAGGCCATGCGTCCGGCCGTGGCGCAGATCAACGCGCTCGAGCCCGAAGTGAGCCGCCTCTCCGATGAACAGCTCCGGGCCAAGACCGACGAGTTCCGGGCCCGCCTCCGCCCTGTCGTGCAGGCGCTGGAGGAGGTCAAGAAGGAGGTCCCGCGCGACGAGCCGGCGGTGAAGGCGGCCCAGGCCGACATTCAGGCCGCCCTCGGCCAGCTCCTTCCCGAGGCCTTTGCCGTGGCCCGCGAGGCCGGCAAGCGCGTCCTGAACATGCGTCACTTCGACGTGCAGCTCATGGGCGGCGTCGTCCTGCACAGCGGCAAGATCTCCGAGATGAAGACCGGAGAGGGCAAGACCCTCGTGGCCACGCTCCCGGTCTACCTCAACGCGCTCACCGGACGCGGCGTACACGTGGTCACGGTCAACGACTACCTGGCCCGCCGCGACTCCGAGTGGATGGGCCGTCTCTACAAGTTCCTGGGCCTGACCGTGGGCGTCATCCAGAACCAGCACGGCGACCGCGAGCGCCAGCAGGCCTACGGCTGTGACGTCACCTACGGCACCAACAACGAGTTCGGCTTCGACTACCTCCGCGACAA
>JBDTOZ010000548.1:0-2378 GCA_039932995.1 Acidobacteriota bacterium | reverse complement strand
CCGGGCAGGATGCCCGCGCCCCATAGTTCATCGCGTCAAGCCCACTCCGGAAAGGCCCCGGGCATCCTGCCCGGGCAAACTCACCCGCTCAGAATCTCGCAGAACTTCCGGAGATCGATGTTTCCTCCGGACACGACGGCCACCACCGGCCCTTCGGTCTGCTTGAGGGCGGCGGCGACGCTGAGGGCGCCGGCGCCCTCCGCGATGACGCGGGCTTTGGAGGCCAGGAGCCGAATGGCGTTCTTCACTTCATCGAGAGTGACCACCACCGAACCGTCCACCGTGTCCTTGAGGCGCTCCCACATCCGCGGAAAGATACTCTTGCCGCCCGCGCCATCGACGAACGAGGCTTGCCAGTCACCGAACACCTGCGGAGCACCGGCCGCGAAGGAGGCGGCTCCCGGCGCCGCGGTCTCCGGCTCGGCCCCGAGCACGCGGACGTGTGAGGCCATGGCATGCATCGCGCTTCCGATGCCGGAGGTCAGGCCTCCCCCGCCGATGGCCGCGATCACGATCTTGACGCCGGGCAACTGCTCGAGGATCTCCACGCCCACGGTGGCGTTGCCGGCGATGAAGTCGTGATCGTCGAACGGATGCACGAACGTCCCTTCCACACCGGGAAAAGCGCGGTCCTCCATGGCCTGCCAGCAGGCGTTGAACGACGCCTTCACCAGGCGCGCGCCGAGGTCGCGCATGCGCTCCACCTTCGTGTCGGGAGCGGTCTCGATGACCACGACCGTGCAAGGCACGCCCGCGGCGCGCGCGGCGTAGGCCACTCCCTGCCCGGCGTTCCCCGCGCTGATGGTCCACACGCCTTTGTCCCGCTGCGCTGCCGGCAACAAAGCCACCGCATTCGCGGCACCGCGCAATTTGAACGCGTTGATCGGCTGCAGATTCTCGAGCTTCAGCCACACCTCAGGGACCCCGTCCAGACCATGCAGCAGCCGGATGAGCGGAGTGCGCGTGATCACTCCGTCGATGCGGTCGCGCGCCGCGAGGATGTCATCGAGAGTGACCGGACGGACGGGAGGAGGAGCGGTCGGCATGCGACGATTGTATGCGCTGGTCAGACAAGTCGTGGTGGCGCCGGATGCGAGACGCCGCGACGAAGCGCGGATGATCCGGGCTAGAATCGCCGCCCAGGTTCAAAAGGAGCTTTCTTCATGCGTTTGATCACGCGCTCGGATTTCGACGGACTCGCTTGCGCGGTCCTGCTTCGTGAAGTGGAGCAGATCGATTCGGTGGAGTTCGTCCATCCCAAGGACGTCCAGGACGGCAAGATTCAGGTGGGCCGCAACGACATCCTCACCAACCTGCCCTACGTCCTCGGGGTCGGGCTCTGGTTCGACCACCATTCCAGCGAGATCGTCCGCAACGAGGAGACCGTCACCTACCGCGGCCGCTTCGAGGTGGCCCCGTCCGCGGCACGCGTCGTCTACAACCACTACGGGCCGGAGCGTCTCGGCAAGTACGCGAAACTCCTCGAGTCGGTGGACAAATCGGACGCCGCGCAACTGACGATGGAAGACGTCACCAATCCCACCGGCTGGATGCTGCTGTCGTACGTCATGGATCCGCGGACGGGACTCGCCTATCACCATGGCTACCGGGTCAGTAACCGCGAGTTGATGACCAGGATGATCGACCTCATCGCAGAGCATCCGGATGATCCGGAAGTCGTGGTGAACGACCCCGACGTCCAGGAGCGTACGGCGCGTTACTTCGCCCAGGAAGAAGGATTCGCGCGCGTGACCCGGGAGCGTTCACGGGTCGATGGCAACGTCATCATCACGGACCTCCGCGGCCTGGGCGACCCACCGGCCGGCAACCGCTTTCTCATCTACACCATGTTCCCGGAAGCCAACATCCAGGTGAGGATCTTCGACGGACGCAAGGGTGAGTTCGTCGTCTGCGCGGTAGGACACAGTATTTTCAACCGGACGTCGAAGACGGATGTGGGCGGGCTGCTTTCCACCTACGGCGGTGGCGGCCATCGCGGAGCGGGCACCTGCCAGTTGCCGCTGGCCGACGCCGACGCGAAGATCATCGAGATCGTCGCCGCCATCAAGCAGAACGGCTGAGGTTTCGGTTGGCGGTTGACGGTTGGCGGGAGACGGTTGGCGGTTGGCGGTTGGCGGGAGATCACCACCTCCGGGCCAAGCTTTCGTGAATCGCTCACCTCGCTAGGGCTAGGTTGGACGGCGGTCCGCCGCCAACCGCCAACCGTCAACCGTCAACCGCCAACCGTCAGGCAGCTTTCTCCACGTCCTCCACCGGGACGACCGTCGCGTTTTTCTCGGTCCGCGCGGTTTGCACGAGGGCTACGCCGGCGAGGATGATGGCCATGGCCACGACGGACATCCAGGTGAGCGGCTCGT
>JBDTOZ010000547.1:0-1504 GCA_039932995.1 Acidobacteriota bacterium | reverse complement strand
TCCCGACCGGCGCGTGATCGCTACGTTTTCCCGGCGTCCCGCAAGGCTTCTTTTGCGGCGGGAGTCTGGACCGTGGCCAGGGCGCGGGCGGCGGCGGCGCGGGCGGCGGGGGTGGTACGGCCGAAGAGTTTTCGCGCGCGGAGAATGTCTGCCAGGACATTCACGGCCGCGTCAGAGCCGATCTGGCCGAGCGTGGTGATGGCCAGCTCGCGCACTTTGTCGCCGGTGCCGAGGAGGCGGGCGCGCGCGAGCTCGGCCAGGGCGGGGATGGCGCTCTGCGCTTTCATGGACGCCAGGCAGAGCATTACTTCGGCTTGCGTTTCGTCGTCGCGGTCGTTCATCGCGCCGACCAGCAGCGCCTCGGCTTCCAGCCCTCCGATCTTGCTCAGCGTGCGCGCCGCGGCCCGGCGCACGCGCGCGTCTCCATGCTCGAGCTTTTTGCCGATGGCCTCCACGTGCTCGGCCCGTCCGATGTCGCCGAGGACGTTCAATGCGTTGCGCACGACGAACCAGTTCTGCGAGCGCAGTGCGTCGATGAGGAACGGGAAGGCCGGCTCGCCGATGGACTTCAGCGCCTTGACCAGGCGTCCGCGGCGGTTGCGATCTTCCTCGGTGCCGAGGGCGTCGATGAACTGCGGAGTGGCCGCGCCCCCCAGGCGCGTGACCAGCGGCATGACGAAACGCGCCAGCATGTCCGGATCGGAGGAAACCGTCTGCGCGATCAGCTCGACGGCGCGCTCGGCTTCGCCGAAGGAGGCGGTGAGTGCCTCCGCGGCGAGACGGACGGTGGCCCCTTCCGGTGCTCCGGTCACGGCAGCGTCGAGCCGGCCGATGACCCGCAACGCGGGCTCGGCACGGCCGGTGGCCAGGAGCATGGCGATGAAGTTCGCGGCCGCTTCGCCGAGGGCCGCCTTCATCCGGACGTCGCTCTCGGTGACGAAGTGATTCAGGATGGCCGTGCCCACCCTCTGCTCGATCTCGCGGGACACGCCCGGGTCCTTGATGAACAACGCGATCCGGCCCAACGTGCGACAGACCGTGCGGCGCACGAACAGCGTGTCGTGTCCCAGCCCGGTCACATAGTGCGCGAGCAGCCGTTCCACGTCCGCTCCGCGCTTGGCGGCGAGGAGCTCGCCGATGAAGCGCACCAGCTTGCCCTCGGGCAGGTCGAAGATGCGCGTGCCCGTCAGCAGCCTCGCGATCCGGTCGTCGAACGTGAGCTTCTCCCACAACAACGTGTCCAGGAGCTCGTCGAGCTGTTCGCGCGACACACCCATCTCCGTGAGGCGCTCCCGGAGCAGGCTCAGTTGATCGTCGTTGTTCACCAGCGCCTGCAGGAGTGCCTGCGTGGGCTCGACCGCGGCAGCGCGGAACGCGTCACGGACGTCGCCGGCAGGCAGCCGGTCCATGCTCACCAGCAAGGCCAGTCTGGCCACCGGGTCCATGGCCTCCAACGCCTGGCGGAGAATCTCTTCGGCACGTTGCGACTCACCGCGGGGATCGG
>JBDTOZ010000546.1:0-3094 GCA_039932995.1 Acidobacteriota bacterium | reverse complement strand
CGCCAACCGATTACACTCTCGCCACAATGACCTCTCTCAGACGCGAGATCGGGTTGTGGCGGGGCGTGTCGCTGAACATGATCGACATGGTGGGGATCGGGCCGTTCATCACCATCCCCTTCATTCTGGCCAGCATGGGCGGCGCGCGCTGCATGGCCGCCTGGATCCTGGCGGGACTGCTGGCCATCTGCGACGGCATCGTCACGGCGGAGCTGGCCGCGGAGATGCCCCGCGCGGGAGGCTCGTATGTCTTCCTGCGCGAGTCCTTCGGCCGCGCGGGGCGGCTGATCACATTCCTCTTCCTCTTTCAGATCCTCATCAGCGCCCCGCTCTCCCTCGCCTCCGGGTGCATCGGCTTTGCGCACTACCTGGCGCCCGTGCTGCCGCTGGCCGGCCGCAGCGCTCCCATCACAGCCATGCTGGTCTGCCTGGCCATCGTGCTGCTGCTCCTGCGACGCATCGACTCCATCGGTCGTTTCTCGGTCGTGCTCTGGGTCGGCGTGCTGGCCACCATCGCCGTGATCATCGCCGCCGGCGCCTCGCACCTGAAGTGGGAGTCCTTCGCGTTCTGGAGCGCACCGCGCCACGACGGCCTGCTCGGCTACGCCGGTCTGGGGACGGCGCTGATCTTCGGCGTCTACGACTATCTCGGCTACTACAACATCGCCTATCTCGGCGACGAGGTGAAGGACCCGGAGCGGACCATTCCTCGGGTGATCGTCATCTCCATCCTGGCCGTGGGCACGCTGTACATCGTCATGCAGGCCTGCATCGTGTCCGTGCTGCCGTACGAAGTGGCCTCCACCTCGACGTCCGTGGTAGCCGACTATATCCGGCTCCTCATCGGACCGAACGCCGCCAAGTGGGTGTCGGTGATGATTCTCTGGACCGCGTTCGCTTCGATCTTCTCGGTGATGCTCGGCTACTCGCGCATCCTCTACGCGGCCGCGCGCGACAAGAATTTCTTCGGTCTCTTCTCACGCCTGCACGCCACCGAGTCCTATCCCTTCGTGGCGGTGATCTTCCTCGGCGCAGTGACGGCGCTCTTCTGCTGGCTCCCGCTCAAGAACGTCATCGGCGGCATCCTCTCGCTCCGGGCCATCATCCCGTTCATGGCCCAGATCATCGGCGCCGTCGTCCTCCGTGTCCGCGAGCCGAACCGTCCACGCCCCTTCAAGATGTGGCTCTACCCTCTCCCGGCCATCGTGGCCCTCGGCCTCTGGAGCTACGTCGTCATCTCCCCCGAGAAGCACCTGCGCGTGGCCGCTCTCTACGTCATGGGCGCCGGCCTGCTGTTCTTCTTCGTGCGCGAATACTTCGTGCGCCGGGCCACTGCCGTCGTCGATTGAACGTCCCCGGATGCATCCGCGGAAAGTTAGAATCCGCTCCCATGCGCGTCCTTCGCTCGCTGACCCTCCTCCTTTTCACCTTCGCGGCCGCGGCGCAGAACATCGACCCGAAAGCGGTCGACCGGCTGATGGCCTCCACGCTGAAGGCCTGGAACCTTCCCGGCGCAGCCGTGGTGATCGTGCAGAACGACCGCGTCGTTTATGCGCAGGGTTACGGCGTGAAAGAGTTGGGGAAGCCGGAGCCGGTGACGGCGGACACGTTGTTCCAACTCGCCTCGACGTCCAAGGCCTTCACCTCCACCGCCCTGGCCATGCTGGCCAGTGACGGCAAGCTCTCCTTCGACGATCCGGTGCGCAAACACCTCGACGCCTTCCGGCTCGCCGACTCCTGTGCGGACGCCGCCGTGACCCTGCGGGACATCGTCTCGCACCGCACCGGCCTCTCGCGTCACGACGAGTTGTGGGACGACACCACGCTCACGCGCGAAGAAGTAATCCGGGCCATGGCCCACGTCGAGCTCTCCAGGCCGTTCCGCTCGGCGTACCAGTACCAGAACATTCTCTTCATCGCCGCAGGCGAAGCGGTGGCCCAGACCGCGGGCATGCCGTGGGAGGAGTTCGTCCGGACGCGCATCTTCACGCCGCTGCGCATGACGCACACCATCACCTCCGACAGCGAGTGGACCCGCGCCGACCACGCCACGGGCCATCGCTATGACTGGAAGAGCGGCGCGGTCACGCCCCGTGCCGCGGCCGATACCACCACCATCGGTCCGGCCGGAGCGATCAAGTCGTCGGCCCGGGACATGGGCAACTGGGTGCTCTTTCACCTCAGCGAAGGAGTCTTCGAAGGCAAACCACTCGTCGCCGCCGCGCAACTGGCGGAGACCAAGACGCCGCAGACCGTCATGCGCATGGAGGGCTCGTCCCTCGAGCTTCAGCCCGAGACGAACCTCATGGCCTACGGAATGGGCTGGAACATCCAGGACTACCGAGGCGAACAGCTCGTGTCGCACGGAGGTGCGCTGAACGGCTTCCGCACCCGCGTCAGCCTCCTGCCCAAACGGAAGGCCGGCTTCGTGGTGATGATCAACGCCGAGCGCGGCTACAGTCTGCTGGCCGTGCAGAACGCGCTCGCGGATCTCCTCCTCGGCAAACCCTCCCGCGACTGGAACGCCTACTACCTGCCCGTCGATCGCCGCATCGACGAAAAGGACGAGCAGGACCGCCTGGCAAGACTGGCCCAGCGCGTCCCCGACACGACGCCGTCACGTCCGCTGGCCGACTACGCCGGTCCGTACTCGAACGAGGCCTACGGCACCGCCACGATCTCGCTCGTGAACGACACCCTGAACCTCCAATGGAACCGGCGCACCGCCCCACTCACCCACTTCCACTACGACGTCTTCCGCACCGAATCGAAGGACAACGAATTCGATGAGACCGTCAGCTTCACTCTCGACGAACGGAAGAAGGTCAAGAGCTTGACCTTATTCGGCGAGACTTTCGTGCGGAAGTGATTTCGTTTTTGCCCCGGGGGGACGTTCACCACAGAGGCGCAGAGGCACCGAGAGGATTTGCCCGCAGCCCAAGGAACGCCGGCGTCTCGCCGATTGGGATAGGGGCGTCCAGTGGAGCGGTGGACTTTAGTCCACCGAGGCTCTCGCGAGGACGTCCCCTCTGCCGTCGGGGCGTCAGTGGATTCGGCTCTGGTCACGGTCGTCCCAAGAGCCGCACCCGGCTTC
>JBDTOZ010000545.1:0-6682 GCA_039932995.1 Acidobacteriota bacterium | reverse complement strand
TTCAATGCACTTCCAACAGAAACCCCTTCAGGTACTCCCCTTCCGGACAGAAGAGGGAGACCGGATGGTCCACACCCGCGGTGAGGCGGCGGATGATCGAGATCTGCCGGCCGGCGTCGAGAGCCGCGGCGAAGATGACCTTCTGAAAGAGGTCGAGGGACATGTGCCCGGAGCAGGAAAACGTGAGCATGTGTCCGCCCCGCTCGATCATGCGCATGGCGTGCAGGTTGACGTCCTTGTAGCCCCGAGCGGCCCGGTCCACCTCGCCGCGGCTCTTGGCGAAGGCCGGCGGATCGCAGATCAGCAGGTCATAGCGCTCCGAGGAGCTGCGCACGAACTGAAATGCATCGGCGACCGTGTGCTCGGCCGTCGAGCCATTGAGCGCGTGATTCTCCCGCGCCACCTCGATCGCTTTGGCGGAGATGTCGACGTTGCGCACGAAAGAAGCGCCACCCGCCGCCGCATAAACCCCAAATGCCCCCGTATACGAGAAAAGGTTCAGCACGCGCCTGTCCGCGGAGAGCGATCCCGCCAGCCGCCGATTCTCGCGCTGATCGAGGAAGAAGCCGGTCTTCTGTCCTTCCCGCGGATCGACGACAAACCTGAGGCCGGACTCGAGGATCTGCGTCTTCGTGTCTCCAGTCGTCGCGTCGGGTCGTCGAGTCGTCGAGTGGAGTGCCTGGGTCTCTGAGTCTTCGACCTCGTCGTCCTCCTCGACGACTGAACCAGGCTCGACGATCGGATCAGCTCCGAGGATCTCGTCCACCAAGCCCAACTGCTCGATCTTGCGCGCCGGGAGATCGTTCTTGAAATAGATCAACCGCGGGGCAAGCTCACGCCGCAGCGTCTCCACCAGCAAAGGCTTGATCTCCTCCGCCCCATGGTTGGAGATCTCCACCACCAGCACATCCGCATAGCGGTCGATGACGATGCTGCTCAGGTCATCTCCTTCGGCGTGCACCAGCCGGGCGGCATTGGTGGCGTCGTCGAAGAGGGGCGCACGTCGCCCGATCGAGCGCACCAGTCGCGAGACGATCAGATCGGAAGTGAGCTCATCCGCGCCGAACGTGAGCGCGCGCATCCGGATCTGCGAGTGCCGCGAATGAAATCCGGAGGCGATGCTCCGGCCCGCGCCATCCACCAGATCCGCAAAGGCCGCATCCTCGGGACCGTGTCCCCCGTGAATGGCGCCCGTGAAGATCCAGGGATGCCGGTTTGCGACCACGCGCTCCTTGCCGCGTTTCAACGTGAGCGTGCGGCGCTTTGCGAAAACTTCCTTCATTCGTTCATCCTTCACCGTTCATCGCTATAATCCCGGCCAATGTCCCAGACGCCAACGAAAGAATTCCACACGCAGTGCCAGGAGGAGGTCTATCGCCAGGTCAAGACCTATCTCGACGAGCTGGTCGAAGAACACTTCGACGACGCCGGGCACTGTGACTTCTACCTCAAGTACGGATCGACCGTACTGGAGATCTCAATCGACCCGTACGAGGAAGACGACGCGGTCATCGAGATCCTCGCCTTCTGCGTGCAGGGAGCCGAGCAGACGTTCGAGCTCACCACGGAGTTGCTGCGCCTGAATGCCGAGGTCCCGCTGGGCGCCTTCAGCATGGTCGGCCAGGACATCTTCTACTCGCACTCCTTCCTGGGACGACGCCTGCGCCCGGAGCAACTGATCGCTTCGCTCGACTGCGTGGCCAGCATCTCCGACCTCTATGACGAGAGGCTGGTCGCCAAATACGGCGGCGAGACAGCCCTGGAGCGCCTGCGGAGCAGCGCCAAACGGCACCGCTCGGTTGCGATTCTGGCGCAGAACAATTGACGGCATATCCATTGCTCTCTTTGCTGTCGATGACACGAAAGGCCGGCGTACTCGCGATCCCTTTTCTCGCACTCATCCTGTCGAATGGCTGCACAGGCGGCAGTGAAAGCAAGGCGGCAGACCAGGGCAATCCTCCGCGGGAAGCCCCCGCCACCCAGCGGCAGGTCGACGCCGTGTCGGAGCTGGCCTCGATCAATCCGGCCATTCCGCTCTATCAGGGCGCCGTCTACCGCGAGGATCTCACCCGCCGCGACGAGGTCATGATCCGCAATCAGTACGGCGACGGCGCCGAGGTCTACACCCTGGCCAGCGACGACTCGTTCCCTCAGGTCTACCACTACTACACCACCTACCTCGCCCAGTTCCGGGCCTTCCCGGCCCAGGACACGTATCCGCCACAGCAGAAGAACTGGCGGACGCTGGAAGTCCGGCTGAACGAAGCCATGCAGGATCCGTTCATCCCCGGCCAGGCCCTCGACCCGAATGGACGGCAGGTCACCTTGCAGGTTGCCGAGACGGAAGCCGAGCCGAAGACGGTCATCCGCTACATCGTCACCCCGCGCCCCGCCCCCGCCCCACCGGTGGCCACGGCCGCGGCGCCTGTGGAAGCGCAGACTGTGGCGCGGTAGGGTTCCGAGGGGTCACCCAGCCACGGCTTCAGCCGGGTGTTCCGGTGGACCAGAGTCCACTGCTATTGAAGCGCGAAGGCGCGTCGAACAATCTAGCCCCGGGCTCGGCCCGGGGAAAAGAAGATCGATTCTCAACGCGGCCGCGAAGGCGGTCGCCACAAGGTCGCGCCAACGTCGAGAACGCTCCGCCGAAACGTTGTGGCGGCCGCCTTCGCGGCCGTACAACCTCCACTGGCGTTCCCCGGGCCGAGCCCGGGGCTACCTTGTGGAACGCGCCTTCGCGCGTTACGCCCGCGGGCGTAACGCGGGTCGCGGGTAGGATGCCCCCGGCCGAAGCGCCAGTGGCGTACCGCCGCCTGCGGCGGCTTTCGGTTGCGGCTTCGCCGCGCTGTGAGACTATGAGACCGCCTCATGTTCTCGCGCATTCTGATCCCGACCGACTTTTCCACGGCATCCGAGTGGGTGTTCGATGATGCGCTGCGCATCGCCGGTGCCAGTGGTGCGGAGCTCATCATCGTCCACGTGCGCATGACCCGCACTTCGAATCCGGGCGAACTGCGCTTTCCCGCGGATCCTTCACTCTACGAATACGCGGAGAAACAGGAGCTGGACCGTCTCCGCGACCGCGTCCGTCGCGCGAGCTCTTCGGTGACGACGCGCCTCATCGTCAGGCAGGCACCCCACCCGGGCGCCGAGATCGCCCGCACCGCGATCGAGGAGAAGGCCGATCTCATCGTCATCGCCTCGCACGCCCGGCATCACGTCGCCCATCTCTTCGTCGGCTCCACGACCGTCTCCGTGCTGAGCGATCCCCCCTGTCCGGTGCTGGCCATCCGCTACGGCATCCGCAAACGCGGATCGTTGCGGCGCGTGGTCGTGCCGGTGCATCTGGCTCAGACCTCGCGGACGGCACTGGCCCTCGCGGCACGCGTGGCGCACGAAGTCCACATGGTCACGGTCTGCGACGAGGAACAGACCTCCGCCGCCGAGACCCTGCTGGCCGAGCTCTCCGCCCCGATCGCGAATACGAAGACCGCGGTGCTGCAGGGAGGCGACGCCGACAAGGAGATCCTCCGTTACACCGCCCGCGTGGACGCCGACGCCATTTTCCTCAACGCCGTCCGCAAACCCTCCGAGGGGAAACTCGACATCCTCCGAAGAGCGCAGGTCCCCGTGATGATCGTTCCTTGATTCACCTCATCGCCGTCAGAAAGTCGGCCACTGACGCAAACCTCTCCTCCGGTTTCTTGGCCAGGGCCCGTGCCAAGGCATCGCCGACGCGCGGCGGCACTCCGGGAGCTCGTTCGCGGATGGGCGTCATGGGTCCCTCGGTGTGGCCGCGCACGACCGAGGCGAGGTCGGTGGCCAGCCCGAGCGGATGTTCTCCGGCCAGCAGTTCCCAGGCGATGATGGCCAGGCTGTACTGATCCGCGCGCGGATCCGCCACGTGTCCGCTGAGGATCTCAGGCGCCATGTACATGAGCGTGCCCACCACGCCCGCGCTGTGGCCCGATTGCACGAGAGTCTGCTCGTCTTCGCCGATGGGACCGGACATGCGGGCCAGTCCGAAGTCCAGCACCCGCGGGAGAACGTCGGTGTTGTGATCGCGCACCAGCATGATGTTCTCAGGCTTGAGGTCGCGGTGCACGATGCCCGCGCGATGAGCGGCGTCGATGGCCGCACCCACGGGCTCGAGCACCTTCAAGGCCGCGTCCAGCGGCAAGGCCCCGCTGTTGATGGTTTTTCGCAACGTGTCGCCGTCCAGGTACTCCATCACCAGATAGGCATGGCCCGAAGGGAGCACGCCGAAGTCGTGAATGGTCACGATGGCCGGATGGCGCAGACGGGCCACGATGCGCGCCTCGCGCTCGAAACGGGAGCGCATCGAAGAACTGCCCACAAGGTGGGAGAGCAGGACTTTGATGGCCACGTTGCGGTTGAGGCGCTTCTGGTTGGCGAGGTAGACACTGCCCATGCCGCCCCGACCCAGCAGCCGGGTGATGACGTACTTGTCTTCGATGACGCGTGGCACGCCGGACTCCGGCACGAGCGCCTGATCATCGAGCTCGCACTTGCGCTCATCGGGCGAGTAGCAGCGCCCGCAGCGCGGACAGAGTTGCAGCACGTCACTGAGGAAGAGGTGCAGCGGGGCCACGGAGCTGGGCGAGCCCCAGACCAGCGACGGCGACTGTTTGAGTCGCGCATAGTCGAGAGTCAACGCCAGTTGCGCGCCGAGCGTGCGCAGGAGCTCACGGTCCTCGCTGCTATATGGCTCCTCCGACTTGCGCTCGCCGAGGACCAGCAGGCCGGCCATCCGTTTCTCGATGAGCAGCGGCACGAGCAGATACGCGCCGGCCTCACGCAACCATTCCCGCTCCTCTTCGGGGAGCCGCTGCAGGATCGCGCGCGTGGAGCGGCTATGGACGTCCAACGGCTCTTCATCGCCCGACAGGAGCGACGACAGCGTACCGTTGATGCTCAGAGGCGGCACGCTCTCCGGCTCTTTCTCCCCGCGCCAGAATCCGCGATGCAGCGCCTCCCCTTCGGGATCGGCTTGCCATAGCGAGATGTGCCGCGGATGGAGGGCCCGGTCGATCTCGTCCAGTGCCGCGCGAGAGAGTCCGAGCATGTCCGAGCCGGAGCGGATGATCGAGACCACCTGCAGGAGCACGCGCCGGGCGTCGTACTGCTCCCGGAAGAAGCGCCGGTCCAGCGCCTCGAGGAGCTGCTTGCGATACCGGATCACCAGCACGAGAGGCAGGATCAGCAGGAGATAGATGGCCGGCTTGCCGGTGAGGAGAACCGTCAGGGAATCGCCCCGATGCAGAAAGAGGAACGCCGCCAGCAGGATCACCGGCAGCGCCATCAGGGCCAACAGCGTCCCGCGCGCGAGCGCGTACTGCAGACTGCGCCGCACCAGGAAGCGGATGTTGAACATCCGGTGGCGGACGACCGCATAAGTGAAGATGCCCGACCCGATCATGGTGGCCGGCACGTGCAGCAGCCGCGCCCCGGCTTCCCAGTCGGGTCCGAGCTGGAGTTGGGAGATCACATACGCGAGGATGAAGGCCGCGCTGCCCGGCAACATGGCCAGGAAGATCAACTGCAGCCGGCGGCGGACGTTTCCGTCGGCGGCGCGGGAGAGCCGGACGATGAGGATCACCAGCGCGGCCACGAGCATTAGGGTGCCCACGGTGGAGTAGGCGTCGCCGATGCCGAGGTCCACGGGCCGGACCTGGCCGCGCAGGCGGGCGAAGTTGTTCGCCAGGGTCTCCACGAAGATCGGCAGGGAGACGAGGTACGGGACGACTTCCCAACCTCCTCTCCGCTCGGTGGGAAAGACCAGCGCGAAGTGAACGCAGGCCGCGAAGAATCCCGCGGCGAAGACGGCGTCGACGAACAGCAGCGGCGCCCGCAAGCCTTCGGGGATGGCCAGGAGCACCGTCCCGAAGCCGTACGCGCGGAACATGAACATGCTCCCCGCCCACAGGATCTGGACCGTCGCCGCCAGCCGGGCATCCTTGCGGTCGGGACGGAGGACGAGCAGGGCGATGCCCAGCCCGAACATCCAGAAGTGCAGCGGGAAGGTGAGATAGCTGCTCACGGCCGCCGCGGCATTGACTCCCCCCGCGCGGAGCTGTTCGCGCCGCAGACGCTCCAAGGTCACCGGAACGAGACGCGTCGTCTGGCTCACGCCGGCCCGCTCGAACACGACCGGCACCGCATCACCGGCGCGCACGAAGAAGAATGGATAGACCTCCCGCCCGATTTCTTCACCGTTGATCGTTCGGATCCGATCTCCCACGCGAAGACCGGCCGCCTCCGCGGGGCCGCCGGACAGGACATCGAGCACGTTGCCGGAGAGGCGCGAGTACTCGAACCCCGGCGCCGGACGGGTGGCGTAATTGTGAAGGTTGAAGGCGACCGTCAGCGCGGCCAGGGCCACCTGCACCCAGCAGAGCACGACGAGAGGCTTGGTTTTCATCGGGGAACCGGGTGGATTGTATACGGGGAGCCCCTGCCGCCAGGGACGCGTGTTACTGTTTGCAGCGGCACTTAACACCATGCGGAGTTAGCTCAGCGGTAGAGCATCTCGCTTACACCGAGGGGGTCGTGGGTTCGAATCCCTCACTCCGCACCATCCCGAAACACAGCGCGGCGAGACGCAACCCCAGGAACGCCGGCGTCTCGCCGGCTGGCTGTGCGGCGTCCTCGCCGCGGGCGGGGG
>JBDTOZ010000544.1:0-5639 GCA_039932995.1 Acidobacteriota bacterium | reverse complement strand
TGACGATCCCCGTCCCTACTTACGGCTGCCGACGGAAACCGGATGGGGGAGGGGGGTGCGGGGCGCGGAAGCTCCTCCGGCAATGGCCTTCGTCATGCCATTCTCTCCGTCACCGCCTTTAGGTTTGGCGGGTCCGACGGGACCCGAGCTCTCGACTTCCCGCAGGGCAGGCCGGAGGCAGATGTCCCTCGGCCACGTGGAGAGGCGGTGCCGAAATCCACCGCAGAAACACCGACTTCGACACGAGACTCGTCCAAAGCGCCACTCGAGGGTGGCGAGGGAGGTCGTAGTTGTCGGCGGGGTCGACTGAGCCCCGTCCCGCCACCTCCGGCGTGACAGGCCGGAGGGCTAACTGCCTTCGGCGCTTTCCGAGAGCGTCGCGGCCAACTTACTGATAACCGCCGTGTTAGCGGCGAAATAGCCGGGTACTGTGAGCACTTGTGAGCCTTACAACCCTCACAGCTCGCGTGTGAACGCGTAGAACATGGGGCCACTGGTGGGTGGCGGGACGAGCCGGCGCGGGCCCGTGGCGCCAGTTCCCGCGCATGAGCGAGCACGACATTGCGCGCGCGATCTACCGTTACCTGAAGACGCTTGAGCCGATGGATATCGACCCGGGTTCACGGTGCAGGTGAAGATCGGGGGAAAGCGGCAGGCGCTGGATTTCAGCCGGGACAGTGGGTGCGCGCCTACACGATCGCTTCCGCACCGCAACGTCCCGAGGCCTGTTGCAGTTGACGGTCTCCTTCGAGGACGACTTCGCGGAAGGAGAAGGCGTGAAGTACACCTCTCGAAACCGATAGGTAGGGAACCATCCATTTCTGTCACTCCTTGTCAGAGGTACCCCATGCAATTCGCCCCCGGTCAAGCGCCACCGGCCGTCGCAGATGGAGTCATCGACTCCGCGCTCGCGTCCATTGCTGATGGCGACGCGCTGGGCCGGGTGTGGCAGCCGCCGCGTCCCGCTCTGCCGTTCGATCGTTTTTGGATCTTCCACCTGCGCGGCCGGAACTCCTTCGTCCTGGCCGAGGCCGCGAGGATCTTTCCGGTGCAGCCGCTGGTGCCCGACGCATGGGAGGAGCATCAGTACGGCGCGATCGTCGATTTCCCCTTTGCGCCGGAATCTCCCACTTACGACGAAGACTGCGCGGGGTTGCTCGACGCGGCGCTGGCGGCGCTTCGCGAGCGCGGCCCGGCAATGGCGGCATTGTGTCTCCTGCCCGAATCGGAAGTGCGCCAGGCCAGCATCCTGAAGCGAGCCGGCTTCCGGCCACAGGAACGCATGTGTCTCGAGACCGAGATCCTGCAGGAGCGCGGCTTCGGACAGAGCAGTCAGCGCGTGGTGTTGTTCTCGACGGACGCTCCCCTATTCGATCCTGCCACGACGCCCGATCCGCTCCGCCAGTTGACCGACGATCCGGTGAACCTCCGGATCTTCTCGAACGCGCAGACGAAGATCCGGCTGCAGCCGACCTTCGAGTTTTGGGGCGCGATTCAGCTGTACACCACGTATTCGGCCTATCCGTTCATCCCGCAATTCCTCGAGCGGCTCCATAGCCAGTTCGCCATTCCGCCCGCACGGAGGCTCCTCGTCACACCCTGCGCCGGAGGCGATTTCCTCCGGCTGTGGCCCCGTGGCAGCGGAGTGCCGGATCACGCTGCCGCAGTGGACATTCGTCCGGACTTGCTGCAGATCGCCTCGCTGCGGCTGCGAGTGCCGGAGGTGGACATTCTGAACCTCGCGCTCTGTGAAGTTCTGCATCAGGTCGTCGCCGGCGACGGCCGGATCGAGGACGGCCTGCAAGAGGCACTGAATGCGTTGTGCGTTTCGCTGAATGCGACTTCGCGCCGGGTCGCGCTGCGGTACGACGACCCGGATTCGCTGCCCCTCATCGCCCGCGCCTTCGATCAGATCCTGCAGAACCGCGCCATCCCCGACTGGTACTTCCCTCTGAAGATTCTCGCTTCCGCCGATGTGGCCGCATCGAACGTCATTCGGGCCGACGTATTGGCTGGCTGGATCAAGTGCCACGCCGAGGCAATCCGCAATGCGGTCGAAATGCTCACGCCACTCACAGCCAGCATCCGCGACAAATACCGGAACACCGGCCTCGGATCCGTGACCCGTCTCTCTCTCGCCGATCTGACGCACGACGAGACCATTCCTCAGGGGCCGTTCGATCTGATCCTCTGCTGGGAGTTCATTCACGTTTTCCACGACTTCGCCGCCCTCGGCCGGTTCATCGACTCTCTTCTCGCGAGGCTGGCACCGGGAGGGACGCTGGTGATCACGAACATCCGCGAGCTGTCCAAACGGACTCCGCACGAACAGGAATGGGCGCGGGAGCACCTCGAGAACAGCGCCGTTCCGTATCGTGCCGGATTCGTTGCCATCTCCGATACGGAGACGATGCATCGCCTGCCGTTCGAGCGGCGCCTGCATGCGCAGTACCCTGTCCTGGTTGCCCATCCACGGAGGAGCGAATGAAGCCGATTCAATGGCTCGCGCGGGTCCCGAGATACCTTCCCGCGATCGTGTGGGGCACGGAGATCGCCGGTGGCCTGATCCTGAAAGTCTTTTTTGGAAAACTATCCACGACGCAGGATCTGCTCGCCTTCCTGGTAGGCTCAGGCATCCTCGCGCACTACATTCACCTGCTCGTCGAGCATTATCGTCCGGCGAACCTCGACGACCTCGAGCACGCGGTCGACCGCCTGGAGCCGAAAGACGGTGTCTCCCTGAACCGTGAGAACGTGCGCAAGGTCTTGAAGACGGTAGTCGAATCGGGCGGCGCCGTGGAGCCCATCGTCGTGGAGACCGTCACCAGACTCGCAACCGATGGCGGACGCGGAGACCACGAAGGACAGCAGCAGATCGATCGCTGGTTGTCGTTGCTCGAACGCTTCGATGAGCGGGAAATTAATCGCGACTTCGTGAGACAGATCACGGCCATGCTCCACGACTTGAATGTCCCCCGTCAGGTGGAATCGATCTTCAACCTGTCGCTTCAGCATGAGGTCAAGAGAATGGCACTGCTTGCCGCAGAGCATGCCGTAGAGAAGGTGGATCTCAACACGCAATACTTGTATGCGAGCGGCGTGGCCGAGTATTACGAGACGCGGATGAGGGTATCCAGCATCTACGCAACGGCCCATGACATCCCTTCCACCTTCTACAACGATCATAAGGACTATTTCCACCGACAGACACCCCTCCTTACGAAAACGATCGATTTTCTGGAGTATTCGTCGGGTGAGGTGCAGAATCTCGAACTCATCATCGGCAACTTCGACGGAAAAGCTGGACGGCTGAGAGCCTTCATCGGTCCGCCGGCGGAGAAGTCTCGCATTGTGATCATCCGGCTGAAGGATCTCCTAAAGGATCTGCAGGAGGAAAATTTCTGGGTGTTCGTGCAGTGGCATGCCGCACATCACTTCGGACTCAAGTTTTTCATCCGCGACATATATGCGGACGATACGGACAACTGGTACGAGACCGAGCTTGACAATGTCACGCGTCGGACCCGGGATCAGACCATCGACGATTTCATCGTTTATGGCGATGACTGCGTGTTCGGACGGATCTACACAGAACCGGACTCGCAACGTCGCGTCAGTCTCGGATTCCACTATCTCAGGCAGGGTGCGGCGCCGGACAATGGCTCGGTCATTCCGCGATACCGCGATTTCTTCAGGCAACTCTGGAGGGACCGTAGATCACGCACGCTGACCGAGCTCTGGGATCTGCTCGGGAACGACGCAAAACGCCTGACATCGCGTGCGCGTTACGAAGGAGTATTGAACGCCTATAGCGCAGCGTATCGTATCGCCCTCGAACAGCAGCGCCAGGCAGACCGCGCGAGCACGACGTGATGCCGTCCCGATGCTCGTTCGTCACGCCTGAAGCAACTCGTGTCGGCGTAAAGTTCCGATGCGCTGAGGTCGCGGGTGTGACAGTGCTTCGGGAGTCGAAAGAACTCGAGGCGGCGAAGGCGCAGGCGGTCACGGACGTTGCGTCGATCGACTATGAACGGCATCCCGTGCTGCTCGGGTATCGTGAGATCCTCGACAACGTCGGCGCCACGACGGAGATCGCGTCTCCGCTGCTGCTCCTGCAGTTCGTCCGCGAACAAGGACGGCTGCCCAGAGTGAACACGGTCGTCGACGCGTACAACATGGTCTCTATCAAGACCCTGATGGTCGTCTCCGCTCACGATAGCGATCGCGTCGAAGGAAACCCGCGCATTGCGATGACGGACGGTACGGAAGTCTTCCATCCGCTCGGCGGCGGCAGTTCGGTGACGCTCCCGGCGGGGCAATGGGCCGGCATAGCCGACGATCATGTTCTCTGCCACCTCAACTGCAAGCAGAGCGAATTGTCGAAGGTCACGCGTCAGACCCAGAACTTGTTGATCTACGTGCAGGGAAATCCGCGCATCTCGGATGCAGCCGTCGACGACGCCTTGCGAAGAGTGACCGAAGCGATCGTCCTCTTCAATGGGGGACAAGTTCGTTATCTCGGAATCTGCCCTGAATCGGATTTATAGCGACCTGCATTTCGCGCTGCGCCGCGCGCATGCGGCATGTTTCACGGCGCCGCCGTGCCGGAGTACGAAGGGAACTTCGAGCGTGCGTGGCGTCTCCCGGAACGCCGCGAACTCTCGAGCGTAGAACCGCGGCAAGCGCTCGCCGTCCTTCGTCCCGTATCCTCTTTCTGGTCGGCTATTACACGCAGATGCGGCGGGACAACAATCGGTCGCTCGATTGGGAAGATATTGCGCTGGACGCCGCAACCATGCGCGGCACCTTCAAACTCGACCAGCACAAGAACGTGAACAAAGGCAACAAGGCACGCGGCTCGATCGCGCGCGAGCTGGTCGAATATCTGCTCTCGATTCGCCCCGCTAACGCCGTCGGGCCGATCCACGCGAACCCTGCGACCGGCTGGCCGTACGTGGCATCCCAAAGCAGTGGAAACGACTACTCGCCATCGCCGCGGAAATGCTCGGGTACAAGCCGACCGGCAAGAAGGCAAGGTTCCTCAACTTCCGCCACACCGGCGCGTCCCACATCGGTCAGCGCGGGCGCGCTGCGCGCCACCTGCTGACGGTCGTGAAGGTGATTGGGGACACCAGCGTTGCCACCGTCAACCGCCACCACTTCAAGCTGGAGGACAGCGTGATGCAGGAGATCATCGACGGTTGGGCGGTTCCGGACGTTGAAGTCTTCGCGCCCGACCTCGCCGCCGTTTGCGCTGATGACGCGGCGGCAGACCATGATGATCCTTCTCACACCGTCCAGCCGCCGCCGCGCAGCTGAGTGAGCATCGCGCGCTACCGCTCACGCGCGCTCTCGGTGCTCGCGCACCCTTCGCGCCGCCGTCCGCGCGCTTCTAGAGTCGTGAAACAATGGCCCTGTTCGCGTGGAACATTCGCGTTGCCCGCTGTTATTCAGTGTGTTTTTCGGCCCTCAAGAATTCGCACCTTGTGCGGAACCTTGTGCAGGTCGTTTTCGCCGCAAAAGCAAAACGCCGCGAAGTGGCGGCTGGTGAGTGCTTTAGATTGGCGGGGCCGACTGAGCCCGTCCCGCGACCTTCGGCGCGACAGGCCGGCGTTCCAGAACGTTTGGTTCCCTCCTCC
>JBDTOZ010000543.1:0-10853 GCA_039932995.1 Acidobacteriota bacterium | reverse complement strand
CCGCCGGGATAAATTTTCTGAAAGGGCCTCGAGAAATCGAGGCCCTTTCGCTTTTTATGGCGGTTTTCGCGCTCCCCTCCCCGGGGGATTCACCACAGAGGCACAGAGACACAGAGAGAGAGTCATGATTGTCTTTGACTTCCTGTGCCTCTGTGTCTCTGTGGTGAATCCCCCGGGAGAGCGTGCGAAAAACGAAAACCCCACAAAAACAAAAACCCGCTTCCCCTGGCCGAGGGGAAGCGGGGCATCGCGCACGAGCGCGGCGGCTGGGTCGCTGGCAGAGGTGTCCTGCGGATCAGCGACGGATTCCAACCTATGTCCGGAGGGGGCGTCTGTCCCTATGTTTTCGGAAACCGCCCCGATTCTTCCGGGGTCCTTTTAAGCGCGCGTCCTCAGCGCACTTTGGTTCCGGCTGGAACGTCCGGATCCACGCTCAGCAGGCTGGGCACTCCGTCGATCGAGGCGGCCAGGACCATGCCGTTGGATTCGACGCCCATCAGCTTCGCCGGCTGCAGATTGGCCACGATGACCACCTTGCGGCCCACCAGCTCCTCCGGCGTGTAACGGGCGCCGATTCCGGCCACGATCGTCCGTTCGCCATCGCCCGTGAAGACGGTCATCTGCAGGAGCTTCTTGGACTTCGGGACCCGTTCCGCAGCCCGGATCTCGGCCACGCGCAGGTCCGTCTGCATGAATTGATCGATCGTGATTCGGGTCAGGTCCGGCGGCACTGCCTGAGTGGTCTCGAGGGGGGCGCCGGTTTGTCCTGCGGTGTCCGCCGGAGCGACGGGCGGGTTGGGTGTTTCTTCCACTGGCTTGGTTCCTCCGATGTATTGAGCGACGTCGACACGCGGAAAGATGGGATCGGTCACCTGCACCGGCGCATCCGTGTTCAGCCACCCCCACTGCAGCCCTCGGGCCTCGATGAAATCTGGATCGCCCCCAAGGCGCGTGAGTGCCTCGCGGGTGGACCCTGGCAGGAAGGGCGCCATCATCGTCCAGACGATCCGTAGCGCCTCGAGGGTGTTCCACAGGATTCGGGCCAGTGCGTCGTCGGCTCCGTTCTCCTTGAAGTGCTTCCACGGCTCGCGGGCGACGATGTAGCTGTTGATCTCGTTCAAGAGCTCCCACGCCGATTCGAGCGCCCTCTGAAACGCGAGCTCGTCCATGTGACGCAAATAGGCGGGCACGACGGCCTCCGCCTTCGTCCGCAGTTCGTTGGTGGGGCAACGTACGGGGGGCGTCTTCCCGTCGAAGTAGCTGGCCGACATTTTGATCGCCCGCGACAGGGTGTTTCCGAGGTCGTTGGCCAGGTCGGCGTTGTATCGGGTGAGCAGCGACTGATCCGAGTAATCCTGATCCTGCCCGAACACCATCTCGCGCATGACGTAGTAGCGGAGCGCATCCGGTCCGAAGTCGTCGATGATGTTGTAGGGACGGACCACGTTGCCGAGGGACTTGGAGATCTTCTCGTGGTCTCGCAGCCAGAAGCCATGTCCGGCGACGCGCTTGGGCAGTTCCAGGCCGGCGGCCATGAGGAAGGCCGGCCAGTAGACGGCGTGGAACCGAACGATGTCTTTGCCGACCAGGTGCAGGTCGGCCGGCCAATAGCGATCCAGTTTTTCGTGCTCGTCACTGCCGAACCCGAGCGCCGCCAGGTAGTTGGTCAGCGCGTCCATCCAGACATAGATGACGTGCTCCGGCTCTCCCGGGAAGGGGATGCCCCACTTGATGGTGCTGCGAGAGATGGAGAGATCGCGCAGGCCTTGTTCGACGAAAGTGCGGACCTCGTTCATCCGCGTGTCGGGCCAGATGAAGCGGGGATTCTGGCGATAGTGATCGAGCAGTGGCTGGGTATAGCGCGAGAGGCGGAAGAAGTAGTTCCGCTCGGTCGTCCACTCCACCTTGTGGCGGTCCTGATCCAGTCCGTCGTGAACCTGGTTCTCCGGTATGAAGGTCTCTTCACTCTGGCAGTACCAGCCGGCGTGCTCACCCAGGTAGATGTCGTCCGGATTCCGCTCCCGGATGAGCCGGATCAACTCGAGGACGCCGGCGTGATGCCGCGGCTCGGTCGTCCGGATGAAGTCGTCGTAGCTGATGTTCAGGCGCCGGTTCAGATCGTGGTGCGTCCGGACCACGCGGTCCGCCAGCTCGATGGGCAGGATGCCCTCCTTCGCCGCGGTCCGCTCGACCTTCTGTCCATGCTCATCGGTTCCGGTCAGGAAGCGTACGTCATCGCCCATCCGCCTCCGATGTCGCGCGATGACGTCGGCCACGATGTTCTCGTACATGTGCCCGATGTGGGGGTCGTCGTTGACGTAGTGGATGGCAGTGGTGATGTAGAACTTGCTCATGAGGAACGGGCGCGGATTCTAACAGCATCGACACGGAGGACTCTCCCTCCCATCCATCTGTCGCCTCGGCGCGGCGCCAACCGTCGTCTCCGAGTGCAGCAGGGCGTCGTGGAGCGTCGGCGTCCTCGCCGGCTGGCCCAGCGGCGTCTCGCCGCTGCGGTCGACTTCTTCGCGAGACGTTCCCTCATTCCAACGGGCACGCGGCGCAGGCGAGGACGCCTGCGTTCCAGCCGGCCAGACGCCAGCGCTCCCACCCTGGTTGAGCTCGCCGAGAGCGCCCACCAGCTTCGACGTCTGCATCATGGACGAGGCCGGTTTCGCGGGGTGGGCCCTGCCTGTCAAGTAACTGAATCCTCAATGTTACAAAGGCCACACACATATAAGTATGGCCTTGCGTTAGTATAGAGAGGAACCTATACTGCCTCAACATCGGTTCAGTTTTCGTCTGGTTTCAAGGCAGAAGACAGTCCTTTCGTTTGTCTTCGGTTTTGCTGCAGGACTTGTGTCGGCTCAGGAATCCGTGCCGCTTGCGCATGGAAGTGACGCTCATGCACACCATCGCTCCGAACTACATATTGGGTATCACGGAAGAAGTGCGCACTCGTGTTCCCGGCCTCTTTGTCGAGAGCGTGACGGCGGATGGGCTCTCCGTCTCGAGAGACGCTCCCTGGCTGGATGAGGCGGTGAGCGCCATTCTCACCCGCTGGACAGAGGGCAGAGGCGGTGATCTCGCGGGGCTTGCAGAGATACGCCTCTATCGCGAGTTGAGCGCCCGCTTTTCCGATCAGTTTGGCGCGGTCACGCCGGCGGTGGAGAACGTCGTCACGAGGTATCTGATGAAGGGGAAGTTCCCCCGCATCAACTCGCTGGTCGACGCTGCGAATGTGGCCTCGCTGGGCAACATGATTCCGGTGGGTCTGTTCGATCTCCACTCGATTGAGGGCGATCTGACGCTGGCGGTGGCCCATGGAGACGAGGAGATCGTCCCGTTGGGCAAGACCAAGAGCGAAGCCGTGCCGGCCGGGTTCCCGATCCTGCGCGATCGGGAAAAGGTGATCTCGATCGTGGGAGTGCGCGATTCGGCGCAAACGATGATCGTTCCCACCACCGTGGCAGTGCTTGCATTCAGTTGGGGCATCGAAGGCATTTCGCCAGAGAGGGTCCGGGCCACGCTGAATGAGTGCATGGAACTGTGCAGGACCGGAGGAGCGTCCGCATGACCGTTCGCGAGAGTGCGCGGATCTTGATCGTCAATCCGGCGTTCATGCTCCCGCCCGTATTTCCTGTAGGGCTCGAGTACAACGCCGAGGTCCTGGTGAGAGACGGGCACGACGTCGAGATCATCGACCTGAGCCAGGGAGCCGTGCCCCAGTATCCGGCCGACGCCATGGATTTGATTTTCGTGGTGGTGCGCAATCTCGACATCGGACCGGGCAACGTCGATTCGGCGCTTCCTCAGACGAGAGACCTCGTCGCAGACTTGCGCGAGCGCTATCCCACGGTGCCGATCGCGATCGCAGGAGCGGCCATCAATGCCGTTCCCGACCCCATGAGGCGCTACCTCGGCGCCGACTATGCGATTGCCAGCAAAGGCCACAATGCGGCGCGCATGCTCGTGCGCCACGTCTTGAGTGGGGAGCCGGCATCGCGAACCGTATTCGAGGACTACTCGGACACGATCAGCGGCATCTACGAACGGCCGTACGTGGAGAAGAGCAAGTATCAGGAGCATCCGATTGGGATCGCCACCCATTTCGGCTGTCCGTTCCGCTGTCAATACTGTAACTACCCGGCCGTCGAAGGGTTTCGGATCACGCACCGCTCGCCGAGCGACATCGTGGCCGAGATCCGTAACCTTCAGCGGCAGGGCGTCAAACGGGTCTTCTTTTGTGACTCCGTGTTCAATGTGCCGGTCAAGGCGGCCACGGCGCTGCTCCGCGAGATCGTCGACAGCAACGTCGAGATCGAGTGGGACGGCTTCTTCAATCCTCACCCGAATGCCTTCACGCCGGAGTTCATCGACGCGGCCATGGCCTCCGGGCGCAAGCGCTTTCATTTCGGCGTGGACAGCCTTGCCGATCCGGTGCTGTTCGCCATCCACAAGGGATACACGGTGGCGGACGTCCAGCGCGCGGTGGATATGTGTCACGACCGCGGCGCTCCGGTCTCCTGCAGTCTCCTGTTCGGACATCCGACCGAGACCGTCCAGACGGTGCGGCAATCGTTCGAAGCCTGCGACGTCATGGGCTTCGATGCCGTAGACGTCACCGAGCGCGTGCGGATCTATCCGCGGACGGAATTGGCCCAGATCGCCATTCGCGAAGGGGTCATTTCCGATTCGCCGGATGAGCTGTTGTTTCCCACCTTCTATCCGGTCTCGGACGCCGTGCTCGCGGAGGTGGTCGGCCAGACCGCCAAACGGCCCGCGGCACGCGAGCCGGGTGTCGATCAATACATTTACTCGACGTGAGGGATCCCATGCAATACAGCCATAACACGGACGTGGTGAAGGTTGCGGACGCGGTACGGGAAGCGCTGGGCGATTTGATGCCGCAATCGAGACCGCCTCAGTCGATCGCGGACTCTGAAACGCTGTTCGTCGATCTGGGGCTCAACTCGCTCGAATATCTCGAGCTCTGGACGTCCATCGAGTCCCGGGTCGGCTGTCGATTCGATGATGAGGACCTGCTCGGGGATCTGCGTACGGTGGGCGACGTGGTCCGCCGCACTCTCGAGGTCTGCCGGACGGGAGCGCCTGCGTGAACGCTCAGGTCGAGACGTGGTGCAACATCCTCCACGATTTCCCCGCCTACGCGAAGCGGGATCCGGCCCCCAAGCATCTGGAAGTGGACGCGGGCGGCCGCAACATGGACGTCCGGCCGCAGATGACCCTGGAGTTGTTCCGGCAGTCGAATCAGGCCGATCTGGCCGAGATTCCGATTCCGGATCCGATCCTCGAGCTCTATGCGATGTACCGGCCCACGCCGCTCATCCGGGCCAAGGCTTTCGAGGAGGCTCTCGGCACCACGTCGCGGATCTACGTGAAGTTCGAGGGGCAGAACGCGGCGGGGAGCCACAAGCTCAACAGCGCCATTGCACAGGCGTACTACTTCAAGAAGGCAGGCGTGGAACGGATCACCACCGGCACAGGGGCGGGCCAGTGGGGTGCGGCGCTGGCCTGGGCGTGTGGCCGGGCGGGGCTGGAGGCCACGATTTTCATGGTGGGCGTGAGTTACCGGCAGAAGCCACTGCGCCCCGTGATGATGCGCGTTTACGGAGGCGAGGTTCATGAGAGTCCGAGTGACGTGACCGAAGTCGGTCGCGCGGGCCGGATCAAGGACCCTCAGCGGATCGGTAGCCTTTCCATTGCGAATGGCGAGGCCATCGAGATCGCGCGGAGCGCGCCCGGCACCCGCTTCGCGGTGGGGAGCGGCGAGAACCACGTACTGCTGCACCAGACCGTCATCGGGCAGGAGGCCGTCCGCCAGATGGAGGAGATCGGCGACTATCCGAACGTGGTCACGGCCTGCGTCGGAGCGGGCAGCAACTTCGCCGGCATTTCTTTCCCGTTCATTCGCAACAGCCGCCGCCACGGGAAGGCCATGCGCATCATTGCCGCGGAGCCGATCGCCTGTCCGAAGCTGACCCGCGGGCTCTATGCGTACGACATGAGTGACGCCTCGAGCACGACCCCCTACGTCCGCATGATGACGCTGGGACGGGACGTCGTCGTTCCCGGGATTCACGCGGGCGGGCTGCGCTATCACGGCACATCTCCGCTTCTCAGCGCGATGTATCGCGACGGACTGTTCGAGGCTCGTTCCTATCCTCAGCGCAAAGTGTTCGAGACGGCCGTTCTGTTCGCGCGCACCACGGGAATGATCGTCGCCCCGGAATCGGCTCACGCCCTCGCGGCCGCGGTCGAAGCGGTTCGGGAAGCGCCCTCTCCGATCTGTGTCCTGGCGAACGTCAGTGGCCACGGCCTGCTCGATCTCTCGTCCTACGACGCATACCTCAAGTCCGAGATCGACGACGGCGCGCCGGATGAAGCGATGATCGCCCACAGTCTCTCGTTGCTGCGGCAGCGGAACGAGCTCGTGGAGGCGGTCTGAGCTCCATCTGGCCGGCCATGTCCGCGCTGCAGGAATCCGCTTGCGACTTTGCCAGGAAACTACCCGCCGCTCCTCCACCCGGGACCGGAGCGGCGGAGAAGGAGAGGCGTCTCCGCGAAGGCTGGAAGCAGTGTGCCGAGTTCGGATTGTTCACGATGGCCGTGCCCACCGCCCTCGGCGGTGATGGCTTCAGTAACGTCGAGATCCTCGACGTGCTGGAAGGTCTCGGCGAGGGCTGTTCCAATGACGGTCTGCTTTTCGCGATTGGCGCGCATTTATGGGCGGTGCTGCAGCCCCTGGCGAGGTTCGGTACGCCAGCCCAGCACGAGCGCTATCTCCCACGCCTGATGAGTGGTGAATGGATCGGCGCGCACGCCATGACCGAGTCGGAGAACAATTCCGGGGCGGCCTCGACTCGCTATGTGGAGATGGGCGAGGGCTACGCCATCGACGGTCTGAAGCTGTTCATCACGAATGCGCCGGCAGCGGAGCTGTTCATCGTCTTCGCGACGCGTGATGCGCTGCTCGGATCCCGCGGAGCGAGCGCTTTTCTCGTCGAGGCAGCCGACGTGGGCATCACCACGGGACCGGACGAGGCCAAGCTCGGGCTCGATGGCTCGATGCTCTCCTCGGTGGCCTTGCGGGATGTGGTCGTGCCGGGCGACCGCCTGCTCGGTCCGAGGGATGGCGGACGAGACGTCTTCACCTGCGCCATGGCCTGGGAGCGTCTGTTCATTCTCGCGCCGCTCCTCGGCGCCATGAAACGCCAGACCCAACGGGCCGTGGAGTATGCACGCGAGCGCCGGGTGAACGGACGTCCGATCGGCAAGCTGCAGATGGTCTCCTCGCGGATCGCCGACATGTACGTCCGCTACATCACGGTGCGCGCATTTCTTCGCGAGAATGTGCTGCTGCGCGACTCCGAGGAATTGACTTCGGCGCGTGTCGCGGCCGCGAAGCTGATGCTCGCGGAGTCCGGGGTGCTGCAGCATCTCGACGCACTCCGAGTTCATGGCGGCTATGGGTACATGGCCGAGGCGGGCATCGAGAGCGAGCTTCGCGGTGCGATCGGAGGGCTGATCTATTCAGGAACCGCGGAGGTCCAGAGAGTGATGATCGCGCACGAGCTCGGACTATGAAAAGCCTGGCTGCCCGATTCGTCGAGGTCGCGAGCCGCAACCCCGAGCAGCTCGCGCTGATCGATGGGAACGCCACCATGACGTATGGGGAGCTGTTGCAACGATCGAGGAATGTGGCTGGTTTTCTGCGGGAGGCAGGCGTCACTCGGGGCCACCGTGTGGCGATCGACATTGAGAAGTCGGCCGATGCCATCGCGGCACTGATCGGTACGCAGTGGGTGGGCGCGGCGTGCGTTCCCGTTGATCCGGTCACCCCCGCGCCACGCCTGGAGCTGATGTTGCGCGATTGTCAGCCGGCGGTGTTCTTCGGCCGGCACGCCGTCTGTCCGGCCGGCCTCGACTCCCGGCCCGAAACTCCCGTCATCGCCGACCTTCCCGCGATCGATTCGTTGCCGCTGACGACTGTGGAAACGACGGACCTCGTCAACATTCTCTACACGTCGGGCTCGACGGGGAAACCGAAGGGCGTGGCCATCAGTCTCGGCGCCACGGCCGCGTTCGTGGACTGGGCAGCGGACTATACGGGCCTCACGAAAGACGATCGCGTTTCGAGCCACGCCTCGTTCGCCTTCGATCTCTCGATCTTCGACGTCTATTCGTCACTCGTTTCCGGCTCGACGATCGTGCTCGTGCCCGAGCTGCAGCGCGGCATGGCTCCGTTCCTCGCACATCTGATCGAACGCCACTCGATCACGGTCTGGTATTCGGTTCCCTCCATCGTGACGAAGATGGCCGAGCTCTGCACGCGCGACGGCCGAACCTTGACGTCCATTCGCCAGCTTCTGGTGGCAGGAGAGGCATTTCGCGGAGGAGCTCTTCCGATCATCCGAAAGACCTTTCCGGCCGCGCGGATCCACAACCTCTACGGGCCGACGGAGACGAACGTCGTCACCTACCACGAGGTGAAGCACTCGGATCCGCCCGAAGGATCGGTTCCCATCGGGCGGGCCTGTCCTTACGCGTGCCTGTTCATTCGCGATGGCGTGCTGTTCGCGGGTGGGGAGACGCTGATGACCGGCTACTGGGGCGACACCGAGCGGACGCGCGCGGCGCTGGTGGAGCAGGAGGGTCAGACGTTCTACTGCACGAACGACTCCGTGCAGGAGGACCCCGATGGGACGCTCCGTTTCATCGGCCGCACGGATGCCATGGTCAAGGTCGGCGGGTATCGAGTGGAGCCGGGCGAGATCGAGACGGTCATGGCGGGAATTGCCGGGGTGCAGGAAGTCGTGGTCGTTCCCTTCACGATGTCGTCGGAGACGGCGCTCGCCGCGTTCGTCGTCGGTGACGTGCCGGCGTCGCAGTTGGCCACCGAATGCCGGCGACAACTTCCGGCCTACATGACGCCGGCCGTCTGGGTCGCTGTCGAATCCATGCCCCGCAATGACCGGGGGAAAATCGACCGCGCGGCTCTGCAACTCCGACTGGAGAGTGTCGACCGTTCGCGTCGCAGTGCTCATCTCGGACGCGACAAGTACGTGCGCCTGCTCCTGCCTCGCAGTGGGAAGATCGAAGGAGTCTGCTACCTCCTGCACAGCTACGCCGGCAACTTCAAGTCGTGGGCCGAGCACACGCCGCTGGCGTTCATGGCGGCGCGGCTTCCGGTGGCTTTCGTGATGCCCGAAAGCGGCCGGCGATGGTTCATCGACGACCACGACGGACGAAAGTACGGGAGTTATCTCCTGGAAGAACTGCTCCCCGCGATCGAATCGGAGTTTGCGCCGTCGACCACGCGCGGCACGCGCTTCATTGGGGGATTCTCCATGGGCGGTGCGGCCGCGGTCTTCCAGGCGTTGCGCCGGCCGGACCTGTTCGGTGCCGCGTTCGCGCATGCCGGCGCGTTCCATGCCGCGCGTCGGGTCGGCGACCCTTATGCGGCGGAACGGGGATCACGCGATCTGCTGATGCCGGACGTCGCGGCGCACGAGGCGGTCTGGGGGAGCGTCGGCAGCAGCACGCGCGATGAATATGACCCGTACACGATCGTGGAGCGATTCTCGGCCGGCGGGGAATCCGCGCCGCGCCTCTCCCTCGATGTGGGCACCGACGACTACGCGCGCGTGGTCGAAACAGTGCGCGACTTCCACGCCATTCTGGAGCGGTTCGGAATCCAGCACGAGTATCGCGAATTGCGCGGCGCGCATACATGGGCCTACGTCAGCGCTGCGCTCCCCGGAACGTTGTCCTTTCTGGAGCGCTGTCTCGCGGAGAGTGTCGCGCAAACCCCCGCGAACGCTATTCCGGTTTGAGTCCGCCGGCGATCCAGGCATTGACGGTCCGCGCCAGTTGCGTGGCATGCTCGCGGCTGATCAAGCTCTCGTGATCGCCTGGGACGACCACGCGATCCGTCTCCTTCCGCAGAACCTTCTTCCAGGCCTCGCTCGCGCCGTGAAGGCTGGCGCCGTGTTGGGCCCACACGTGCAGGATGTCGGCCGCGGGCTGGTATGGCGCAGGTGCGTATGTCTGTGTGTAACGCGACCGGATCGTGTGGATCCATTCCGCCAGATGCTGGCGGCCTGAAGACACCTGCTGGTGATGGCGGGTGGCCAGATCGTCCAGAAGCGAGGCCACGTCTTCACCGTCGGCGGGCTCGAGGTCGCGAGGCACGACGTCGTCGATCCGCAAGAACTTCAGCATGTACTGGAGCGCAAAGATGTCCGGCGCAAGGTCCTTCGTTCGTAACGCCAGTGGATCGACGTCGACGAGGATGAGGGAACGCGGTTGATGGCCCTGCTCTTCGAGCTGCCGCACCATTTCGAAGGCGACGATGCCGCCGTAGGAATGCCCGAGCAGGTGAAGCGGACCTCCGTCCCACACTTCGTGCAACGAAGAGACGTAGAGCCGCGCGATGCTTTCCACCGTGTGACCGTTCGCAATCTCCCGCGCACTCGACGCATGCAGTCCGAAAACGGGTCGTGATTCCCCAACGGCGCGGGCGAAATCGTAGTAGCCGTGCAAAGCACCGATGATGCCCGGAATCACCACCAAGGGCGTTCCCGAGTCCCGAGCGGACAGCACCACCAGCGGCGAGGCGGATCGCTCCGTGTCACTGCCCGTCGCAACAGTGACCACATATTCGGCCAATGCGGCGACGGTGGGATGTTTGTAGAGCTCGATGACCGGAATTCCGACGTGCAATACCTGCTCGATGCGCGTCATCAGTTGCACGACCAGCAGGGAGTGACCACCGATCTCGAAGAAGTTGTCGTGGACGCTGACGCGGGGCAGACGAAGGACCTGCTGCCAGA
>JBDTOZ010000542.1:0-7011 GCA_039932995.1 Acidobacteriota bacterium | reverse complement strand
TAGATCTCAGATCTCAGTCGCCAACGACCATGAAAATCGAGAGAACCGAAGCCATCGTCCTGCACACCGTGCCGGTGCGGGAGCGCGACAAGATGGTGGTCTTCCTCACGCCCGATCACGGCAAGCGAAAGGGCTGGGCGTATGGAGCGCGCTCGATCAAGAGCCGCTTCGGCGCGGCGCTGGAGCCGTTGGCCAAGGTGCGCATCGGCTACTCGGAACGCGAGGCGGAGGAAGTGGTGCGCATCGAGTCGGTCGACCTGGTGAGGTCGCTCTTCCCGGCGCAACAGAATCTGGTCCGCAGCGTGGCCGCGACGTATCTGGCGGAACTGGTGGACACCTTCGCGCCCGCGGATGATCCGGCCGAGCTGATTTACCGCCTCCTCGATCGCACCACGGAGGCTCTCCTCGAAGGGGCCGCACCGCTGGAAGTGGTGACCTACGCGGAGATCTGGATTCTCCGTCTGAGCGGCATCTTCCCCTCGTTGCGCGACTGCATGGAGTGCGGCGAGGGACTCGAACGCCCCCTCCGCTTCGACGAAAAACTGGAGGGCTTCGTCTGTGCTGCCTGTGCGGGCCGCGGCGCGTACGTGCTCCCCAACGAGGTCGCGAACACTCTCGATGCCCTTCGCCTCCCGGTCCGCGACTTTCACGCGCCCACCGGTCTCCTCCTCGAAATCCGCTCCCTGGCCGGCACGGTCCGCCGCAATTTCCTCGGCTACGAGTTGAAGTCGCTCGAGGTCCTGGCCAGCGTCATCGCCAGCGGATGACCCGAAGATCGGGGCTCTCTTTTGGAGTGCTGCCTCGCCGACGCAAAACGTTGCGTCGAGGAAGGGAGGCCATGAAACCTGACTTGACGTCACACCAACCCGCTCGCGATAGTGCGGCATGCGCAAGCTCCTGCCTTTCCTCCTGCTCTTCTCCGCGTGTGCGACGACGCCGGGCGTGGCCAACGGACCGGGCGTGGCCAATGCACCGGTAGAGGCGATGCTCGACGGCTGGCATCAGGCGGCCGCGGCGGCGGACGAAGGGCGTTACTTCGGAGCCATGGCTCCCGAGTTCGTCTTTCTGGGGACGGACGCCGGCGAGCGCTGGGACGTTCCCTCCTTCCGCGCCTTCGCGCACCCCTATTTCGCGAAGGGCAAGGCCTGGACCTTCGTGCCGCACGACCGGCACGTCATCCTCTCACCGCGCGGCGACGTGGCATGGTTCGACGAAAAGCTCGACAGCGCGACCTACGGTGAATGCCGCGGCACCGGCGTGGCCCGCCTCATCGGGAAGGAGTGGAAGGTCGCTCACTACAATCTCACCATCCCCATCCCGAACGATCTCTCGGATGCGGTGGTGGCGATGATTCGCGAAAAGCAATAGCCCTCAGCCTCGCGCTTCCACCCACCGCACGATCACTTCTCCCAGCTCCTCTTCCCGCCCCGTGAAGCCGTGGTCGGCGTCGTTCATGACCGCCAGCTCAATGTTCGGCCTGGGGGCGAGCACACGCGCGAGCGTGGCCACGCAAAGGGAGACGTCGTTCGCATAGGCGTATTCGTCGCGCTCTCCGTAGAGGAACAGCGCCGGCTTGCGGATGCCGCGGAGATGGCGGAAGCGCGGGCGGCGGGAGAGACGGACTTTGGCGATCTCCTCCATGAACGGGAAGACGTTGTAGTCGCCGTCGGGATTGGCCATGTCATGGAACGAGCGCCAGCTCATGGGCAGCGGCGAGATCGACACCGGGACGAGCTCTTCGCCGCGGCGCGCGCGGATCCTCTCGCGCGCCCTGGTCAACGCGGCGGCGAAACGACGGGCCCCAAGCTGCTCGTAGAGCATGCCCGTGTCGTCGCCACCGCCCAGCAGGACGTAGCGCTTCACGCGGTTGCGCGGCTTGTGATGATCGTAGACCGCGATCTTGTTCGCGCCGGTGGAATGTCCCACCAGCGTGACGTCGGTGTAGCCGCGGCGGCGGAGCTCGCGCAGCGCGCCGTCGATGTCGAAAACGCAGTCGCGGATGCGCTCGAATGCGAAGCCGCCCAGCTCGCGTCCCAGGCGCCGCACGATGTGCGAGCCGCGGTTGTTGAACGGAAACCAGGCCATGCCGTTGCGGAGGAAAACCTCCGCCAGCGCGTTGGTGCGGCTGGACTCGAAGACCGAGGAGCCGCCGGTTCCGTGGAGAAAGATGCCGATGCGGTTCGTCTTCCGCGCCGGCTCGTACAGCACGCCCGCGAGCGGCGCGCCGTCGGTGGCCTCGAATCTCAGGAGCCGGACGAGCGGCTCAGTCGCATGCCGTCCCAACGCCACATGTCCTCCTTCGTCAGATGCGCGCCCCCGAGCCAGAGGTCGGGATCGTTGACGGCCATGTTGTCGACTTCCCCGCTCAGGATTTTTTCGCCGGCCGGGGTGATGGTGAACATCGCCTTCGGCAACTCGCCGATCATCGTGGCCAAGGGAACGCCGAGGGTGGTCAGCGAGCGCAGGAGCTGAAAGACCTGCGTATCGCCAAAACCGAGGCGGGGGGCGCGCAGACTGATCTGGTCGAAGAGTGTGCTGAAGTCGCCCATGCCCGCGGCCATGAGCTCGAGCGCGTGCGCCTCGACGCGGCCCAGACCGTTCTGCTGGGACGGAAAGCGCGATGCATGCAGGGTGAAGCCTTCGCGGAGAAAGGGGAAGTCGCGGGCATCGCGATCGAGCCAGGCATTCAGCAGGGTCGGATCGGGAGACGTGTAGGCCCGCCAGGCGTCCCGGGCCGTGGCGATCATCGAGGGAAGCACGGCCGCACGCGATTCAAAGAGGAGGTAGAGATCGCGCTCCCGGTCACTGCTGAGCGGCTCGGGCACCCATACCGCGGAGATCCGCGTCTCCCCGAAACGCTGGAGCAGATAGAGGAAATGCACCAGGCAATAGAGGTCGTGCTCGAACCACAGCACGATCTCTCCCTCGGACGGCGCGGCGTCGAGTTTCTGCTCCTGCTCCATCACTTCCGTGCGCACGCGCAACAGGTCCTGCCCGTACTCGGCCAGGGCGTTCGCGCGCAATTCCAGCCAGGACTCCCCGGGCACGACCGGCCCGGTGACGAGGGATTCGCGAAACGCGACGTGCTGTCCGGGGATGCCGCTCCGTCGCGCCATGGCCGCGACGACGTCGCCATTGTGAAAATGAATCATGGCCGCCACCGCATGCCCAGCCACCAGTTCGTGTCGCCGTCGTTCAGGGCGCAGGGAGCAGGATGCTGAGCGCAGGGATTGCCCACGACGCGGGCCACGCCGACCGTCAAGTCGAGGCCGGGGATCTTCAGGATGGGAAAGGGTGCGATCGGAATGTCTGCCTCCAGGCCCGCCAGGGCCAGTTGCGTCGAGTCGAGCTGGTGATGCTGATAGAACGCGGTGAATGGGATGCCGGGAACGGTGCTCTCGACGCGCCAGCCATCGTACTCATCGCCGGAGAGCGCCGCCACCGGCAGGGCCGGATCGAGGACGCGCAAGGCGTACGCGGATCGCGGGAGGATCGACGACGGCAGGCCTCCCAGCGTCACGGTCTCCCCACCATCGTGTTGATAACACGCAGCCACGCGCAGAGACCCGCTGCGAAAGGACGCGCCCACCACTGCGCGGTAATGATCGTCGTCGGCCTCGAGGCGCAGGCCCTCTTCGAAACGCGTCGCACCCCGCGTCTGCCGGGTGGTGAACGCCGCGGAGGCAAAGAACCGCTCGGAGAGAAGCGAGCCCGCTTCGAGCGTGAGCCGCGACCGCGGAAAGGCACGCCACCAGATGCCCCGCAACTCGGTCCCGTCCTCACCATCGGCGTGATAGACATGGGCCTGGAGGCCGACCGGCCATCCGCGCCAGGCCGCAACGAGGGCCGCCCCTTCGACGTCGCCGAAGGAGCCTACCGCGATCGCATCGAGACGTCCCACGACATCCCCGAGACGGATTCCGACTTCGGTGGACTGCGAGCCACGCGCGATGTTCGCTCCCGCGAGCCAGGACCACTCCTGCCGGCCAAGGCCGTAAGACTTCCCCGCCGCGACCGCCCGCGGCGATCCGGTCTGCTCCCGCGGAACGGGAAGAGGCGAGAGCGCGGGCACGAGGGTGGCGTCGTAGGCCGGAGGGTCGGGCGCGACTTCAAAGCAGGGCGCAGGAGGTGGGGGACAGGGCGCAGGCAAGATGCCTGCGTCCCCATCGGTTTTCGCGGGGAGCACGCGCACGACGTAGCCGTCGGGATCAAGGCTGGTGAAGAAGAGCCGGCCATCGGGCGAGGGTGCCGGGTCGAAGGCGCCCCCGGCGCTGCGCGTGATGGGACTGACCGCGCCACCGGCCGGCCTCACCCGAACGACTTCGGCAAAGCCTCGGGCGAACGCGGTCACGACCAGCTCGTCATTCGACAGCCAGGCGGGCGAAGCCGGATCGCCGGGCACCGTGACCGGAGCGTCGTCGACGAAGAGCGTCCAGCGGCCACCGCGATGCGCGACCAGCGCGAGGTGCTTGCCGTCAGGACTGACGCGCGGCGCGGTGATGACGTCGTCGATCGACGCTTCGCCGCGCGCCTTGACCTGACCCGTGCCGAGGTCGACCTCGACGAGTTGCGTGGCTCCGTAACGACTGCGCACCGCCACGGCGGTGTGCTCGTCCAATGGGTCGGCATCGCGAACGTCCGCGAGCCGGGTGATGCGCGTCACTCGGGTAAAATCCCAGCGGTAGAGATCGAAGTGCAGCACTCCCACGGCATCGGGAGCCCGGTGCGCAAAGAGGATCGACTTGCCGTCGCGCATCCAGCGCGGCCCACGAATATCCCCACCATCCGGCATCGTCAGCGAATGCTCGGCCTTGCGCGGCAGCGGCTTGCCGCGCAGCGGGGCCACGTCTTCAGGATCGCTCGCCAGGATCTTTTCGACGCGCTCCTGGTAGGCCTGCTCTTCCTCGCTCGCCGCGGCCGTCGACCAGATCACCAGCTTCTGCGGCTGGTCTTTCGCGCGCAGGACCACCGCGATGCGCGCCCCGTCCGGCGAGACGGCCGGCTCTCCGCTGGCGCGAGGCGTCTCCTGGAACAGCGTCCCTTCGAGAAGCGGCGAAGCACGGCGCAACGTCATCGACGACGCGGTGAGCTCGGCCACGAACTGCCCATAGAGACGGTCCGGACGGTCTCCGAAGACTCCGATGAAGGCCTCTTCGAACGATCGGCGCCGCCGCGCGGTGAGACGTGACCAGAGATTGCGGAGCGCGCCGGGAGTGGCCCGTTGCTCGAGCCACTCGAGATAGGCGGAGCCCATGAGATAGGCCATGGACATGCCCAGGAAGCGCTGGTCGGAGTTGAGCTGGCCGTACGTGGGCAGGCGCCCGTTCTCCGCCCAGCGGCGGAGGATCAGCGCGCGGATGGTGCTGGTCGGCCGGCCCGCGCCGGTCAGGCGCCCTTCGACCACGGTGGCATAGCCCTCCAGCACCCAACGCGGCGCACGCAAGGTGATCGGATTGAACGGCACGACCGACTTCTCGATCGCATGTTCGAGAGGATTTCGCGAGGGGCGGAGCATGTGCACGAGGTGCGTGGTCTCGTGAACGGACAGGAGATCGATCCAGTGTCCATACGCGCCGAGCTGCTCATCCGGACCGGGCGGCTCGGCGAAAAAGATCATGCGCGGCGTGTCGAGCAGCGGCCACGCGCTGCCGTTCGGCTCGGCGATGGGATTGGTGATCAGGACGTCAATCGTCTGCGGCGGCATGTATCCCACTTCCCGCGAGACCTCGAGGCGGATCGATTCGAGACGCTCGGCGGCGCGTACGGCCCACCCTTCGTACGCGGCCGGGTAGTGGACGCGGAAGTGCGGGAGGGTGATGGTGCGCCATTCCGCGGAGGGTCCCTGGGCGAAAACGGCGGGCCCGAGCAGGACGACGAGCAGTGCGCAGAGGCGTTTCATTCGCCGTGTGCGAGCACCTGAATCACGGATAGCTTTTCGCCGCATACCCCACTAGTGTACGAGCCATGTGGAAACGTCTGATCCTGCTCCCTGCAACAATCGTGTACGCACTGGCCGCGTCCGCCCAGGAGAAGGCCATGCTCGTGATTCACGGCGGCGCCGGAACGATCACGCGCGCCAGCATGAGCCCCGAGGCCGAGGCCCAGTATCGCGCGGCATTGGAGCTGGCACTGCGCACCGGCCAGGCCCTGCTGGCCAAAGGAAGCTCGAGCCTCGACGCGGTGGAGGCCACGATCCGCGTGCTCGAAGACAATCCCCTCTTCAACGCGGGCAAGGGTGCGGTCTTCACGCACGACGGCAAGAACGAGCTCGACGCGTCGATCATGGATGGACGGACCAAGGCCGCCGGCGCGGTGGCAGGCGTGACCATCATCCGCAATCCCATCAGCGCCGCGCGTGCGGTGATGGAAAAGTCCGAGCACGTGATGATGGTGGGCCGCGGCGCGGAGCTCTTCGCCACCAGCGTCGGGCTGGAGATCGTCGACCCCCAGTACTTCTGGACCGAGCGCCGCTGGAAGTCGTTGCAGGACGAACTGGTCAAGGAGCAGGGAAAGAAGCCTCAGGCCTCGCTCGATCCTCCCGAGATCAGGAAGTTCGGGACCGTGGGCGCCGTCGCGGTCGATCGCAACGGCAACCTGGCTGCCGGCACATCCACCGGAGGCATGACCAACAAGAAATACGGACGCGTGGGCGACGCCCCGATCATTGGCGCGGGCACGTACGCGGACAACGAATCGGTGGCGGTCTCCGGCACCGGTCACGGAGAGTTCTTCATCCGCTGGACGGTCGCCTACGACATCGCCGCGCTGGTGAAGTACCGCGGGATGAGCGTCGCGGACGCCGCGAACGAGGTCATCCACAAGAAGCTCGAGCCGGTCAAGGGAGAAGGCGGAGTGATCGTCCTCGACGCCAAAGGCAACTTCGCCATGCCTTTCAACAGCGAGGGGATGTACCGCGGCTGGATCGGCGCCGACGGCGTGCCGCACGTACTCATCTACAAGTGACTGTCTCGACGGGGGACTCACCACAGAGGCACAGAGACACTGAGTGAG
>JBDTOZ010000541.1:0-40865 GCA_039932995.1 Acidobacteriota bacterium | reverse complement strand
ATCACTCGTAGCGCAAGGCATCGATCGGGTCCAGGCGCGCGGCTTTGCGCGCGGGGTAGAAGCCGAAGAAGACGCCGATGGCCACGGCTACGGCGAAGGCCACCATGATGGAGGTGGGGCTGATGACCATGGGCCACTTGGCGATGCGGGCGAAGCCGGTGGCCACGCCGATGCCCAGGAGGATGCCCACCAGGCCTCCGAAGAGGGAGAGCACGATGGCCTCGAAGAGGAACTGCAGGAGCACGTGACGTCCCCGGGCGCCGATGGCCATGCGGATGCCGATCTCGCGCGTGCGCTCGGTCACGCTGACCAGCATGATGTTCATGATGCCGATGCCACCCACGGCCAGAGAGACGATGGCGATGCCCAGCAGGAGCTTCCTCATGAGGCCGACCTGCTCCTGGTTGGCCTGGGCCATCTCTTCCTGCGAGCGCATCATGAAGTCGGCGTCGCCGCCCTGTGGGATGCGGTGACGTTGCCGCAGAACGCTGTCGATCTGTTCCATCGCATCCTGCACGTGGTCGGCGGACGTGGCCGAGGCCATGAGCATGCCCAGGCGCTGTTGGCCGGAGAGGCGTTTCTGCACGGTGGTCCACGGCGCGATGATGGTGTCGTCCTGATCGCCCATCTGGGTGCCGCCTTTTTTCTCGAGCACGCCGATGACTTTGAAGGGGACGTTCTTGATGCGGATGGTGGAGCCGACGGCGTTGCCGGCCGGGAAGAGGTTCTCGGCCACGGTGGTCCCGAGGACGGCCACCTTCGCGCCGGAGCGCACGTCCTGGTCGGTGAAGAAGCCGCCGTCGGTGGTGTTCCAGGAGCGGATGAACGGCCAGTCGACGTCGACCCCCTGCACCTGGGTGGACCAGTTCATCTCCGCGGCCACGACCTGTCCCGCCGAGCGCACGGTGGGGGTCACGTAAGCGACGGCCGGAGCCTCGCGGCGGATGGCGTCGACGTCTCCTTCGGTAAGGGTGGACTGGCCGGTGAAGATGCGCGCGCCGCTCTGCGTGGATGCGCCGGGCATGATCATGATCACATTCGAGCCGAGGGCGTTGATCATCTCCGCGACCGAGGCCGCCACTCCCGCGCCGATGGCCACGGACACGATCACGCACGCCACGCCGATGACCACCCCCAGCGCGGTGAGCAGCGAACGCAGTTTGTTCCGCGCGATCGACTTGAGACCGACGATGGTGATGTTGCCGAGGCGGGTCAGGGAGTTACGCATGCGATCTCCGGTTGGCGGTTGACGGTTGGCGGTTGGCGGGGGACCGAAGGGGTGGGGCGGTGCTCTCCCGCCAACCGCCAACCGCCAACTGATTCATCGGGTCCCCTTCGGTGCCACCGGCGAGGCAATCCCTTCCCGCTGGATGCGATGTTGGGCGGTGCGTTCGTCCTGCTGGATCAGTCCGTCCCTCACGTGCACGATCCGTTTCGCGTGCTGGGCGATGTCGTGCTCGTGGGTGATGAGGACGATGGTCTTTCCTTCGTCGTTGAGCTCCTGGAAGATGCCCATGATCTCGACCGAGGTCTTGGAGTCGAGGTTGCCGGTGGGCTCGTCGGCCAGGACGATGGCGGGATCGGTCACGAGGGCGCGGGCGATGGCCACGCGTTGCTGCTGGCCGCCGGAGAGTTGCGAGGGGTAGTTGCCCTCGCGGCCGGCCAGACCGACGTGGTGCAGCGAGGCGATCGCGGCCGCGCGGCGTTGCTGGCGGGTCAGGGCGATGTCGGCGTAGAGCAGGGGCAGCTCGACATTCTCCAGCGCCGAGGTGCGCGCCAGGAGGTTGAAGCTCTGAAAGACGAAGCCGATCTTGGCGTTGCGGATGATGGCGCGCTCGTCGCGGGAGAGTCCTGACGCATCGGTGCCGTCGAGCACGTACGTGCCGGCGGTGGGGCGATCGAGGCAGCCGATGATGTTCATCAGCGTCGACTTGCCGGAGCCGGAGGGACCCATGATGGCCACGAACTCGCCGGCCTCGATGGTCAGGCTCACGCCGTCGAGGGCGCGCACCTCCACCTCGCCGAGCTGGTAGACCTTGGTCAGGTCGCGGATCTCGATGACGGGCCGGGTCATGCCCGGCCCTTGGAGCGCTGGCGTCCTGGCCCGCTGGCTCGCCGTCCCGCGCCTGCGTTCGGCCTCAGCGGCGAGACGCCGCTGGGCCAGCCGGCGGGGACGCCGGCGTTCCGCTTCGCTGGAACGCCGGCGTTCCGCTTCGCTGGTGCTCGCTTCACCGCTCCAGGTTCGCTCATCCCGGACGGCGCCTTCCGCCCGCGCCGCCGGGGCCGCCCGGTCCGCCGCTCATGGGCGAGCGTTCGCCCTCGACTTTGGACGTCACCAGGCCGGTGACGATGGTGTCGCCCTCTTTCAGCTCGCCGGAGAGGACTTGCGTGAAGCGGCCGTCGCTGATGCCGGTGTGGAGCTCGACCGGCCGGAGTTTCTTGTCCGGCCCGAGGACGTAGACCGTCTGGCTTTTCCCGGCGCCCGATGCGCCGCCTGCGCGGCGGCCGCGAGGCATCTGTCCGGCCATGCCGGCCGGTCCGCCGGTCTGGCCGCCGCGCGCCATCCGCTCGGCCGGGTCGCCGGCCGAGGCGGTCGGGGCGTCGGAAGGCTTGAAGCGCAGCGCGGCGTTGGGAACGCGCAGGACGTCCTTGACCGTGGCCACGTCGATGGTCACGTTGGCGGTCATCTTCGGCCGCAGGCGTCCCTCGGGATTGGGCACTTCGATGATCACCGGATACGTGACCACGTTCTGGTTCACGACGGCGTTGAAGCGGATCTGGGCGATGCGTCCGCGGAACTCGTCCTCCGGGTAGGCGTCGACGTTGAAGCGGGCGGTCTGCCCCACCTGCACGCGGCCGATGTCGGACTGGTCGACGTCCGCCTGCACCTGCATCTTGGTGAGGTCTTGCGCGATCTGGAACAGGGTGGGGGCCTGGAACGAGGCGGCCACGGTCTGGCCCACCTCGTACTGCTTGTCCACCACGATGCCGTCCGTGGGCGCCGTGATCTTCGTGTAGCGAAGGTTCGTGGCGGCCTGGCTGAGCGACGCCGAGGCCTGCGCCACCTGTGCGCGCGCGCCGTCGAACACGGCCTTGGCGGCATCGACCTCGGCTTGCGAAGTCAGCCCTGCTTCGAGCAATCGCTTCTGCCGGTCGTACTTCAGGCGGCCGTCTTCGACCAGCACCTGCGCGCGCGTGACGTCGGCGCGGCGGGCGTCCATCTGCTGCTCGAATGGCGTCGGATCGAGCTCGGCCAGGAGCTGTCCCTTCTTCACCTCGCTGTTGAAGTCGGCGTAGAGGCGGGCGATGACGCCCGAGACCTGGCTTCCCACCTGGACGGTGGTCACGGCGGAGAGCGTGCCGGTGGCCGTGACGGTCATGGTCACGTTGCCGCGGCCCGCTTTTTCGGTCTTGTACTGCTCGTCATTCTTGCTGCCGCCCTTGCACGCGAAGAGGCTCGAGGCGAGGAGGAGGAGCGCGGGGATCGTCCGTTTCAACATGGTGTCCTCAAGGGGGCGGAGTGTAGCTCACCCCAGTGCTATGCTTCGGCCCCAATTTGTCGAGGTCTGGAGAACAATGGCCCTATTTACCAAAGATCCCGCACCGCAGCCCTCAGCGGCCCGGCGGGACAGCCCGGGACAATCGACCGGGGCGACTTTTCTCGGCGCGAACACGACCATCGAGGGGACGGTCAGCGGATCGGAACCGGTGGTCATCGAAGGCTCGCTGCGAGGGATCGTCAACCTGACCGGGGACCTGCGCGTGGGGACGAATGCGCGCGTGGAAGCGACCGTGCACGCCCGCAACGTGGTGGTGGAAGGAAAGCTGAGCGGCGACATTTCCGCCGACGAGCGCGTGGAGCTCGTGGCCAGCGCCACCGTGGACGGGAACATCAAGGCCCCGAAGATTGTCGTGGCTGAGGGCGCCAGGTTCCGCGGAAGCGTGGACATGGGGTCTGCCCGGCCTCAAGACGACTCGCCCGATACAAAATCAAAGTAGAAATCGAGTCGATGAGTCTTCGAGTCTTCAAGTCTTCGAGGTGTCGAGCCTTGACACTCGACGACTCGGAGACTCGACGACTCGAAGACTCGAAGACTCGAACACGGAGGAATCATGTCAGCAACCGAAACTAATACCTTTGCGCGCGAGCACAAGCTGCGCGAGACGCGTGAGTACGCGAACTACATCGACGGGCAGTGGGTGAAGTCCCGCGGCGGTCAGACGTTCGAGAACCGCAATCCTGCCAACCAGGACGACCTGATCGGTCTCTTTCAAGAGTCGAATGCGGACGACCTGAAGGCCGCGGTCGACGCGGCGCAGCGCGCGTACGACTCGTGGCGCCTCACCCCGGCTCCGAAGCGGGCCGAGTTCCTCTACCACGTCGGCGACATTCTGAAGCGCCGCAAGGACGAGATGGCGCGGGAGATGACCCGTGAGATGGGTAAGGTCGTGGCCGAGACCGGCGGCGACATTCAGGAAGCGATCGACATGGCCTTCCTGGCCGCGGGCGAAGGCCGCCGCCTCTTCGGCGTGACCACCCCCTCGGAGCTGGCCAACAAGTTCAACATGGCCGTGCGCATGCCCCTCGGCGTGGCCGGTCTGATCACGCCCTGGAACTTCCCCATGGCCATCCCGGCCTGGAAGGGCATGGCCGCGCTGATCTGCGGCAACACCGTGGTCATCAAGCCGGCCTCGCTCACGCCGCTCTCGGTGGTCATGCTCACCGAGGCCTTCGAGGAAGCAGGCCTGCCCAAGGGCGTGTGGAACATGGTCACCGGCGGTGGCCACGAAGTGGGCGTGCCGATGATCGAGCATCCGAACGTGCGCGTGATCTCGTTCACCGGCTCGACGGAAGTGGGCCGGGAAATCAACAAGGCCTGCGCGCCGCAGTTCAAGCACGTCCATCTGGAGATGGGCGGCAAGAACGTGATCATGGTCATGGATGACGCGGACGTCGATCTCGCGGTCGACGGCGCGTTGTGGGGCGCCTTCGGCACGTCCGGCCAGCGCTGCACCGCGGCCTCGCGCATCGTCGTGCACGACAAGGTCTATGACCAGTTCGTGGAGAAGCTGGCCGGCCGCGCCAAGAAGCTGAAGGTCGGCAACGGTCTCGACCCGAACGTGGACATGGGTCCCTCGGTGTCGCAGTCGCAGGTGGACACGGTCGCCAAATACGTGAAGATCGGCAAGGACGAGGGCGCGAAGGTCGTGGCCGGCGGCAATGTGCTGACGGACGGCCAGTACGCGAAGGGTTTCTTCCATGAGCCGACCGTCTTCGCCGAGGTCACTCCGGACATGCGCATTGCGCAGGAAGAGATCTTCGGACCGGTCACGGCGGTGATCCGCTGCAAGTCGTTCGAGGAAGCCATCGAGATCGGCAACGGCGTGCGCTACGGCCTGTCCGCCTCGATCTACACCCGCGACGTGAACAAGGCCTTCGTGGCCATGCGCGACATGTACACCGGAATCTTCTACGTGAACGCACCGACCATCGGCGCCGAAGTGCACCTGCCGTTCGGCGGCGTGAAGGAAACGGGCAACGGCCATCGCGAAGCGGGCGTGGCCGGCATCGACGTGTTCTCGGAGTGGAAGTCGATCTACGTCGACTACTCGGGGCACTTGCAGAGGGCGCAGATCGATAACGAGTAATTGAGCGGGCCTCGCGGTGGTGTTGCTGGTTGCTCGTTGCTGGTTGTCTGCGGTTTCTCGCCTGGACCGAGCTCGCGTAACCAACAACACCGAAAGGGTTTTTCGCGAGAAGTGGCGCCCAGGCGACGCACCCCAGACAACCAGCAACACCCAGGCAACCAGCAACACGAAAACAATGAACCGGACCGTCCTCGCACTCACGCTCGCCATCACGCTCCCGCTCTGCGCGGATGAGCAGACCGCTCAGCGTGTCATCGATCACATCCTGGCCCATTCGCAGGCCTACGACACGCTCGCGCATCTCACCGACGAGATCGGCCCGCGGTTGTCAGGGTCCGCGAATGCGGCCGAGGCGGTGCGTTGGACGACCGCGCAGTTCCGTGCGTGGGGCATCGACGTGCGCAACGAGCCGTTGATGGTGCCGCGCTGGGTGCGCGGGGTGGAGCGGGCCCGGCTGGTCTCGCATCATGACCAGCCGCTCGTGCTGACCACCCTCGGCGGCAGTGTGGCCACGCCGGCCGCGGGCATCACCGCCGATGTGGTCGAAGTGTCGTCGTTCGAGGAGCTGGAAAAACTTGGTCGCGACAAGATCCGCGGCCGGATCGTCTACTACAACAATCCGATGGACATGGCCCTCGTCGAGAGCGGCAACACCTTCGATGCCTACGGCAAGGCGGTGGCCTTCCGCAGCGCCGGTCCCAGTCACGCGGCCGCGTACGGGGCGGTGGCGGCGGTGATCCGCTCGATCGCCTCGGCCTCGCTCCGCTCGCCGCACACCGGCTCCCTGCACTACGACGAGAAGCAGCCCAAGATCCCCGCCGCGGCGTTGTCCACCGAGGATGCGGAGCTGATTCATCGCCTGCTCGCCAAAGGGCAGCGCGTGCGCATGAACCTGACGCTCACGCCGCGCACGCTGCCGGATGTTCCGTCGGCGAACGTGGTCGCGGAGATCCGCGGCAGCGAACGTCCCCAGGAGATCGTGCTCATCGGCGGTCACCTCGACTCGTGGGACCTCGGCACGGGAGCGATCGACAACGGCTCGGGCTGCGCGATGGTGATGGAGACCATGCGCGTGCTGAAGGAGCTCGGCATCCGCCCCAAACGCACCATCCGTGCGGTGCTGTTCATGAACGAAGAGAATGGCCTGCGCGGCGGACGCGGCTACTACAACGCCGCCGCAAAGCGCGAGGAAGTGCAGCATCACGTGGCCGCCATCGAGACGGACGCCGGAGCCGCGACACCCACTGGCTTCACCTCCACCTTGGAAGGGAAGTCGCTGGACGCGCTCGCGCGCCGCGCCGCAGTGCTCAACCGCATCGTTCCGATGACCTTCAGCAGCTCCCAACACACCGGAGCCGACACCTCGCCCCTGATCGACGCGGGCGTGGTCGGCTACGGCCTGCGCCCCGATCCCCGCCACTACTTCGACTACCACCACAGCGCCGCCGACACCCTCGACAAAGTGGATCCGAAAGCCCTCGCGCAGAACACGGCCGCGATCGCAGGCCTGGCCTATCTGCTCGCCAGCGAGTGAGTGCTGGGATCTCACCAGGATTCACCACAGAGGCACAGAGACACTGAGGGTTTTCACGAAGATTTTTTCACGGCGTTCCGGCGCCTCTGTGGAGCGGTGGACTTTAGTCTACCGGGCACTCGCGCGGCGTGTGCCGAAGCCGGGTGCGGCTCTTGGGACGACCGCGGCCAGAGCCGAATCCACTGACGTCACACGACGGCAGAGGGGACGTCCCCGCGAGAGCCTCGGTGGACTCAAGTCCACCGCTCCACTGGCACGTCCTCCTCCCGACCGTCGCAGGCTCTCATTCTCATGGTTGCCGCTGTCACTCTCTGTGTCTCTGTGCCTCTGTGGTGAACGTCCCCCGGCGCTCGCGGAGGCGAGCGTTGTAGGATTGGCGCATGCACACCCGTGACGAGATCCTGGAGGCGCTCGATCGCATGCAGAGCGAGAGCGCCGCGTACTGGTCGGCGTTTTCTGCGGAGGAGTTTTTTGCGAAGATCGGAACGGCGTGGTCGCCGGCCGAGAATGTCCGTCACCTGGCCAAGTCCATCCGTCCGGTGACGAAGGCTCTGCGTCTGCCGCGGTTCGTGTTGCTGCTGATGTTCGGCGCTCCGCGAAGGGATTCCATCTCGTACGAGGCGTTGCGCGAGCGGTACCGGGGCAAGCTCGCTGCCGGTGGCGAGGCCGGACGGTTCGCGCCGTCTTCGCAGGCGGTGCTCGATCGCGAGGCCGTGCTGGCGCTGCAGACCAGCGCGAATGGCGAGCTGCGCGCGGCCATCGCACGTTGGCCCGAAGCGGCCCTCGATCGCCGGCAGTTGCCGCATCCCCTCCTCGGCAAGCTCACCGTGCGGGAGATGCTCTTCTTCACGCTCTACCATCAACAGCATCACATCGACGTCGTGAAGCGCCGGCTTGCGGAAGCGGCCGCGACCCCGGCCGGTTGATTGCAGCGTGTGGAATCGATGACTGCCCCGACGGACGCTCCCGACGAGCCCCCCTGGCATCTGAGCTGGCGCGCCCTCCTGCTCATCTTCGCCTTCTGGACCTCGCTGGCCTCGCTCACGGTGCTCAACCGGATGTTCGATCCGCGGGGCGACGGGCTGCGGGTCATCACCCGGGCCGGCCCGGTGGCCTACCCTTTTCTCGAGGCGTGGTTGTGGGCCGCGTTGACCCCGCTGGTGTTCTGGATCAGCAGTCGTTCCAGCGCGGCCATGTCCCGCGTTGCGCGGGTGGCCCTGTTGGTGATCGCCGGGCTGGTGATCGCGGCCTTCGTCGACTTCTCCCTCGACACGTTGCGCGACCTGCTCTTCGCGTCGCGCCGCCGCTCCGGGACGATCGTGATCTTCCGCGGCTTTGCCCGCTTCGGCATGCTCAATCAACTGATGATCTACGGCGCCGTGCTGGCCGCCGGTCTGGCGCGGGAGTATTTCCTGCGCGAGCAGCGCCGGCGGCGGGAGGCCGTGCTGCTGGAGGCGCGCGCGTCGCACCTGGAGGCTCAACTGGCGCACGCGCGGCTGGATGCGCTGCGGATGCAGCTCAATCCGCACTTTCTGTTCAACACGCTGCACGCCGTCTCCGCGCTGGTGGAGCGCGATCCCGGCGGCGTGCGCCGGATGATCGCCCGGCTCAGCGAGCTGCTGCGCCACACGCTCGATAGCCGCGGTACCGAGGAGGTCCCGTTGTCCGGGGAGTTGGCCTTTCTGCAGCGCTATCTCGACATCATGGCGGTGCGGTTCCAGGGACGGCTGCGCGTGAAGACGTTGGTCGACGAGGCGGTCCAGGAAGCGCGCGTCCCGAACTTCATCCTCCAGCCGCTCGTGGAGAACGCGCTCGAGCATGGCGTGAGCCGGGCCACGGGCGAGACGGACATCGAAATTCGCGCGCGGCGGGAGGGCGAGCAGCTCGTGGTCAGCGTGCACGATCGCGGTCCGGGTCTGGACGCCAGTGCCACGGAGCTGGGCGGGGTAGGCCTGGCGAATACGCGGGAGCGTCTGGCCGCGCTCTACGGCGATGCGGCGTCGGTCACCGTGCGCACCGAGGCGGAAGGAGGGGCGGCGTCGGAGCTCCGCCTGCCGTGGCGCCATGACTGAGAGACCGCTGCGCGTGCTCATCGTCGACGACGAGATGCTGGCGCGCCAGCGTCTCGAAGACTTGTTGGCCAAGGAAGAGAACGTGACCATCGCCGGCACGGCATCGGACGGCAACGCCGCGGTGGAGTTGATCCGCACGCTGCATCCCGACCTGGTGTTTCTCGATGTGCAGATGCCTGGCCGGACCGGCGTGGATGTGGCCCGCGAGCTGGGCACGGCCATGCCGGCCACCGTGTTCGTGACCGCCTTCGATCGCCACGCCGTGGAAGCCTTCGAGCTGGAGGCGGTCGACTATCTGGTCAAGCCGTTCGACGACGAGCGCTTCGAGCAGGCCTTTCGCCGCGCCCGCCGCGCCGCCGGTCTCCGGGAGCCCGCCGGCGTCTACGCCACGCGCATTCCGGTGGAACTGCGCGGCCAGGTCCGCGCGCTGCCGGTCTCCCGCATCGAATACATCACCGCCAGCGGCCCGTACGCGGAGCTGCACGTGGAGGGCCGGACGTTTGCCGTGAGGGAGCGTATGCAGGCCCTCGAAGAGAAACTCGATCCGCAACTCTTCTTCCGCATCCACCGCTCCGCCATCGTGCGCATGGACATGGTCGACGTCTTCCTCCGCCACGCCGGAGGCGACTACGGCGTGCGTCTCAAGAACGGAGTGGAGCTCAGCGTGAGCCGCGCCAAACGCGAGGAGCTGGAAGGGAAGCTGGGGATTTGATTCCGGTTGGCGGGAAAGGCTTTTTCACCGCAGAGGCACAGAGGGCACGGAGAGTTCTCCGTATCTCGGAGGCTCAGTGGTGAAAAGCAAGTTACCTGGAGAGAACTGACTACATCCGCGCGCGGATCCAGAACCGTAGGGTGCGTGGGAGCGCGATGGGGTCGTCTCCGTCGGCGAGGATGTTCGTGACGTCGCCGGCCAGGGTGAGGCGGAAGCGGGGGAAGGGGACTGTGTAGCGGACGGCCAGGTCGGTCGGCAGGACGTATTCGGAATAGGGAGGGTTGGAGACCTGGAAGTAGCGCTGGAGAAGGGTCACTCCTAGTTCGTGCTCACCGATGGGGAGCTCGGCCCCGAACCAGGCGTTGGCGCTGTGCTCACTGTCGAATGGTGTCACCAACTCGTCGTCGCTGTGCGAGTACGTGTAGGTCGCGCCGGCTTCGAAGCGGTCGAAGATGCGGTAGTGGGTATCGAGCTGGAGGGAGTTGGTGGACGTCACGCCGAGGTCGCGGTGCAGGGCGTCGATCCGCAGCATGCCCATGCTGCCGATGGCCATTGCGTAGCCGAGGGTCAGCACGCGCGGGTCGGTGATGGGCTGGAACGTGGCCGGCACTCCGGTGAGGACGTATTCGCCGTAGCTGGCGGTGAGAGCGCTCGTTCCTCGGGAGCCGAGGTCGTAGGTCACGGCGATGCGCGGAGTGACTCGGTCGTCCCCGCCGGCGTCGTCGTAGCGCAGGCCGGCATTCACGACCCAGCGGGATGCGGACCAGCGGTCGCTGACATAGAGCGCGCGCGCGTCGAAGGGCTCGCCGTTCGCGAGATTCAGGCCCGCGGTCAGCACGTGATCGCCGCTTGCGGCCGGGATCACATACGAAACCCGTGAGGAGAGGACGTCGCTCGCTCGTCCTCCAAGGAACGGGCCGTTGAAGACCGAAGTGTCCACCGAGAGGTGGGCCACCTGCGTTTCCCAGGTGAGGTGTGGGCCGGCCACTCCCGTGTATTGCAGCCATGCGCTGTTCGTGTCGGAACGGAACGGGGTCGTTCCTTCCGCGCGGCTCTCGGTGTAGCTCCCTTCCAGATGGTGAGCGTCTCCGAGCTGACCTTGCAGTTTGGCGTTGAAGCCCCGCGTCTCCTCGAAGACGGCGGTGGCGTCGTGGCCGTTCCAGCCGCCGGCGAAGAACCAGAGTTTTTCCGGAAGGATCGAGCCACCGGCGGTGAGCTCGAATCGGTGCTGCAGTCCGATGCGCGGCTCACCGAAGATCCGTCCGTTGTCGATCCAGGCGGAATTCGACAATGTGTCGCGGAGGGAGATCGAGAGGTCCTCGCCTCCGCGGCGCGTGCGCAGGACGACCAACTGCCCGTTGGAGGCCTCGACGTCGGCGGCAGCGGCGCCGCGCACGACGGTGATCTGTTCGATCAGATCGCCTCCGCCCGCCACTCCGCCGAGGGAGGCAGGGACGCCATCGACCTCTCCGGCGGAGACGGGGCCGGGGGCGATCGCGGTCGCCGTGCGTTCGCGGCCGAGGGGAAGCCGGTCCAGCTCCCTGTCGTCGAAGTGCGTGGTGATGGCGGTGGTCTCAGTGACGTTGGGAGTGGTCGCGGTGGACGTGACGCTCTCCTCGTCCTCGTTCGGCTCGAGGGTGGCGTCGGTCCGGGCCACCAACCCCAGCTCCGCGATGGCACGGCGGGTGACGGTGGTGTGGCCGGCCAGGGAGAACGTCACGTCATACTCGCCAGGAGGCAGCGCACCCAGCCAATACGTGCCGCGCGGGCCGGTGAGGGTCGTGCGTGGATGCTGCAGGGCCGGCGACTCCGCGGTGACGGTCACTCCCGAAGCCGGCTTCCCACTGACGGACACACGACCGGTGATCGAGGAGGTGGTGACGTTCGCGAACGCGAGCGGTGCCAGCAAGACGAGCGCGCCGAGAAACCACGTGCTGTTGCTGGTTGCTGGTTGCTGGTTGTCTGGGGTGCCTCGCCTGGGCGACAGGCGTCGTAACGAGCGCGAAGAAGCAATGAGTTGTTTGCGAGGCGTGGCGTCCAGGCCAAACACCGCAGACAACCAGCAACCAGCAACCAGCAACATGTCTCTAAAGCAACCAGCAACCAGCAACCGCACTCTCGCGCAACCGGCAACCAGCAACGAAGCCATCACCGGCTCATTTGCCGATAGCGGATGCGATGCGGTTGGGTGGCGTCGACGCCCAGGCGTTTCTTCTTGTCTTCCTCGTACTCGCTGAAGTTGCCGTCGAAGAAGGTCACCTTGCTGTCGCCTTCGAAGGCCAGGATGTGCGTGGCCACGCGATCGAGGAACCAGCGGTCGTGGCTGATGACGATCGCGCAGCCGGCGAAGTTCTCCAGCGCCTCTTCCAGGGCCCGCATCGTGTTCACATCGAGGTCGTTCGTCGGTTCGTCGAGGAGGAGCACATTCGCTCCTTCTTTCAGCATCTTTGCCAGGTGCACGCGGTTGCGCTCGCCGCCGGAGAGCACGCCCACTTTCTTCTGCTGGTCGGAGCCGGAGAAGTTGAAGCGGGCCACATAGGCGCGCGACTGCATCTCGCGCGAGCCGAGCTGGATCAGATCGCCGCCGCCGGTGATCTCTTCGAAGATCGACTTCTCGGGATCGAGCGTGCGGTCCTGGTCGACGTAGCCGAGCCTGACGGTCTCGCCGACGCGGATGGAGCCGGCGTCCGGCTTCTCGCTGCCGATGATCATCCGGAAGAGGGTGGTCTTGCCGGCGCCGTTGGGGCCGATCACGCCGACGATGCCTCCGGGAGGGAGGTTGAAGGTCATGTCTTCGACGAGGAGATTGTCCCCGTAAGCCTTGGCCACATCGCTGCTCTCCACGACCACGTTGCCGAGACGCGGGCCGGGCGGGATGTAGATCTCCAGTTCCTGGACCTTCTCCTTGGTCTCCTGACTGAGGAGGTTCTCGTACGCGTTGATGCGGGCCTTGCCTTTCGCGTGGCGCGCCTTGGGCGACATCTTGATCCATTCCAATTCGCGATCGAGAGTGCGCTGGCGGTTGGACTCCGCCTTCTCTTCCTGGGCCAGACGCTTGCTCTTCTGTTCCAGCCAGGAGGAGTAGTTGCCCTTCCAGGGGATGCCTTCGCCGCGGTCGAGCTCGAGGATCCAGCCGGCCACGTTGTCGAGGAAGTAGCGGTCGTGCGTGACGGCGATGACGGTGCCGGCGTACTGCTGGAGGTGCTGCTCCAGCCACTGCACGCTCTCGGCGTCGAGGTGGTTGGTGGGCTCGTCGAGGAGGAGGATGTCGGGGGCCTGGAGGAGCAGGCGGCAGAGCGCGACACGGCGCTTCTCCCCGCCGGAGAGCACGCTCACCGAGGTGTCGCCGGGAGGGCAACGGAGCGCGTCCATGGCCATCTCCAGTTTGGAGTCGAGGTCCCAGGCGCCGGCGGCGTCGAGCTTGTCCTGCACTTTGCCCTGGCGCTCCATGAGCTTGTCCATGTCGGCGTCGGGATCGCCGAAGGCGTCGTTGATCTCGTCGAACTCCTTGAGGAGGTCCATGACCGGCTGGACGCCCTGTTCGACGATCTCGCGGACGGTCCTGGTCTCGTCGAGCTTGGGCTCCTGCTCGAGGAGGCCGACGGTGTAGCCGGGAGAGATGACGGTCTCGCCGAGGTGGTCTTTGTCGTGGCCGGCCAGGATGCGCAGGAGGGACGACTTACCGGAGCCGTTGAGACCGAGCACTCCGATCTTGGCGCCGTAGAAATAGGAGAGGTAGATGTCTTTCAGGACCTGCTTCTTGCCGTGAAACTTCGAGACACCGACCATCGAGTAGATGATCTTGTTCGGTTCGGGTTGGGCCATATCGGGGCGGATTGTAGTCGAGGCGACGGATTCCGCGACCCGGGGGCGGCGGAGCTCGCCACGGAGGCACTACGCGAGCCCCGTGGTCAGCGCGAGGTCCCGGTCTCGCTGGGGACCGCGTGGAACCTAGGAGACTGACTGTGAGCCTGGACGACTCGAAGACTTGACGACTCGAAGACTCGAAGACTCGAAGACGCGACGACTCGAAGACGCGACGACTCGAAGCCCCGACGACGAGGCGACGGTCAGTTCACAGTCTCGGCGACCGCGACCTCGGCGATGGCGGGAATCACCAGCACATCCACGGCCTCCTCTTCGAACGCCACCACCACCAGGGTCTGGTCATCCTCGGGCGGGCGATTGTGCGTGAACTTGCGCACGGCGTTGAGGAGCGCTTTCTTCAGGTCCTCCGCCGAGAGGTGGCCGCTGGAGAGGAGCGTTTTCTCGAACCGTTCGAAGCCGAACGGCTCGCCGTCGTCGTCCACGGCTTCGATCAGGCCGTCGCTGTAGAGCACCAGACGGTCGCCGGCCTGGAACTCGGCCGTGTGCTCGCGGAAGGCCTCGCGCCGCTTCACGCCCAGCGGAAAGCCCCAGGAGGAGAGCTCCTCGAGACGGCCGGTGGCCGCGCGATAAACGTACGGATCCAGATGCCCGGCCGAGGAGAAGCGGAGCGATTGCGTGCGCGGATCGAGCAGGCCGAAGAAGAAGGTCATGAGGATGCGTTTCGGGGCGGTGCGGATGACGATGTCGTTGAGGACGTTCATCACCGCACGGGGCGCCGGGTCGTGACCCACCTGCACCATGAGCGCGGCCTTGGCCATGGACATGACGATGCCGCTGGTCAGTCCGTGGCCGGAGACGTCGCCGAAGGCGATCCCGATCTCGCCGTTGGGCTGTTCCAGAAAGTCGAAGTAGTCGCCGCCGATCTCCGTGGCCGCGCGGTAGTGCGAGGAGACCGAGGCTCCGGCCAGATGGGGCGTGTCCAGCGGCAGCAGTGCCGCCTGGATGCGGTTGGCCGCGTCGATCTCGGCCTTCACCCGCTCGCGTTCCACGATGCGTTTCACGTGCGGGGCCAGGTCCTCGTACGTATAGATCACTTCACGGCGCGTCATCAGGCCGGCCGTGGCGAAGGTCAGTCCCACCACCACGGGGGCCGCGAAGATGAGCGCGGTCTCGCTCAGCGCCTCTCCCTGGGCGAAGCGGAGGAACGGGAAGTAGGAGTAGACCAGGGCGCCGAAGAAGAGCGCGTTGGCGGCAGTGAGGAGGTCGTAGTAGAAGAAGATGGCCGCCGCGGCCAGGATGCTGCCGAAGCCGAGGAGCATGCCCATCCAGGCAGGATCGAGCGGCATTTCGGTGACCAGCCAGATCGAGCCGACGGCCGCGGCCACGACCACGCCAGCCACCATGAGCCGCTTGCGTGCGAAGAAGGCGATGATGAAGAGCAGCAGGACCACGCTGGCCCGGATGGCGTCGATGGCGGCACTGACCATCGGCGTGAACGGTCCACCCATGCCCAGGATGTACATGGTGGGGCCGATGGTGGCGGTGGCGGACCCGGCCATGAGCGGAATGGCACCGACGGCGTAGGCCGCGGCGGCCACCAGCGGAGCGAAGAGCAGACCGCGCAGCATCGAACGGCCGACCGTGGCGTTGAAGGCGTCGCGGCGCAGGATGGAGTCGAACGAGGCCAGCCGCTCACCCCAGCGCTCGCGCGCGTAACTCTCTCCCACGGCCCAGGCGAAGAAGACCACCACGGCCACCACGAGGTCGTAGAAGATGAACTTGAAGGCCACCATGGTGATCATGGTCTGCTTGCCGTCGAGCGCGTTGCCGAAGCCGGTGCCGATCGATTGGGCCGGTCCCACCAGGGCATTCACGACGAGCGAGAGGAAGGCCACGATGGCGAACAGATAGGAAGCGGTGCGCACGCCCACTTCACCGGCGTGGTACTTCTTCAGAAAGATGATCAGCAGGATCAGGAGCAGCGGAAGGACGACCGCGTACTGAAGAAACGTGCCGGCGATGTCGAATCCACCGCCCTTGAACTGCGAGCCGTCTGAATACTCTTCGATGGGCATCCAGCCGGCGAACTGGTCGCCGATGAAGTAGACGCCGACGAGCATGACCACCTTGCCGGTGGGGTAAGCGTGCGGAACCCGATAGCGCACCAGCCGGTCCACGCGATGGCGGAAGACCGTGGGCCGGATGTCTTCGAATTCCGGCTTCTCGACGCCTGGGAGTTTGTGTTTGTTCAGGAAATCGTCCGCGGCGCGCCGTGCATCCTGATCGGTGAACGTGCGGGCCGGAGCTTCATTCTGCGTCCGTCGCCGGGCACCGATCACCGCGCCGCTGCGCGGGTCGACGTAGACGTCGGCACCCTGAGGAAACTTGGGAAGGCCGCGATAGAAGTAGGAGATCTGGTACGAGACCATCCGCGGTCCGACGATCGGATCGAGGCCCGCGTCGCGGCGCACGTCGGGCTTTCCCTCGAGCTCTTCCTCGAGCAGGATGTGGTTCACCCAGGTGACCACGCCCCAGACCTGATCGACTTTGACCCCCAGCTTCTCGATCTCACGATCGGCGATGGCCTTGGCCTCCGCGCGCGTGATCCGCACCCCTCGCGGTTGCGGGGCATCGAACATCGGCAGGAGAACGACCAGCGCCAGCAGTCCGGCCAGGCAGGCGATCCAGGGAGCGTGACGTTTCATCGGATGGCGAACATGATACCCGTGGGGTTCAGACGCTGGTTGATACGTTGCGGTAGCGGCTGGGGTTTCGGGTTTTGCGTGGCGGCCATGAACTGCGACCTGCCCCCGTCGGGCCGGACGCGCAAGGTAGACTTGCCGCCGTGACGAAGTCGAACCGCGGCTCGACCTACGCCCTTCTCATTCTCACGCTCATCAACCTGTTCAACTACATCGATCGCTGGGTCGTGGCGGCGGTGGTGGAGCCGGTGAAGGCGGAGCTGGGGTTGACCGATGCCCAGATGGGCCTCATCGCGGCCGCGTTCATCGTCGTCTACACGATGGCCTCGCCCGTGTTCGGTGCCTTGGGGGACAAGCGTGGCCGGCCGCCGCTCATCGCGCTGGGCGTGGCCATCTGGAGTCTCTCGACCGGAGTGGCTGGTTTCGCGCGGGGCTTCTGGACGCTCTTCGCCGCGCGCTCGACCGTGGGAGTGGGAGAGGCGGCATACGGCACGATTGCGCCGGCCTTGCTCTCGGACCATTTCCCGATCGAGAAGCGCGGGCGGATCATGGCCGTCTTCTTCGCGGCCATTCCCATCGGTTCGGCGGCCGGCTATGTGCTGGGCGGTCTCGCCGATGCCCACTTCGGCTGGCGGGCGGCCTTCTGGATCGCCGGGTTTCCCGGCATTCTGCTGTCGCTGCTGGTGCTGCTGGTGAAGGATCCGCCACGCGGACAGTACGACGTGGACGTTCCGCCGGCGTCCAACTCCGCCTATCGCGATCTGCTGCACAACCGCCCCTACATTCTCTCGGTGCTCGGCTATGCGGCATACACGTTCGCTCTCGGCGGACTGGGATTCTGGATGCCTGCCTTCCTCGAGCGCGCCCGCGGTATGGCCCGTTCGGAAGCGACGGTGACGTTCGGCACGATCGTCATCGTGACCGGCTTCCTGGGCACGTTCATCGGCGGCTGGCTGGGCGACAAGTTTCTCTCGCGGACCAAGCAGTCCTACCTGTGGGTCTCCGGTGCGGCCACGCTCCTGGCCGCGCCCTTGACGTTCGTGGCCCTGTCTCATCACGCGCGGCCCGTGTATCTGACGGCCATCGTGCTGGCCGAGGTGCTCATCTTCATGTGTACCGGCCCGATCAACTCCGCGATCCTCAATGCCGTCTCTCCGCTGGAGCGGGCCACGGCCCTCGGCTTTTCCGTGCTGACGATGCACCTCCTTGGCGACATCCCCTCCCCGCCGCTGATCGGCTTTCTCTCCGACCGCAGCACTCTGGAGCGCGCGGTGCTGGTGGTGCCGGTGGCCATCTTCGTGGCCGGAATGATCTGGACGTACGCGGCGTGGAAGGGAGAGCGAGCGACGGCATGAGCGACAACGTTCGCCTGCATCCCATCTCCCGATGAGATCCCTCCTGACCCGTTTCCTCTGCTTTTGTCTGCGGATCTTCTTCCGCAGGATCGAAGTGATGGGACGACACCGGGTGCCGGAGGAAGGGCCGGTGATCTTCGCCGTCAATCATCCGAATGGTCTGGTCGATCCACTGTTCGTCATGTGCTCATCGGGCCGGCCGGTGTCGTTTCTGGCCAAGGCTCCGATTCTTCGCTACCCGGTGGTCGGCTGGATTGCACGCGTCTTCGAGACCATCCCCGTCCATCGCAGGCAGGATCAGACGGTGGGATCGAATGAGGAGATGTTCGCGCGGGCCCGGGCGCTGCTCCGCAAGGGCGGAAGCATCGCCATTTTCCCGGAGGGGACCACGCATGACGATCCGCAGCTACGCGAGCTGAAGACCGGTGCGGCGCGCATCGCCCTCGGCGCGGGGCTGGCGGAGACCCAGGTCATCCCCGTCGGCATCTACTACACGGCGAAGCATGTCTTTCGCAGCGCGGCGCTGGTCGTGTATGGGGAGCCGTTGCGGGTGGCCTCGATGGGAGAGGGGGAGCCCCTTCCCGAGGAGGTGGCCCGCCTCACCGGGAAGATCGACGCCGGTCTCGACACGGTGACGGTGCAGGCGGACTCGCACGCTGCCATGGCCATGATCACGCGTGCGGAAGACATCTTCACCGCGGACGAAGACGAGCCACTGGCCAAGGGGTTCGAACTGCGGCGACGTTTCATCGAAGGCTATCGTTATCTCCGCGCCCACGATCCGGCACGTCTGGACAAGCTGCAGCGCTCGATCGCCAGGTTCGAGGGCGCGCTGGGCCGCGCGAAGCTGGACGTGCACGAGCTCAAGCCGCGTCTCAGCGCAATGCTGCTCTTCCGCGTGCTGATCCTGCTGCCCATCGCCGCCGCCGGTGCGATCGTGAACTATCCGGTGTACCTGTTCATCCACGTGCTGGCGCAACGTCTGGCCAAGGGGGAAAGCGCCGTGCTCGCCACGATCAAGTTCCTGGCCGCGCTGGCGTTCTATCCGCTGGTCTACGTCGTCCTGGCCCTCGTGGCCGGCGTTCGTTTCGGGTGGCTGGCGGGAGTGGGGACCGCGCTGATCCTGCCGTTCATGGCCTACGTCACGCTGCGCGTCTTCGAAGACATCGACGACATCATCGGCGACATCCGGGGAATGCTCTATCCGCGCAAGCACCTCCTGGTCCAACGTCGCGCCATCCTCGAGGAGTTGTTCGACGTGGCCAGGGAGATGGAGATGGGGGATTAGGTTTCTGTCTTCCTTCGCCTGTCTTCCTGTTGTCGGGTCGTCGGGTCTTCGGGTCGTCGGGTCGTCGGGTCGTCGTGTCGTCGGGTCGTCGGGTCGTCGTGTCGTCGGGTCGTCGAGTCTTCGAGACTGTGAGCCTATGAGACTGTGAGAGTGCTTGGGACAATCTTGCCCATCTACTCGACGACTTGACGACTTGACGACTTGACGACTTGACGACTCGACGACTCGACGACTCGAAGACTCGAAGACTAGAAGAAGGGCGCCTATACTGCCGAACCATGAGAACGGTTTGGATCTGCGTCGCTGCGATGCTCTTTGCCGGTTGTGGGGCGCGTGAGAACGCGGATCACGGAACGGAGGCGACCTCGAATCCATCGAATCGCTCGCGTCCGTCGCCGGCCGCCGGTGTGGCCGCACCTCAGAATGAAGTGACGGACGAGAGGGTCGGCGCGCCGGTTTATCCCGGGGCTGAGGAAGTCGAGTCCTCACGGTACAAGTTGAGCACCCCCAGCGGCGTCACCTATACGGTCTCCTACCGGACGCCGGATACGCCCACGCAGGTGGCTGCCTTCTATCGAGCGGAATTTGCGAACCTCGGTACGCTGAAAGAATCGATCAGCACGGGAGAGCAACTGAAGACCGTGGCGGTGGATCGCACAGACGGAACACAGTCCATCATCCGGGCCTCAACCGACGGCAAGCATCCCACCGTCATCGCGGTGTTTCGTTTCTACCCCGCAAAGCCTTGAATGGGCGTTCCCATGAAGGGCAGTGGGGGACGCAGTCTTCGAATCGTCGAGCCGTCGAGTCTTCGAGTCTTCGAGTCTTCGAGTCGGTTGCGATGCAGGTTCACAGTCTCACGGTCTCTTAGGGTCGCTGCCACTCAGTCGACGAGACTTTTGACCCTTCGAGACCATGAGCCTATGAGCCTATGAGCCTGTGAGACTGAGCCTGTGAGAGACAACCATCCCCTCTACTCGACGACTCCCCGAAACGAAAAGGGCGAGCCTTGCGGCTCGCCCTTCGCGTTGGTGCTGGAAGTTGAGGATTAGTACATGCCGCCCATGCCGCCGCCCATGCCGCCGCCGGGGTTGCCACCGCCGCCGCCCTTCTCTTCTTCCTTGATCTCGGAGATGAGGGCTTCGGTGGTGAGCATGAGTCCTGCGATGGAGGAGGCGTTGAGGAGGGCCTGCTTGGTGACCTTGGCCGGATCGATGATGCCGTTGGCCATCATGTCCACGATCTCTTCATTGCGCGCGTCGAACCCGTAAGTTCCGCCCTTCTGACGAACGTCGTTCAGCTTGACGGATCCTTCCAGGCCGGCGTTGATGACGATCTGGCGGAAGGGCTCTTCGAGGGCGCGCTTGATGACGTTCGCGCCGACTCTCACGTCGTCGGTCATCTTGACGGAGACCTGCTTCTTCTCGCCCTGCACCTCGGTGGTGTAAACGAGCTCGCCGGCCTTGATGCCCGCCTCGACGGCGTCGACCGCTCGCAGGAGAGCAACGCCGCCACCTGGAACGATGCCTTCCTCGACAGCCGCCTTGGTAGCGTGCATGGCGTCTTCGACACGGGCCTTCTTTTCTTTCATCTCGGTCTCGGTGGCCGCGCCGACCTTGATGACGGCCACGCCTCCGACGAGCTTGGCCAGACGCTCCTGCAGCTTCTCGCGGTCGTAGTCCGAGGTGGTGTCCTCGACCTGCGTGCGGATCTGCTTGACACGACCGGCAATGGCTTCCTTGCGGGACTTGTCATCGGTGTCGGTGACCAGGGTGGTGTTGTCCTTGTCGATGGCCACGCGCTTGGCATCGCCGAGGTCTTCGAGCTTGACGTTCTCGAGCTTGATGCCGATGTCCTCGGAGATCAGCTTGCCACCGGTGAGGATGGCGATGTCTTCGAGCATGGCCTTGCGGCGGTCGCCGAAGCCGGGCGCCTTGACGGCGGCCACGTTCAGGGTTCCACGGAGCTTGTTGACGACGAGCGTGGCCAGAGCCTCGCCCTCGACGTCTTCCGCGATGAGCAGGAGCGGCTTGCCGCCACGAGCGACCTGCTCGAGGATCGGCAGGAGGTCCTTCATCGAAGAGATCTTCTTCTCGTAGATCAGGACCTTGGCATTCTCGAGGACCACTTCCATCCGCTCCGGATCCGTCACGAAGTACGGGGAGAGATAGCCGCGATCGAACTGCATGCCTTCGACCACTTCCAGGACGGTGTCGAGGCCGCGGGCCTCTTCGACGGTGATGACGCCGTCTTTGCCGACCTTCTCCATGGCCCGGGCGATGATGGAGCCGATCTCTTCATCGTTGTTCGCCGAGATGGTGCCGATGTGCTGGATGTCCTTGCCCTCGACCGGGCGGGACATCTTTTCGATGGCCTCGACGGCCACACGAGCGGCGGCGTCGATGCCACGCTTGATCTCCATCGGGTTGGCCCCGGCGGTGACGTTCTTGACGCCCTCGCGGAAGATGGCCTGGGCCAGGACGGTGGCCGTGGTGGTTCCGTCGCCGGCGATGTCGGAGGTCTTGGAGGCGACCTCGCGGACCATCTGGGCTCCGGCGTTCTCGAGCTCGTCCTTCAGCTCGATCTCCTTGGCGACGGTGACGCCGTCCTTGGTGATCGTGGGGGAGCCGAACTTCTTCTCGATGACGACGTTACGGCCTTTCGGTCCGAGGGTGACCTTGACCGCGTCTGCGAGTTTGTTCACGCCGCGCAGGATGGCCTGGCGGGCTTCTTCACCGTAAGTAATGCGCTTAGCCATGTGTTTGTTCTCCTTATGCTTCGACGATGGCGAGGACTTCGTCTTCGCGGAGGATCGTGTACTCGACGTCATCGAGCTTGATCTCGGTGCCGGAGTACTTGCCGATCAGGATGGTGTCGCCCTTCTTGACGTCGAGCTTCATGCGGTTGCCCTGGTCGTTGAACTTGCCATCGCCCACGGCGATGACCTCGGCCTCCTGGGGCTTCTCTTTGGTGGTGTCCGGGATGTAGAGGCCGGAAGCCGTCTTCTCCTGGGCCGCCTTGCGCCGGACCACGATGCGGTCATACAGCGGGCGGAGCTTCACATCAGTAGTTGCTGCCATACGTGTATCTCCTTTCGATTGAGTAGTTTGCTCGAAAAACTGCGGCGGGTCGCCGCGAGCTGTTCAGTCTTGGAGGAGGTTGAGTGGTTGGCACTCACGCCTCGGGAGTGCTAACAATAGGACGGCTGGAAAATTCTGTCAAGCGGGCGGGGGAGGGGTTGCTGGTTGCTGGTTGCTAGTTGCTCGTGGCGACTCGCGAGTTGTCGGGGCTGTTTCGCCGGAACGTCCAAGCAAGGACACTCGCAACTCGCGGCCCCCACACAGCAATCGCAAGCAGTAACAAGCAACCAGCAACAAAACAACCAGCAACCAGCAACCAGTAACCAGCAACCAGCAACCAGCAACCAGCGAATCGGCTCAGACGCGCCGTCGCGGCTGCTTCTTCGGCGTGGAGATCCATCCCCTGCGCCAGAACCAGGCCAGCATGGTCACGGCCGTGACGCCCATGAGGGTGATGGCGAAAGGGTAGCCGTGCAGCCAGTGCAGTTCGGGGATGTGCTCGAAGTTCATCCCGTAGATGCCGGCGATGAGGGTCAGCGGAAGCATGACCGCGGAGAAGATGGTCAGTACTTTCATGATCTCGTTGGTGCGGTTGGCGACCACGGAGAGATAGGCGTCCATGGTGCCGGTCATGAGATCACGGTCGACGTCGATGGTCTCGCTGATGCGGAACATGTGGTCGTAGACGTCGCGGTAGTAGATGAGGTGAGGCTTCTGCACGAAGCGGGTGTCGGCGCGGGAGATCTGGTTGAGCAACTCCCGCTGCGGCAGGGTGTGGCGGCGCAGGACATTGATGTCGCGCTTGAGGTGCAGGAGCTCATCGAGGTGCCTGGGGTCGGCGTCTTCGAAGATGCGGTCCTGCAGGTCGTCCACGGCCTCCTCGATCTGCTCGAGCAGTGGAAAGTGGGCGTCGACCATGGAGTCGACGATGGTGTAGAGGAGGAAGTCGGGACCGCGCTCGAGCAGCCGGGTGTCCGAACCGAGGCGGTCGCAGATCTCGTCGATGGAGCGCAACGGACGGCGATGCACGGTGAAGAGAAAGTTCGGCCCCAGGAAGGCCGCGATCTTGTAGGTCTCGGAATGATGGTCGGAGACGTTCACGTCCACCGTGCGGAAGATGAAGAAGTCGTAGTTCGGGAAGGAGTCGTATTTCGGCAGCGTGCTCGGCGAAAGCGAGTCCTCCGCGGCCAGTTCATGAAATCCGAAGCGGGTCTCGAGCAATGGCTCGATGACCTCCTGCACGGGGTTCTGAATGTCTACCCACAACTTGTCCGGCGAGTCGCGGCGCCACTCGTCGATGAGCGACTCGTCGCCGCGGCGAAAAGCGCCGTCACGCAGGAGCGAAACGCGGATGGTGGTCATATCTCAGTTGGTGGTTGGTGGTTGGTGGTCGGTGGTCGGTGGTCGGTGGTTGGTGGCTGGCGGTTGACGGGAGCCTTTCGGTGGACGGGGTGGTCCCCGCCAACCGACAACCGACAACCGCCAACCTCATTCAGAGCATGTTCGCCAGCGCCGTGTACTTCCGGCCTTGCGAGGTGGCCACGGCTTCGTAGGTGATCTCGCCTTTGTAGACGTTCACTCCTTCGGCCAGGCCCGGATTCTGGCGTACGGCCCGGTCGAAGCCGAGGTTGGCCAGCATGCGCGTGTACGGGAGCGTGGCGTTGGTGAGAGCGATGGTCGAGGTGCGGGGCACCGCGCCGGGCATGTTGGCGACGCAGTAATGGACGACGCCGTCGACCTCGTACACGGGGTCGGAGTGCGTGGTGGCGTGCGCGGTCTCCACGCAGCCGCCCTGGTCGATGGCCACGTCGACGATGACGGACCCTTTCTTCATCTGCGAGACCATCTCGCGGGTGACGAGCTTCGGGGCCGCGGCACCGGGGATGAGCACGCCGCCGATGAGCAGGTCGGCCCGGCGCACGGCGTCTTCGAGGTGGGCGCGGCTCGACGCGAGCGTCTGCACCGCGCCGAGGAAGATGTCGTCGAGCTGGCGCAGGCGGTCCAGGCTGAGGTCGAGGATGGTCACGCGCGCGCCCAGGCCCACGGCCATCTTGGCCGCGTTCGTTCCGACGACGCCGCCGCCGATGATCACCACATCCGCGGGCAGTGTTCCCGGCACGCCGCCCAGCAGCACACCGCGGCCCTTGTTGGGCTTGTGGAGGTAGTAGGCGCCGACATGCACGGACATGCGACCGGCCACTTCCGACATCGGGGTCAGGAGCGGCAGCGAATGCCTCCGCTCATCGGTGATGGTCTCGTAAGCCACGCCGGAGATCTGCTTCTGCAGCAGGGCTTCGGTGAGTTTGGGGACGGGTGCAAGGTGAAGATAGGTGAAGAGCAGTTGGCCCTGCCTGAGGCGGGCCAGGTCGGGATCGACCGGCTCTTTCACTTTCACGATCATCTCGGCATCGCCGTAGACCGCGTCGGCGTCGGGGGCGATCGTGGCGCCGGCAGCCGCGTATTCTTCATCCGCGAAGCCGCTGCCGTTGCCGGCTCCGGCCTGGACCAGCACATGGTGGCCGTCGGCGGTGAGGTCGCGTACGCCCGCGGGGGTCATGCCTACGCGATATTCGTTGTCTTTGATCTCGGTCGGTACGCCGATCCGCATGGTGGAGAGTCTCCCATCAGCTGAAGGATTCCGCGCGGGGGGCGCGCGTCAGCCGGGCGATTGTACAGGATTGGGAACGCACGACTGGCGTGCGTTCCTCATCTCCAAAAGCGACGGTGCCACTCGAGAGATCGACGCGGTTACGGACGCACGGTGCGCCGCCGTCCCGGCTTGTAGTCGGGGGGAGGCAGGCCGAACTTGTCCGGAGCGACGAACTGCGCGGCGGCCAGCGCGTCGACGATGCCGTAGCCGGTCTCGAAGTCCCAACCCGGATCGGCCGTATCGCGTGCGGTGTGCTTCAGGATGAACATGATGTCGATCGGTTTGAGGGTGGGGTCGAGGGAGAGCAACAGGGCGGCGGTGCTGGCCACGTGCGGTGTGGCCATGGACGTTCCGCTGAGCCGTCCATAGCGGGCGAACACGAAGTTCTCCTGCGCCGGGGAGCTCACGTGCTGCAGCAGCTTCTGTCCATCCTCGTATGTCACGCCGACGGTGACGGGGAAGGTGTAGTTCTCCCATTCGGGGCCACACTGGGGACCGGTGGGACAGCCCTTGGGCCACATCGTCCACCGTTTCAGCTCGGAGCTCGGAACGTGATCCCAGATGATCACCGAGGCCGCGCCGGCCTCTTTCGCGTTGCGCGCTTTCTCGCGGAAGTCGATCGTGCCGCGGCGGATCAGGGCGATGTTCCCCGCCACGGTGGGAGGGATGTCTTCGCGCTCGCCGAGCTTGCAGTCGACCAGCTTGCCGGTGATCTGTCCCTTGGGAGAACCGAGCAGACCGAGCGCGGTCAGGGACTGGCCCGAGGTGACGACGTCGGCCTGCTCGCTCAGCTCGCCCGCGAGCGGGGAGACGGAGCCGTCCAGAAAGGTCGACTGCACTTTGACGCCGGGGGCCACCACGTCCATCCGCGGACCCCAACTGGAGAACTCCGCGCGGCGGCCGTCTTCGCCGATGGCGCCCACAGGGATGACGCCGTCATAGGCGGCCGGAAAATCGAGGAAGGCGGTGCCGCGATTGCCGGCGGCCGCGACCAGCACGATGCCCGCGTCGGCCGCGCGCACGACCGCGGCTTTCTCGAGCTTGCCGCCTTCCGCGGCCGCGCCGAGGGACATGTTCACGACCCAGCGTCCGCCGACCTCGCGCTGTTTACCGACCACCCAGTCGATGCCGGCGGCGATGTACTCGTCGTAGCTCTTGCCGGTCTCGTCGAGCGCTTTCACGATCCACAGGCGCACACCCGGCGCGGCGCCGACGACCCCGAAGGCATTGTCGGTGGCGGCGATGATCCCGGCCACGTGCGTGCCGTGGAAGTTGTCGTCGATCGGCAGCTTGGCCGCGTCGTAGACGTTGTAGCCACCCACGTAGGCGGCCTTGAGATCGGGATGGCTGTAGTCGATGCCGGTGTCGATGATGGCGACGTTGATGCCTTCCCCTCGCGTGACCGGCCAGACCTCCGCGGCGTGAATGACCGGCAGTCCCCAGGGGAGGATCTGCTGGTCGTAGTTTTCGAGATTCGTGGTGATGTCCCCGGGACGTCGAGAGGAGGGAGCGAGATCGCTTGCCCAGCGCTCGACGACGGGATCGACGGAGGTGATCCCTGCCGTGTCCCGCAGTTCCGCGACCTCTTCCTCGGTGAGGTCGGCGGCGAATCCGTTGACGTTGGCGAAGGTGCGCATGCGCAGCGGTTTCTCACCCGCGTTCGCGACCATGCGCATGGCCGCCGCATGCGGAGCGGCCGCTTTCGTGGTGACGGTGTAGCGCCGCCGCGTCTCGCCTCGCAGCGAAAGCGTTCCACTGATCGTGGCAGCCAGGGCCAGGAGGAAAAGGATTGTGCGTTTCATGTCGTCAGTGGTCTCGATGCATCAGCGGCGAAGACCGCGACGTCCGGTTCGGGCCGGCTGGGTCCAGCCGATGTCCATGAGCAGGTACGTGGTGAGGTCGGTCGTGTCCAGGAGGTCGGCGTTGATGAACGGTTCCATCAGCAGGTTCGGCGAGGACGTCGTGTCGAAGTGGTAGACCGAGGAGCCCGCATTGAACGTGCAGGGCGCGTAGAGGCGGACGAAGCCCTGTTGCGAGGCTCCGGCCAGACGGCTCGGGTCCAGTCGCAGCGAGGCGCGGACTTCCGCGGCGGCAAACTGGCCTTTCAAAAGGGCGCCGTCGTCCTGGGTGATGCTGATGGCCGGAATGGTGACGAGGTCATCGTTGCCGCCCAGCGACGGCGGCATGCAAGTGTCCTTGCGGTTGTCGACCACGATCACCCCCGTCGCACCGGCGGTCTGTGCGTTCAGGGCTTTCTCCACGAAGGTGCAGGTGCCACGGTCGATGACGGCGATGTTGCCCGAAACCTCCGCCGCATTGGTGAAGGCGGTGCAGCCATCGGTGTTCGACGGGCCGGCGGTGTTCGCGGCGTCCTGTGCCGGGACGGCGCGCCCGGTCAGGCCTCCGCGGTTCGCGGGGGGACCGAACGACGCGGTGCCGATCTCGTAGTCTTTCGCGATCGAAGCAGGTGCACTGACGGACAGCAGAGTGGTGGCCTGGAGCAGGGTGGCCGCGGCGCGGGTGACGTTGGCTCCGTCCCAGACCAGGTTGCGGGTATTGGTGCTGGAGATCTCCCGCTGCGGCGGCGTCATCTGGTCCCAACGCAGGCCGGCGGTGAGGTCGAAGGTGTGCGTGTCGAAGATGCTGGGCCGGCCCTGAACGAAGTCGATGGTGCTGCGGCCGGCGAATCCGAGGCCGTGGCCGATCTCGTGAAGCACGACCGAGTAGAGGGCGTCGTCGTCGCCTTCGTTGCCGTCGAAGCCGTAATACCAGGAGCGATCGCCGAGGCAGGCCGAGGTGTCGAGGGCGGAGTTGAAGCGAAGGAGCATGTCCTCCTGGCTCGGAAGGCGGTCCACGCCGGCCAGCTTGTTCGCCAGCGCGGCCGGATACCAGGTGTTGGCCAGCGGCGCGTTGGGGAAGTTCGCGTCCCAGGAAAGAGTCTGCGCCGATCCGAGCACGACGCCGTTGTCATCGCAGGTCAGGGGCACGAAGGTGGAGCGGATACGGACGTCGACGTTCGTGTCCAGGACGTTCTGCCAGCGATAGGCCGCGCGCTCGAACACGTTCAGGCGTTGCTGGCCGAGGGTGACGCCGTCGTTGCCGCCGACGGGAGTGGCCGGGGTGGGATCGTTGAAGCCGACCCCGGGAGCGTCGACGTTGAGAATGAGAATCCGGCCCGTGCCCGCGAAGAGAGGCAGGGAGGCCAGGACGAGAGTGAGAAGAAGAAGACTGCGCCGCATTCCGGTCATCGCTCGGTCGCCTGCTTGCCGTGCAAAGACTCGATGGGAGCGTTGAAGAAGCGTTGCGCCGCTTCTTCGCTGTCCACGCAGGCCTTGATCAGCTTTCCGCCGGGGCCGATGCGCGCGATCACGACTTCGACCGAGCCCGGTGCGGTGGTGGTGCCGCGTTCGTCGACCATGAGCACGCCTGGCGCGCGCTCGAAGATCGCATGCAGATCGAATCGCTCCTCGGCCACGGTGGCGCGCTCGGCCGCGGACGCCGGAACGGTGAGGAGGGCCGCAACCGCGGCAATCGCCAGACTGCTTCGTTTCATAGGTTGTCCTTGAGATCGGAGATCGACGGTGACTTCACGGTCAGTGACCGCGCCGCAGGTACGGGCGGCCGGTTCGGGTGGACGGGAGGAACGCCACGGGCGCGAGCAGACGTGCGGCCGCATTCAGATCGATGAGCCCCAGGCCGTACAGGTCGTCCCGGCCCGGGTCGCCGAGGTCTCGGGCCGTGGCCGTCAGAGCCTGAACGATTTGAGCGGGTGTGGCCGTGGGCGCCAGAGACCACAACGTGGCCATCGCGCCGGTCACGTGGGGAGCGGACATGGAGGTGCCGTTCTTCGTGGCGTAGTCGTCCGACTCGTAGCCGATGGTCATCAGGCCACTCCCTTTCTGGGCGAGCCCCTGGCCATCGGACTGAGAGATGCCCACGCCGACGGGCCATGGATAGATCTGAGCGTCGGGGTCGTCTTTCGGGAGCAGGGTGAAGAGATAGTTGGACGTGTCGTTGTTGTAGATGACGACGCCGACCGCGCCGGCTTCGACCGCGCGCCGGGTCTTGGCCGCGAAGGTGTCACCACCGCGCTGGACGAGCGCGATCCCGCCGCGAACCGAGGCGGGGAAATCGCCTGGATTGCCCAGCCCGCACGAGACGAAAGGCCCCTCGACGCCGGCGGGCTTGGAGCCGACCATCGGCTTGGCGGCGTAGGCGACGCCGTCGACACGAACGAAGGATCCGAATTTCGTGCCGCTGGGCACGGTCGAGAGCACGCCCACTCCCGGAGCGACGAAGTCGAGCTCGGGTCCGGAGTTGGAGAATCCGGCATGGGTGTTCGTGCCGCTCACGGCGCCGACGGCGATGACGCTTGGGTAGGCGGCCGGGTAGGCGACCGGTGCGGGCACGGTCGCGGTGGCGTCGTTCCCGGTCGAGGCGACGATGATGATGCCGGCATCGGCGGTGCGCTGAAAGGCTTCGCGTTCCAGATCGCTCGATTCGTCGCCGCCAAGAGAGAGGTTGACCACCCAGTGTCCCCCCAGAGCCGCCTTGCGGGCCACGACCCAGTCCAGGCCCTTGATGACGTCTTCCATCGTGCCCGTGCCGGTGGAGTCGATGGCCTTGACGGCCCACAGATGAACGCCGGCGGGTGCGACTCCCACCACGCCGAAGCCGTTGTTGGACGCGGCGATCGTTCCGGCCACGTGCGTGCCGTGGCTCACGTCATCCATCGGAGGTTGATCGGGTGTGATGAGGTTGATGCCGCCCGCCCAGGCAGTGGCAAGGTCGGGATGATGAAAATCGACCCCGGAGTCGATGACCACGACATTGACGTCACCGGTGCGCCGTCCCGCCCATGCCAGTGGAGCCTGCACTTGCTGGATGCCGAAGGGTAGCGTCTGAAAACCAGGGACGGACTCGTCCACCATCAGGTGTCGCTCGACGACCGGCTCGACCCAGCGCACTTCCGGAGAGCGCCGCAGTTCGGCGGCTTCGGTTGCGGTCAGCGTGACGGCGAAACCGTTGACGAGATGAAACGCATCCATGCGCCGGGCCGGCGCATCCCCGAGCTGTTGAGCCAGGGAGCCGATGGCCAGCGGGCCGGCGCGCCGCGTGGCGACGAGGTAGCGGTGGCTCTCTTCACCGAAGACGGTCGTGCCGAGCACGACGATGAGGATGCCGAGGACGGCACGGCCGAACGCGGTCCTCCGTCGGAATGACAGGGAAGGCGTGGGAGACGCGTGGGCTCGATCAGGGCTCTTCATCAATTCTTCCGACTCCGGTGTTGGACGGCAGAAGATTACTACTGAATAACAAATTCCGACAGGGACGAATCTGTTAAGGTACGCCGCCATGGCGGATTGGAAAGAGAATCTCATCACCGACTCCCGCGGAATCGCCTCCATGCTGGCAGATACCCGCACCATCGCGGTCCTGGGCATCAAGCCGGAGACCCACACCGGTCAAGCCGCGCACTATGTGCCCGCGCACATGGATGCAGCCGGTTTCGAGATCATCCCGGTCCCGGTCTACTACCCCGAAGTCACGGAGATCCTCGGCAAGCCGGTCTTTCGCAGCCTGGCCGCCGTGGGACGGCCCATCGACATGGTGAACGTCTTCCGCCGCCCTTCCGACATCCCGCCGCACGTCGAGGACATCCTGGCCGCGAAGCCAAAATACGTCTGGTTCCAACTCGGCATCCGCAACGACGCCGCGGCCCAGCAACTGGCCGAGGCAGGCATCAAGGTGGTGCAGGATCGTTGTCTGATGGTCGAGGAAGGGCGGAGGTAGCTTTCAATCGTTGCCGGTGATCAAGCTGTTGCTGGTTGCTGTGTTGCTGGTTGATGGTGGAGTGACCGTGAAGTCGTTGCTGGTTGCTGTGTTGCTGGTTGATGGTGGAGTGCCTTTCAAGTTGTAACCACCAGCAACCAGCAACCAGCAACCAGCAACACAGCAACACAGCAACACAGCAACATTCCTGTGAGCTCTCGAGTCGACTTTCCTCCTTACTCCCTCTGGGAGACACGAAGCGGCGAGGGAACGCCGGTGGTGCTGCTGCATGGGTTGAGCGGGTCCTCGCGATGGTGGTCACGGAATCGCGAGGCACTGCAGGCCAGGCACACCATCGTGGCCGTGGATCTGGTGGGCTTCGGGCGCAACCGGCGCTTTGCGGGCCTGCCCATGCTTCTGCCGTCCTTTCCGGAAGTGGCGTCGCTCCTGGCGCGGTGGCTGGAGACGTTCGGCGAGCCGGTGCATCTGGTGGGGCATTCCATGGGCGGACAGATCGCCATTCGCCTGGCCGCGGAGCGTCCCGATTTGGTGCGCTCGCTGACGTTGGTGAGCGCGGCGGGCATGCCCTTCCATCTCGATCCGCGTCCGCACGTGCGCGCGGTGGAGAAGCCGCCGTACGGCGGCGCGGGCATCGCGCGCGTGCTGATCCCCGATTTTTTCCGCGCCGGGCCGGCCTCCGTGGCCGTAGCCGGGGTGCGTGTCGTTCGCGCCGATCTGCGCGAGCTGATGCACGCACTGCGCTTGCCCACGCTCCTGGTCTGGGGCGAGAACGATCCACTCGTGCCTCTCCTGTACGGCGAGGCCATGCTGCGCGAGATCGAAGGCGCGCGACTGGTCGTGCTGCCTGATGCGGCGCATGTGCCGATGTGGGATACGCCGGAGGCCTTCAATCGGGTGGCCCTTTCGTTCTTCGACGAAGTGGAGGCGATGCCTTCAGCCCACGCCGAGCCCACATTTTCGTGGGGACTCTCCGGCTGGACCCACGGAATCGGCCATCGTCAGGCCGGGCGGCGGCGTGACGTGGTGCTGGTGCACGGACTGGGGCTGTCCAGCGAGTACTTCGAGCCGTTGGCGCGCGCGCTGTTCGCGCAAGGACGGAATCCGGTCGCGCCCGATCTCCCTTGGAATCCGGCCGGTCCCGAAGAGCACGCGCGGGAGCTCGCCGCATGGGCCGATGCTCTCGGGATTCGCGACGCGCACTGGCTCGGCCACTCGATCGGCGCCAACGCAGTCGCACATCTGTCGCGGCTGCGTCCCGACCTCGTGCGCACGGCGCTCTACGTGGGCCCGCTCTGGACACGGCGGCGGTTTCCGACGATCCGCATCTTCTCGATGCTCGCCTTCGACGCATTCCGCGAGCCGCTGTCGTTGTACCGCCACGTAATTCCCGCCTACTGGCGGATGGGCATCGCGCGCTGGCTGCTCACCTGGCGACGCTATGCGCGCGATGTCGCGAACGCGCCGGCCGAAGGACTCTTTCTCGCGGGAGAGAACGACCCCATCCCGGACCGCGGCTGCGTCCCCGTCACGTCCGTACCGGGCGCGCACGCGTGTGTGTTTTCGCACGCGGAGGAAGTCGTGGCGGCGCTAAAGCTTGGGGCGTGAGATGGCGCTTCGCACGCGGGTGATGGTGCCTCTGCGCATCTACCGACGGTGGGCGGATTCGGTCTCGCGCATGAGGCGAAGCTCACGGAGTACCTCGTCCGCGGATACACCTTCGCCCCGATCCGCCTCGCCGATCGCTTTGTCGAGATCGTCCAGTTCTTCCACGGTGAGTCTCATCGCGTCGGCCGAGTTGATGCAGACTTCGACGGACGACGAACGGCGCCGACGCAGTTCGCGCAGAAAGTCATCGCCGTCGACCCACTCCCCGCGTTCGATTTCTGCGATGGATCCATTGAGCTCCGCTTCCAGTTCGGGAGTGAGCTCGACGGGTGGGCCGTCCGATCCATGCAGCACCGTCACTTCCGCACCTTCGGGCAGCTCATGCAGTCATGGTACCTCGGAATGCGAGGCCAGGACCCTTGTGAGCCAGAGGTTGGAGAGCTTCTCCAGGACCGTGTTCTGGCGCAGGCGGGCGCGCAGATTCGTGAAGTCGACTACGTCGAGGTGCTGGTCCTGATTGAAGCAGGAGAAGACGAATGATTCCTTCCCCGTGACCGGGTCGACGTGGCGCTGGAGGCACTGGGCGCAGACCTGTTTCATCATGCACTGCATCGGGGAGTTGATCGAGCCGATGCCGGCGTGTTCCGGGTCGAGGAATGGCGCGAGCACGCCGTGGCGGGCGTCGCGCACGGCGCGCATCATGCCGTCCGAACCGATGGCGATGAGGCGCTTGGCGTCGCGCAGGTCGAACGTCCGCGCTTCCGAGGCGTACCAGACCATGGCCTGGACGATGTTGCCGGTGAAGCCGAAGTCCTGCGGGCGTCGTGGTGCGACCGGCTCGCCTGCGTCGACGGACCAGACCACCTGATCGGTGCCGAGCTCGATCTCGTCGCGCTTGAAGACGTCCGCCGCTTTCTTGTAGCCGGCGAAGTAGACGACGCGGCAGCCATTGTCCTTGAGCGCTTTGGCGATGGAGAAGAGCACGGCGTTGCCGAGGCCTCCGCCGGCCAGGAGCACGGTCTCGTCGCGCGGGATCTCCGTCGGCGCACCGGTGGGGCCCATGAGCACGACCGGCTCTCCCTTGCGCAGCATCGCGCACATGCGCGACGAGCCGCCCATCTCCAGCACGATCACCGACAGCAGTCCGCTCTCCGGCGTCGCCGAGGCACCGGTCAAGGCCAGGCCTTCCATGGCCATCACCGTGCCGTGGACCGTGGGCGCGTAGCTTTCGAAATTCTGCAGACGGAAGAACTGGCCGGGGAGGAAGTGCCGCGCCGCGAAGGGAGCGCGGACCACCACTTCCACGATCGTGGGCGTGAGCCGGTTGACTTCGTGGACGCGCGCGGTCAGTCCGTCGTCGAGCGTGGCCGTGAGACTCGCCCACTGCGCATCGCGCGCCGTCTGTGCTTCGGCGGAACGATCCAGGGTCATCAGCTCTTCGCGGAAGATGGAGACCACCTGCGGATAGCCGAATTTCGCGGAGGCCATGGCCTTGACCACGTTGCCGGCGTACTTGGGATGGTTGTCGCCGTAGAAGGAGATGAGTTTCTCCTTCCGGGTCGGGTGTTGGTAGGAGGTGAAGAAGCCGCGCTCGCGCGAGCTCTCATCGTCCTCGATCAACTCCGCCCCTTGTCCTGAAGCAACAGAGCCGAGCGAGTGGGACTGGAAGAAATGCTTCCACTTGTCCAACTTGAAGGTGCCCGGGTGTTCTTTTTCGTAGATGACGTTCGGCGCCGTGCCGGCCGCGATCATGACCGTGCGCGCGCCCAGCTCGACGATCGTGCCCGAGTCCTTCCAGCGGCCGTCCTCCACGACCTGCTTTTCAAAGAGTAGCGACTGCACGTGACCGTAAGCATCGGACACGGCCTCGACGGGCGAGATCATCTCGGCGTAGGCGATGCCCTCTTCGAAGGCCTTCTCCACCTCTTCGTAATTGAGGCGATAGGCGGGCGAGTCGAGCATGGTCTTGCGGTAGGCGATGGTCACGCCGCCCCAGGCTCGCACGAGCGGTACGAAGTTGGGTTTCTCGCCCGCGGCGGCGGCGCGCTCCCGCTCGGCGCGGACGGCGCGCCCGTGTCCCAGGAGCTCGTCGAGGATGATCCGTTCCTCGGCGTCGTAACCGGCGCGCACCGGTTCTTCGCCGAGCTCCGCGATCATGTTCTCGTAGCGCTCCAGCACCTTCTCGACCTGCACGGGGTAGTACGCGAATAGCTCGGTGGCGGTGTCGATGGCGGTCAACCCGCCGCCGATGACCACGGCCGGCAGCCGCACCTGCAGGTTGGCCAGCGAGTTCTTCTTGAAGGCGCCGGTGAGCTGCAGCGCCATCAGGAAATCGGAGGCCTGGCGCATGCCGCGCACGAGGTTGTTCTTCATCCGCACCAGGGTGGGCGTGCCCGCCCCCGCGGCGATGGCGATGTGATCGAAGTCGAGCTCGTCGAAGGCCTCTTCGATGGTCAGCGTTCCACCGAAACGCACCCCGCCGAACACGCGCAGGTTCTTCTTCCGCTCCAACGCGATGCGAATGACCTTGAGGAAGTTCTTGTCCCAACGGACGGTGATGCCGTACTCGGAAACGCCACCGAAGCCCGCCAGCAAGCGGTCATCGAGGTCTTCCCACAAGACGCGCGCGTCGGGAATGGGCTGATGGAAGGTCGTCTGGGCGGCTTCGTGCTGCAACCCACCATCGAGCGGCTCGATCTTCAGCCCGTCGATGGCCACCACGCCGAAGCCTTCGTTGGCGAGGTAGTGCGCCAGCGTGTAGCCGGCGGGGCCGAGACCGACCACCAGCACGTTGCGGCCGTTGTAGGGGAGGGCCATGGGACGGCGGGCGTTGAGCGGATTCCAGATCGTCAGCAGCGAGTAGATCTCGAAGCCGTACGGGAGGAACAGCACGTCCGTCAGCACGCCGGTCTCGATCTGGGGGATGTTCACCGGATCCTGCTTCTGGAAGATGCAGGCGCGCATGCAGTCGTTGCAGATGCGGTGGCCGGTCCCCGGGCACATCGGGTTGTCGATCATCACCAGCGCCAGCGCGCCGATGGAGTCGCCGCCCGCGCGGAGGAAGTTCATCTCGCCGATCTTCTCGTCGAGCGGACAGCCTTCCAGCGGCATGCCCAGCGGATTCGGCTTGAACGTGCCGTTGGGCTGCGGGAAGCCGCGGGAACAGGAGTCCTTCTTCCGCTCGTGGCAGTAGATGCAGTAGTCGGCTTCGTCGGCGATCTCGCGCGGAGTCATGCGCGGATCAGTGAGGTGGAAGGCGTCCCGTTTGCGGAAGTGATGCGGATCGCCCCCGAAGGTGAGCGGATCGACGGGCACGGTGGGAACGAGACGCTCGAAGTGGAGAGGCTTCGGCAAGCGGAAGGAGGTCCAGTCTTCGAAGTGTCCGGCTTTCCACTGCGCGGCCGCCCATTGGACGAGGAGGTCGGTGAGCTCGTGGAGCGCCGCCGCCTCGCGGGGAAGCGACTCCGCGGAGGGGAGCCGCTCGACGCGGGTCACGATCTCGCTGAAGGCTCCGGTGCTGCTGAGGCGCTCGCGGAGTTGCGCGAACGCGGCGCGCGATCCCTCCGAGGGGGCCAGCTCTTTCGCGCCGCGCGGATATTCGCGCTCCAACTCGAGGAGACGGTTGGAGGTGATGGCCAACGCCAGCTCGGGGTCGGCATCACTGGGGGCCAGACTTCGGATCAGCGTCTCCGCGGCGGGATGCGCCTCGATCACCGTTGCTTTCACGACCCGCTTGGCCACGAACTCGCGCTTGAACCGGGCCACCTCGGAATCGCGCTTGGCGCGTCGCTGCAGCGCGGCCGCTCCCGACTCGACGTGAAACATCCGCGTCAGGAACATGGAGAGGAACCGTCCCACCGCGATCAGCAGCGCCGACTCCTCCGGCGAAGCCAGTCCGCCGCCCGGCTCCCCGTTCTGCACGGAGTGCCGGTAGGCATCGAAGCGCCGGAACAGGTCGGCGTCGTGCTCTTCGACCACGCGGTCGAAGGCGAGGGCCAGATCGTTCAAGCGGGAGAAGTCGGAGAGGTCGGAGTACTGGAATCCAGGGATGCCGAGTTGCATATCGTGGCGGGAGTCTATCGCGTGGGGTGTTCAGGCGTGCCGTCGCGCCTCTGTGACGAAGCGCCCCACGAAGAGCTCGCCGTCCAGATCACGGCCATGGCGGCGAGCACCAGGAGCGCGATTCCGTTCGCACGCAGGTCCGGACGGTGGTTCCGCAGCAACAGGCTCGCGGTCTGAAGCGTCGTCAGCAGGAACACGAAGAGCGGCCAGGCCAGCGGATTCCTTCCCAGGACATAGCGCGCCAGCGTCCAGGCCAGCAGGGCAAACACGAGCACCCGGACCATCATCAGCGGCGTCTGCCCGGGTGTCGCGGAGGGATCGAGCGCGGCGCAGAAGAGGGCGGCGATGGTCACAAGGGCCGTGTGCCGTGGCAGCGCGAGGGAGTACAGGACGATCGCAGCGGAAGCGACGATGGCCAGGGTCAGCGCGGTTCCGGCGTCGAGCAGACCGGGGAACGCCAGGCCCACCTGTTCGGGCGCGGAGATCTCCACGGCCGCCGCTCCAGGCACGTGAGCCGCGACGAACGTGCCGGCGGCGTCGACGATCACGAGCACTGAGAGGGCGGTCAGGGCGGCCACCGCGGCGCTCTTGCCGAATCGGTTGCGACTCTCGCGCGTGCCGAGGCTCAGTGCGTACGGGACGGCCGCCTCCAGTCCGGCCAGCGCCAGGAAGATCAGTCCGATCTGCAGGCCCGCGTCGGCGACGAAGTGGGTGATCAGGCTGACCCGGAACGTCTCCCAGGCCACGCTGGTGGAGTAGCCGAACAGAGACGACTCATAGCGGGCCGCGATGTTGACGAGCGGGATGACCGCGAGGATCAGCGTCCAGCGGAGAGCGCGGCGCCAGGGCAGGCCGTGCCTTCGGCCCGCGAAGACGAGGCCGGCGATGACCAGCGCCAGCAGCGTCACCGAGCCGAGGATCTTCAGGATCAGCAGCACGACGTTCAGCAGCGTCTCCGTGGCGGCCTCGCGATACACGATCTCCGGCACCTTCACGGTCTTGCTGAATTGTGAGACCGAGGCGCCGGCCACACGGACGGTCACCCGCCTGAACGCGCCGGGCACGAGAGGAGTCTTTTCGTCGAAGTGGAACAGCCAGTCGCCCCGCCGCGGCTGCGCGAACGTGAGGGATTCCTTGACCTCGAACGCGTTCGGATCGAGGCCGTAGGTGGCGAACTCGCCGCGGGCGATGGCCAGCGCCTGATCCTGCGCCAGCGTCGGCCCGGGAGCCTCCTCGTCGACATAGCGGTGATAGCCGATGGCCTTCGAGGTCCGCGGATCGATCTCGACGAAGATCTCCTCCTTCTGCCTGGGCGTGAAGAAGCGCACCATCCACGTCCCCGCTTCGATGCGATCGCGAAAGACCTTCGTCAATTGCTCGATGCTCATTCCCTGGCGGAGAAGGTGCGCCGCGGCGACGTCGTCGAAATCGCCAGGCGCGCCACCGTCTTCGCGTCCGGAGTCCCGATCCCACGAACGGAAGCCCTCGACGGGCAGCGCGATGACGCGCTGGAAGCAGGGCTGGGACGAGGGCGCTCTGCGCCTTGCGCCCTGAGCTCCACACACATGCTCCGTGGCGATGCGCTTCGCTTCCTCTTTGGAGATCCGGTAGTCGACGGCATCGCGGGGCGAGGGCGGACGCAAGGCGATGGCCGCGACCGCGGCCGCGACGAGTGCGAGGCAGAGAATCACGCGGCCGGAAGGGAGCGGCAATGGATCGGGGAAGGGCGTCGCGGTCGTGGCCCTCGCCTCCCGCGGGACCGTTTCCGACACCGGCAGCGTGGCGTTGGTCAGGTCGTCGTCGGGCACGAACCCGCGATTGCGGACGTACAACGCGATCGACACCAGCAGCGGCACGGCGAAGATGAGGCTGGAGACCGCCGCCGAGACGACGTAGTACGTGTTCCCCGACGCGAACAGCAGGGTGGCGGTGTAAACGGCGTCGATCGTGTAGTGCCACAGCAGCAGCGGCAGCAGGCCGAAGCGATCCATCACGAAGCCGGCCACGATGCCGGCGATGCCCACCTCGACGCCACGAATCCAGAACGGCTGATTCGGATAGGTCGCATGTCCGAATCCCCAGATGAACGCCGCGGCGACGATGGCCAGCCAGCGCCAGCGCACGATCCGCTGCAGGAAGGGGATCGAGAACGCGCGGGACATGAACTCTTCGGAGAACGCGGGAAAGAATCCCGCGAACAACACGGCCACCCACGGGAAGGCGGTGTTCAGCGTGTCGTCATAAGGCACCTCGGCCGGAGCCCAGGCGCCGAAGCGATGGGCCACGAGATAGAAGACGACCTGGTAGGCGATGAACAGCGGCACCAGCGCATAGCCGAGGATGATCGACAGGAAGACCCGCTTGGAGGTCAGGGCCTTCCGCGTCCAGAGGCGGGGAATGGCCAGGTGTTGCGGGAGGCGTTTCCGGTACAACACCTCGCCCGAGCCGCAGATGACGATCAGCAGCACGGCCGTGCCGATGCTCTGCACCGCCGCCCCGAACGCCAGTTGCCCGACGAATGCGGGATACGAGGTGGCGGTGTCGTACCAGGCCAGTTGCGAGGGCATGGAGTTGAGCGCCACCGCGCCGCCCAGCACCACCGCGGCGATGGCGATGGCCAGCAGAAAGCGCAGCGGGATGTCGCCCTGTCGCAGGCGGGCGATGAACACCACCACCGCCGCGATCATGGTCAGGACCATGAAGATCGTGTCGATCGAGCCGGCGGCGGAGTTCTTCGAACGGAGCTCGCGGTACGAGCGCAGCCAGGTGTCCGGCACTTTGAGCTGCTGCGTGTAGCCGGTCACGATGTCGCCGTCGATGGTCACGACGTGGCGGTACGGCGCGCCGGCCGGACGGATGGTCTTCGACTCGAAGGTGAAGATGCGCTGGATGCGGTTCGGCAGCTTGCGCTGGCTCGTGGAGACCAGGGTCAGCGCGTCGCGCACGCCGATGGTGCGCAGGAAGACCAGCGGCCGGGCCATCCCACCGGCCACGCGGGCCTCCGGCAGTTTGTGGGAGTACCCGATGATCTCACCCGTGGGCGCGACGTCCACGCTGAGCTCTTCCTCGACGAGCGGCTGGAACCAGCGGTGATGCCAGGACCAGACCCGGATCTGATCGCGCAAGACCACCTGCGTGGAGTCGAGGCCGAGGGAACGCTCGAGGAAGATGCGGGCCTGGTCGTCCGCATCGAAGCGGACGGCGTGCTTCATTCCGGCGATGTCCACGGCCTGCGTGAACAGCATCTTCTCCGCGATGGAGCGGGAGGTGTTCCGGTCGTAGCGGAACTCGATGGAAGCCTGCGGAAAGGCCGCGGCGAAGTAGCGCCCCACCAGGATCACCGCGGAGCCCGCGAGCAGGATGCAGACGGCCATGAAGGTGAAGTCGCGGCCAGTGAGGCGCTGGCGGTTGAAGGTCGCGAGCTCGGTCATGTTTGTCGAAAACGGTCAGGCGCCGACGCGGTGTTGCCGCGCTCGGGTGCCCTTCACAGCAGTCCCGTCAGGATCAGATCCGCGACCTGTTCCGATTGCGCGGGCAGGTCGTAGTCCTTCTCGGAGAGCATCCAGGAGGTCACCATTTCATCGAGCACTCCGAAGATGGCCTTGGCCGCCAGTTGCGGATGGACGTTGCGGCGGAACGCGCCTGCCTCCTGTCCGTGCTCGACGATCTTGCGGATGACGTTCAGGTAGTCGGCCACTTCCTGCTGGGAGAAGAGGCTGAGGAATTTGAGGCTGTGCCGAAGCTCGACCTGCGAGACGACCGCCAGAGCGCGGTCGCGGCCGAGGGTTTCCAGATGGTGGCGCACGGCGGTGCGCAGCCGCTCCTCGGCGCGCTCGACGTTGGCCATGCGCAGATCGAGCGCCTGGAGATAGCTCCGCGTGTGCTCGCGGAAGATCGTGATCAGCACGTCTTGCTTACCGTCGAAGTAGAGGTAGATCGTGCCGTCGGCCACGCCGGCCGCCTTGGCAATCTGTGCGACTTTGGCGTTGAAGTAGCCGTGCTTGGCAAAGACGTCCACCGCGGCGCGGAGAATGCGTTCCCGCTTCGACGTGCCACGGAAGGCATCGCTCTCAGAACCTGGAGTTGGAATGGGGGGGGCCGCCATGCGAGGCCTGAATGGTCATTCAGGGGGCCGCGAGAGTCAAGCGCAGGCTGGCCTTGCCATCGATGACCGCGAAGACCTCCTCCCTCGTGGTCTCTGCATCGAACGGATACAGATGCACGTGCAGATGAGGAGTCTGAATGCCCAGCTTCATCACGATGACGCGCGCGGCACCCGTGGTTTCGCGCAACTCTCGTTCCACGCGGTGCCACACCGCGGCCACGTGCAGCCACTCCTCGAGGTCCAGGTCCGAGACGTTCTCCACGTGGCGGCGCGCCACGACCATCACCTGCCCCGCCGGATGAAGCAGAGTCCAGGTGTGTTCATCCTCACCGAGCAAAGTGCCCGCCTCGGAAAGGTTCGTGCAGAAGACGCAGGGCATCGCGCGAAGGATGAGGGATCGGAGAAGAGGGCGCAAGGTGCGGGGGGGGTG
>JBDTOZ010000540.1:0-16971 GCA_039932995.1 Acidobacteriota bacterium | reverse complement strand
ACGCCCACGGGCCAGCCGGCGAGACGCCGGCGCTCCAATGCTCCGCCTGAAAATCGTCGCGCCGCGCGAAGAAACTCGAGGTTAGTAATACAGAGATCACAGAGGGCCACAGAGTGAGTTTTCTCTTCTCTGTGTCTCTGTGTCTCTGTGGTGAGTCCCCCGGTTGAACGCACAGAAAGCGCGGACCTCATCGTTTGCCCACCAGTCTCACCTGCGTGTCATCGCGGGTCATCGGCTTGGACATGAGCCAGCTCGTCCAGCCGAGGTAGGTGCCGTAGGCGGCGCCGAGGCGAATCTCGGGGACTTCGGCGGCGGCGATCTGCAGGCGAAAGGTGAACCCGAGCTCCTCGCGGGCGTAGAAGCGAACCAGCGCCACGAGGGGCGCGAAGGCACGTCCGTTGGGAAGGAACGAGAGGAATTGCGCGAGCGTGAGTGGCCCCAGGAGCACTTCGAAAGCCGCGGCCTGATCCCATACCCGTCCGCCCAGGACGGCGCTCTGGCCGAGGATCTGATTGCGGCCGCGGCGCGCCCCGAGGCGGGTCACGTCGTCGTCCTCGATACGGTCCCACCGTCCCTGGAACGGCGTCACGGATGCCGTGGTGTCGAAGCAGTCCTCGATCATCCGCGTCAAACCTACCGTGGGACGCACCGTCTCCACGAGCAGGCCGGTATAGGCGAGCAGCGTCCGCTCGCGCACTCCCATGCGACCGGTCAGGTGTTCTGTACCGAGACCGAGAAGGGAGTGCAGCACGGTGGCCACGCGCCCGGCGTGCGGGGCCTTGCGATCGAGCGCGGGGCGGTACTTCTTCCGGGCCCGGTAGAGCAGCGAGATCAGGCGATGGTTGAAGAGATCGAGAAAATCCCGCAACGCCGTGGTGGAGGGCCGCCCTTTAGGCGTGTCTCCCCGCTCGCGGAAGCTGCGCTCCAGGATCATCTCCACGACCGCGGGTGGCAGCGGCCCCATGGCGCTGGCCAGGCCGAGCACGTTCACGCGCATCTCAGCCGGCTCGCCGTCCGTGGGTGGAAGCACCGCCTCCACGTCACCCGGCGGAAAGTCCAGCCGCACCTCGGAGCGAAAACGCACCACTTCGCGCCGCGGATCGATCCCCTCAGCGGGTGGGGTGCGGTCCGGGAACAGCTCCTCCAGCAGGTGCACGGCCTGCAGAAACGAGAAGCGATGTCCCTCGTCCCACAGCCCTTCGGCTACAGAACGGCTTTCCCGCCAGCCATAGGTGGCCATTGATGCGGTTCCCCTTCGCGTGCGACACGCAGCATCACGAGCTGCGTGAAGGAATTCGTGGATGAGTAGAGTCCGAGGAAACGGCTCAGCACCGAGGCCATCAGGAAGGCGCTGCTGCCGGTGTACTGCGCTTCATCGAAGGTGAGTGTCACTTCCGTACCGCGCGCAAAGCCTTTCCAGTCGTTGCTGGCCACGCGGCGCATGACGCGCCGTTGCGACATGGCCTGGATGGCGTGGATCTGCTTCCATTGCGCGGGCGCGTCGGAAAAAAGGTAGAGCCCGAGAATCTCGTGCAGTGCACGCAGGCTCTCGCGTTCTTCGGTCAGCGAGAGGTGATTGAGCGAGAGGTGCGACACGAGCCGCCAGAGCGCCTGACCCCCGAGCGGGGGATCGAGCGGACGGGTTGGCTTCTTGAGACAGACGATGCGTGCCACCGGGATGGCCTCGTCGGTCTGCAGAATTGCGTCGGCCGGCAGTTGCACGGCCAACGCGCGATTGGTGCAGAGCGTGTGCGCGAAGATGAACTCGTCGGGCGGCTGGGTGGGCGTGAAATCGAGGTCGCGGAACGACAGGAGGATGTCGGTGCCGGTGAGGTCCTCCCGTGCGGCGTGCACCCGCCGGGCGTGCCAGAACGCCTTCTGCTTCCGCACTTCCATGCCGTGCGTGTAGGAGTAGAAGGGGGCGTACTCGCGCGAGCGCTGCAGTTCGTCCGAGGAACCGGAGATGGAGGCGATGGAGTGGATCTCCGTCGTGCGCTCCTTGCGCATGTCGCCCACCAGCCGGTACTCGATCTGGCGTTGGTCGATGCGCACCGGCTCGGAGGTCTTGCGGAAGAGATTGACGATCGGGGTACAGCCCAGCGAAAACACCTCGGGGGTGATGAGGAGCTTTCGGCGGGACGCACGGTCGAGCAGGAAGAGCAGGTCGATGGCACCGCCGGTGGCGCGGCCGGCCAGGCCGGAGACGTCCACGAAGTGGAACTTCTCCGGAAATGCGAAGTACTCCTGCAGCAGGCGGTAGGCGGGATGGGACTGACGCGGATAGGGGATGAGGTCGTCGTTCTCGCCGAAGCCGGCAGGGGTGATCGACCCTTGCGGAGGATGGCGTGGCGTGGAGGATCCGACGGGGAGCACGGCCACGCGCAACGTGTCGCGCATCAGCAGTTCGTAGACGCGGCTGACGAGCTCCGCGTCGCCTTTGAGATAGAAGCGGAGCCGGTCCACGCCGAGGGTCTCGAAGGGATCGGCCTTCGACTCCAGCCGGATGCGCAGGATCGCGGCGGTGTCTCCTCCGGCGAAGTCGTAGCGATCGGGCTCTTCGACCATCTCGGCCTCGGAGACGACGATCGGCCAGAGCGTCACCGGATAGCAGGTGCGCATGCGGCAGACCGCGCCTTGATCGGCCATGGCAAAGAGCGGCGTGTGTTTGGGGATCTCGAAGCCGGTGGTGAGCTTTCCGCGGTCGGGATCGAAGTCGAAGCGGGCCACGGACATCGACGGAATGGGGCGGAGGTAATGCGGATAGAGCACCTCCAGAAGCTCGGAGGCGATCTCAGGAAAGTCGTTGTCGAGATCGGCCTGGATGCGGGCCGTCAGAAAGGCAAACGACTCGATGAGCCGCTCCACGTGCGGATCCGGACACTCGCCCGACTGCAGCTCCAGGCGCGCGGCCACCTTGGGATGGCGGTGCGCGAACTGCTGGCCAAGCTCGCGGAGATAGGTCAGCTCCTCCAGGTAATGGCGGAGAAAGTCGCTACCGGGTGCCCGCATGCACCTCGACCTTTCCGTCTCTCATTTCCAGGGAGGTCTCGAAGGAGACCGGCTCGGGCACGCTGTCGGTGAGCATGCGCGCCTCGATGATGCCGCGCAGCGCCAGGTCGTCGCCCGGCACCTGTTCCAGTTCGACGCGGACGTCGATCAGGCGCGGCTCGAAGGCCGCGATGGTGTGGGCGAGGATCTCCGCCAGGCGGCGGCGATCGTCGAAATTGCGCGCGGAGTACGACGAGAAATCGGGAATGCCGTAATCGATGACGCTCCGCTCGGGGAGCGGGAGACGATGCGCGGGAAAGGGGCAGCGCGTGTTCAGCAACTGCTCCAGTTCCCGGCGCACCGACTCACGCAATCCTCGGCGGTCGAGCGTGCGCATCGGGCGCAGCTCGTGACGCAGACGGGGATCTCGGTCGACCAGCCGGTCGAACAGCGGCATGCGGACCTCGATCTTCTGCGTGGCCATGCTCACCTACTCGACGACTCGCGTCTCGAGGTTGTGCTTGGCCGGTTTGTTCGAATCCGCCGTTCCGTCGGCATGCTTCTGATCCTTGTACGTGTACTGCACGATGCCGTAGTCGAGGGACACGTTCTCGACCGGCACGTCACCCGGACCTCCGGACACGCTGTAGTTCGCGATGACCACGTGCTCCATGACCACCTTCAGGTACTCGACGGGCTTGTTGTCGGCGGCACCATCGGCGCGATAACACGTCAGTGTGGCCTTCGCGAACTGCTTTCCGGACCAACAGTTCTTGAGGAGCTGGTCGGTCGCGGTGTCGAGGTATTTGGTGAACGAAAAGTTCTGATGCGTGGCCTGCTCGACGGTTCCCGAGCCGGCGGAACTGCGGCTGGGGCTGGTGGGCTGCACGAATCCGTGGCTCCAGGAGAGCACTTCGATATCGCCCACATGCTCGGCCGCGGTCGAAGAGGCGGTGACCGCCGGCTCCTCGAACTTGAGGTACATGTTGATGGCCATGATTCATTTCCTCCTTCGTATTGGGGTCAGGCCGCTGCCGGCGGCGGCAGCTCGGCGACCAGACGGATCGATGCCGTGAGCTCTTCGAGCTGGAAATGCGGACGCAGGAACGCCACGGCGCGATAGACGCCGGGCTTGCCCGGAACGTCGAAGACGTCGACGCGCGCCTCGCGGAGCGGGTACTGCGCCTTCAGCTCCTGTCCGGCGTCGTCGGTGCCGAGAACGTACATGCCCATCCAGCGGTTGAAGTACTGCGACAGCGTGTCCTTGGTCTGGAAGCTGCCGATCTTGTCGCGGCAGATGACCTTCAGGTAGTGCGCGAAGCGCGACGCGGCCAGGATGTACGGCAGACGCGCGGAGATGCGCGCGTTGGCGTTGGCGGCATCGGTGTCGTACTGCTTGGCTTTCTGCGTGGTCTGGCCGCCGAAGAAGGCCGCGTAATCGGTCCCCTTGCAATGGCAGAGCGCGACGAAGCCGAGCGAGTCCAGCTCCTTCTCGCGGCGGTCGGTGATGGCGATCTCGGTCGGACACTTCAGGGCGATGTCGCCCTCGTCCGTCTTGAACGTGTGCGTCGGCAGGCCGCTGACCACGCCGCCGCCTTCCACGCCGCGGATGGCCGCGCACCAGCCGTACAACGCGAAGGCGTTGGTGATGCGCTGTCCCATGGCCCAGGCCGCGTTGCCCCAGAGATACTTGTTGTGATTCTTGCCGTCGGTGTCTTCGACGAACGAGAACTCTTCGGTGGGCACCGTGTTCGGACCGTAGGGCAGGCGGAGCAGGATGTGGGGCAGGCACAGCGTCACATAGCGGGAATCCTCGGTCTGCTGGAACGAGCGCCACTTGATCAGCTCTGTCGACTCCATGATCTTGGCCAGGTCGCGCGGGTTGGACAGCTCCGTGAAGCTGTCCATGTCGAACAGACGCGCCGAGGCGGAGGAAATGAACGGCGCGTGCGCCGCGGCGGCGACGCCGGAGAGCTTCTCCAGCATGGCCATGTCCTGCGGGTGGCGTCCGAACTCGTAGTCACCGATGACGAGGCTGAACGGGTTGCCGCCGAACGTGCCGTACTCCTCTTCATACAGCTTCTTGAAGAGCTGGCTCTGATCGAACTCGATGGCCTGGTCGAGATCCTTGAAGACCTCCTGCTTGGACGCGCACAGGAGACGCAGCTTGAGGCGTGTGCTGGTCTCGGTGTTCATGACGAAGTAGTGCAGGCCACGCCAGGATGCTTCGAGCTTCTGGAATTCGGGGTGATGCAGGATCTCGTTGAGCTGGTTGCTGAGCAGCTCGTCGATGCGCGCGATCTGCGCCTGAATCATGGCCATCGTGTCGCGGCTGATGGTCATGCCCTCGTCGAGGATCTGGTGCACGAACTCGCCGACCAGGTCCTTGGCGCGGGGCTTCTGCATCTCGTCCCGGGCCAGCTTGCCCTTGGAGATGATCTGGTCGAGCAGCGAGCCCTCGCCCGCTGCGGCGGCCGTCGCTGTTGCTACTTCCGGTGCGGTCTCGTCAGCCATTGGGGGTCTCTCCTTCCACTGCGGCCTTGATCTGCTGCTGGCTATCGGTGTTGGCGGCGATGTCCTGCAGAAGGACGTCGAGGTCGTCGTTGCCGTCGAGCTTGGCCAGCAGGTCGTTCAGACGCTGGCGGGCCTCGAACAGCTTGCGCATGGTGTCCACCTGCTGGACGATGGCCTCGGGCCGAAGGTCATCGATCTTGCGGAACTTCAGCTCGACGTTCATCTTGCTGTCGTCGTCCTTGAGCCTGTTGCCCACGGCGAAAGCGAGGCGAGGGGTGATGGAGGCCATCACGTCGTTGAAGTTGTCGCGGTCGATCTCCACGAACTTGCGCGCCTTCATCGGGGCCATCGGCGTTTCCTGCTTGCCGGCCAGGTCCGACAGGATGCCCACCACGAGCGGCAGCTCCTTCTTCTCGATGGCGCCCCCGGTCTCGACGTCATAGGTAATCTGCACGCGAGGCGGGCGGATGCGGGTCAGCTTCTTCTGTGTGCTTTCAGTCACTGATTGCTCCTTTCTGAACGTCTGTTAGCGATTAGGTGAATGAGTCTCTCTGGGACGTTGGCTATCGGACACCCCCGTGGATTGCTTGACGGCTCGTTGGGTCGATGGGTTGGTTGGTCGATGGTTTGGTTGGTCGATGGGTTGGTTGGTCGATGACGGTCTGTCTCAGCCCGGACGTTTCATTCCGAGCAACGCGTAAATCGTGTTGATGTCGGTGTTCTTCTGGAGCAGCTCTTCGAGAAGGTCGGCCAGACTCATGTTTCCCCAGGCGATGGCGCGGCGGACCAGATACGGCACCGGGCTGTGCGGCTCGGTGCGCATCAGAAATTCGGAGGCCTCGGCCATGGCCCGGTAGGCATCGGCGCGGCTGGCGATGCTGCCCACGCGCGGGACCACCGGGACGGTTGCGGTTGGGGCGACGTCGGATGTCTCGCTCATCGGTTCATCCATCAATGTCGGAGGAGGAGCGGGTGGCGCTGGTGCGGCCAACTCGCCTTTTTCGATGCGCTCGCGCACGACGCGCGCAACCAGACTCTGGATCGATTGGAGGAGATCGCGCAGCGCGGCCAGACTGGGTGCCTGCGCCTCGCCGCACTTTTCGGTGATGAATGCGTCGAGCTCCACGACGGCCGTGCGCGCGGCGGTGAGCTCGTCGTTGAGCGTCCGGTACCAGGCCCCGGGCGTGAGCGACAGGGCCACGAGGAACTTGGCCTGGGTGACCGCGCCCTTCTGCTCCGCCTTCGCCGCGGCCTGCGCATCCTTCACCGCGACCTTGGCCAGGCGCAGTCCCTCTTCCCAATGACGCCAGCCATACGTGACCGGTTCCTCGGAGCTGGGCGTGTTGAGCGGGATCGACTGCAGCGGCAGGGCCAGTCGATTCAGCCAGGCGATCGGCGCCAGGCGCGTATCGGGACTGTCGGGATCGAGCGCGGGATAGAGATCCGGCCAGTAAAGACGGCAGAGCTGCGTGCTCAGACGCACCCCGGCGGCGAAGCCGGTGAAGCCATGGACCCGCACCCAGGCCTCGGTCAGCCACGCCGCGATCTGCAGATCCTTGGTGCGCGTCGTGAGGGCCTCGATGCAGGCCCGCTCCATGGCATGCCAGTCCGCGCGCTTGAGCTCGCGCTGCCAGACGCCCTGCGGCAAGGCCGGGTCGTCCTCCTGGCGCAGTCTCTGGATCTCGTCGTAGATCGGGTCGAAGCGCAGCCACTCGCCCGTCGGACGCTCCGCACTGATCGGCGCGAGCAACGGCTCGAGGTCCATGACGCCCGCCGGCAGAGGTGGAGCCATGGGCACGACCTGACCGCTCGGCGATCCCTGCGGTGCGATGGTCATGGACGCGCCTCCGTCGTGGCATAGGCAGCACCGCCGATCCGCGGCGCCGTGGTGGGGAAATGCGGAATGGTCAGCGGCTGCGCGCTCTTCGGATCGAGCACCGACAACCGCAGGAAGACCCGCGCATCCGCGGAGCTCTCCGTCTTGGCCACGCCCGGCACGCTGGGGATCTGGGTGGGAATGTGCAGCGAAAGCGTGAACGGCTCGACGTCGACGAACGAGGGGAGATCATCGGCGGCGATCCGGTTCTGCTCCACGGCCGTGAGCAGGGCCCAGGCGTTCTTGTACTCATAGGTGACGGTACGGTCGCGTACCGTCATGTTCGGGACCTCGGAGTTGCCGACGGGGAGGCGCGGCGACTCACTGGCCCAGCGCAGTGTGAGCCGCACCGGCTCGCCGTACGTCCATCGCACCTTGCGCGCCTTGGTCTCGCGATTCGTGACCACGTCACGTCCCACTTCCAGCGTCCAGCCGATGATCTGATCCCCGAAGACTTCGCGCTCGCGCAGCACGCGGAACATCGGCTCGATGTCCATGGCCGGTCCCGACTCGGGCTTTTCGAGATAGGTGGCGAAGAAGCCGCGCACGGACGCGAGGTCGTCGACGAAACGGCGTGCCTTGGCGAACGATGGATCGACGGAGGCGTCGACAGGGATGTTGCGCACCATGGCCTGCGACGCGTCGAAGAGACGGAAGAAGCCGCGCAGATCGTCAGGGTCCGCCTCGAGCTCGCCCGCGCGCGGCACGGCGTCCGTGAACGGGTAGCGGCCCGCCAGGCGCTGATTGAAGTACTGCTCCAGTTCGCGATAACGCGTGGCCACCCTCTCGATCGCCACGTTCGTGCAACGCGTGCCGAGCTGCGAGGAGAGCTCCTGAAGGCGCACGGCGAAGATGCCCGGGCCGGGATGGAAACCGGAGGGGAGGCGTGCCCCGCCACAGTTCGTGAGATCGGTCTTGGCCATTGCTCCCGAGACGTAGTCTTCGAGCATGGCCACCGCGTTGCCCGGCTTCTTGGCCTCGTAATCGCGGAGGTCATCGAGGATGTTCTGCCAGCGCCGCGCGACCGGGGTGGCCCGTCCTCCGTCGTGATCGAGGAAGGCCAGGAGCGGATGCGCGTACGTCCGCGCCAGATAGGCCACGCGCTCGCGGGTCGTGTTCAGATACACGGCCACTTCCGCGGGCTCGCTCGCGCCCCAGGCCGTGGGCGAAGGTGGACCTTCGCCGGTCCACCAATCGAAGCTGCCCTGCCGCGGGCGATAGGGCTGCTCCTCCTGCAGGACTTCGTCGACCTCGCCCAGAATGCGGCGCGCCTCGGCGCCCATGGCCAGGGTCACGTCGCGCTTGTCGTCTACGAGGTTGAGTCGGGTCAGCCCGTCCAGGGCGCCTTCGATCGACTTCGACGAGGAGACGAACGTCGTCACGTCCGACCGGATCGCTTCCTCGCGCGCGTCGAGCGTGGCCGGCGGCATCACGTTCTCGAACTGCTGGGCCTGTGCGAGGAGATCCATCATCTGGCCTCGGGCACGATCGCGCGCCACCTGGTCGACGCTGATGCGCAGGTCGGCGGGGATGAGCGGGAAGGTCTTGTCCCGAAAGCGGTCGTAAGCCTGCACCACGTCCGCCGCCTGAGTCAGCGCGGGCGCCGACCAGACCAGCCGCGTGTTCGGCAGCAGGCGCACCTGAATCTGCCGCTGCATGGCCGGAGTGTTGACGAACTTCTGCCCGAGGAAAGTCTCCAGCGCGGACTTGAGGAGCAGCGTATCCGAGGAGAGCTGCATCATCGGGTGTCCCTGACTGACGGCCAGAATCGGTCCGGTGAGAGGAGAAGTGGTCCCGGCCAAACGGCGCTGATACTCGCGCCAGGCGGCAGCGGCGTCATTGCGCAGCGCCACCGCGGCCGGCCGTCCGAAGAACTCCGAATTCTCCATGTCCATGAGCAGGCGGTCGAACTCGCGGCCGAGGCTGAAGGTGGGCCGGAACGCCCACTCCATCTGAGGACTGGTGGCCGCGGTCTCGATCTCCTGCATGCGCTTGACGAGCTCGGAGAAGCGCTCGGTCTCGCCGGGAGCCGGCCACTGGGTCGAAGCGACGGTGATGGCGCTGCCCAGCTCGCGCAGCCGGCCGTAGAACAGGTCCTGCTGGAACATCCCGTCATAGAGTCCGTGGGCCATCTTCGCGGCCTGGAGGTTGGCGTCGTTTCGAAAACGGGAGGCGTCGAAGCGCGCGTAGTCGGCCGTCCGCAGCGCACGGCGATAGAGCTGGTTGTTCGCGTAGAACTCGGCCGGCAATTCCTGACCGAACGCCACTTTCACCACCGCGCCGAGCTCTTTCATGTCGGTAGTGCGTGAGAGGTCGTTGAACTTGCGTTTGCTCTCTTCGAGCTGGCGGAAGCAGCCCACGAGCTGATCCAGCTCCTGGAACTGGGGCGTCGTTTCGATCCCGTAACGCAGTGTTTTCTGATCGTCCGCCGACGCTTCGAGGGCCGGCTGTGCGCAGGTGTACGAACCGTCCAGCAGCCGGCGCGCTCGATCTTCGAGCTCCAGCCGGACACCGTCCAGGATCACCGATTCGAAGGCCTCGCCGATGGCGGTCTCCAGCCTGTGCTCCACGGGGCTGAACCACGAGCTGGGGATCAGGGCCGCGCCGTAATGGCGGAAGTTGATGCGGGACATGCCGTTGAGCAGATCCAGCGACCAGCGCTGCATGTCGCCGTCTGAGATCTGTTCGCGCGACTGCAGGCGGCACGCTTCCACGTGGGTGGCCGTGCTCTCCAGGAACGGCAGCAGTTCCTGGTTGTCGACGCTCATCCGCCACGCGCCGATGGCCATGCCCCCACCGAACAGCAGGGCCAGGATGAGGGTCGTGGCCTGCGCCATCTGCACGGCCCGGTTGCGGCTGACCATGGTCCAGGTCGTCGGCTGCGCCACGCCCCATTCCGGAAAGACCTTGCGTTCCAGCAGGTCGGCCAGGAAGGCCGTGCCTCCGCTGCGGGACAACGCGTCCGCTTCGCCGGCGTCCTGACCACACAGGTAGATGCCGCGCAGCACCGGCGCGTCGTGATAGGCCGTGGACCGGAAGAGTTGTTCGAGGCAGACGCGCAACGGCGCGGCCAGAGCGGTCACGGACTCGTCGAGGAGCAGGAGTTTGGTGGCCTCCCGGCTCCCTTCCGTGAAGATCTCCATCTGCAGGTCCTGCACGCGCGTCACCAGCGCATGCACGGCCTCGTCGACCCAGGCCGCGGAATAGGCCGTGTCGATCGTGTAGGGACTGGACCAGCCGAACATCTGCCGCCGGGCCGCCGGTGGAAGGCCCGCGCTCAGTGCACTGAAACCGGTCAACCCTTCCGATCCGGTGATGACGATGTACGCCGGGACACGGAAGCCCAGCTTCTGCTGCACCTCGGCCAGTCGGCGGTGAATCTTGCCCATGCGCGTGGCCAGGTCCGTGCGGGCCAGCTCGCTGCCCGCGGCATCGAGCAGGCTGTCGCAGGCGATCGTCACGATCAAGCCGTCGATCGGACGCTTGGGCCGGAGCTTTTGCAATCGCCGCAAAATCTTCGACCAATGAGAGTCGTCGGCGGTCATCCCGTCGGCGCTCAGCACCATATCCCCGGCCACATCGAGCACGACGCCACGATCGAAGAGCCAGAATCCGCGTCCGTACGCGAGCGACACTCCGGCTTCCTCGGGGGTGCCAAACGGCAGGTCCAGTCCCGCGCTCCCGAGCAGACTCGAGTCGCGTGAGCCCGCAGCACCGACCAGCAACGCCAGCGGCAGCTCGTGTGGGTCACCCTGCCGGGTCTGTCGCATCCTCCGCGCCGCACGGCGAAAGACGCTGGCGATGGACGGAACGGCCTGTCCCGATTCCGGTTGCGCCAACGGTTGTGCTTCATCCGCCGGCTCCTCGTTCGGATCGGGGAACTTCGACGCCTTGGCCGATTTCTTCAGCACCACGATCAGCAGAATCAGGATGACCGCGGCCACGGCCAGCACGGCCGCCAGGGCATAGGGCCAGAGGGCGCCCGCGTTCATGGCGTGCCTCCCGTGGTGGCCGGCCCATCGTGTGAGGAGTGCAGGTTGAGAATGCGGTCGACGAGCGGCCCGATCTCGCTCACGGCATTCCGCCAGATCAAGTGAGAGCCGGCAATCCAGACCACCGTGACCAGGGCGATGGCCCAGATCCACGGCTTGAGATGAGGCAGCTCCACGCGCGGACGTTCCAGTGTCGTGGCGTAGGCCTGCGGCACGAGAGACTCGCGTCCGCGCACGACGCGAGGATCGCGACCGAAGATGAAGCGGTAGAGGCGGCGGCGGATGACCTCCAGCTCCTGTTCCGCATCGGGCCGGCCGCGGTACTTGCCCTGAAATCCGAGAGCCAGCACGGAGAGGTAGACGCGCGCCAGCTCGGTCAGGCCCGCGTCGCGCTCGCGCAGCAGGTCGTCGATGCGCTCGAACAGCTCTTCACCGGCGCGGTGGCTGTCGAACAGCTTCGCCTCGATGAGATTCTGCCGCCACGCTTCGCGGCCGTGCCAGTCGAGGTGGAGAAAGACCTCGTCCGCAAGCGCGGCCATCGCGTACTGCGCGCGCTTGTACAGCTCCAGGGCCAGGTCGCCGCCCTGGCGCACCGCCTCCGTCTCCTGACGCTCGAGCACCGCCACCACGCGGCGCCAGGCCGCGCTGGGCGTCAGCCCGGTCGTGCTGCGCGCGTCGGCCACCGCCTCCGCATCGAAGGAGAGGCCCCCTTCGCGCAGGCGTTCTTCCAGCCGCATCAACTCGGTATGGAACTGCTGGAACTTCTCCGTGACGAACATGGGGATCTCGAGACCGTGGGATCAACTTCGTTTTCGAACGTAAAGGACGATCTGCTCAGGGATTCGCGTGCTGCCTAAACCACTGCCTTCACCCGGTTGCAGGACCACCAGGTCTTCTCCGGCCTGGATGAACTGGGGATCGGCGGTGAGCGCGTACAGCGTCACTCCGGTGGAAGGAACGAGGTCCGCGTCTGCTTCGATGGCTTTGCGTCGAGCGCCCGTCATGCGGCGGTCGCGCAGCGAATCGATGTGCGAGCGGCTGCCGATGATGCTGCCCGCGATGGAGGCCGACATCTCGCGGGCCGGCGCATTGCCGGGAGCACGGACACCAAGGACCAGCGGGCGGGTCATCCATTCGGGATCGAAGAAAAGCCGGAACTCCTCCCCCTCGCGGCGGAAGGTGTACGCGGTATAGGACTCGTGGATCCCTTCGTCGAGCGCACGGGAAATCGCCGCGCGCACCTGTTCGAAGGTGGCCATCAGATCGTTGTGGTCGTAACGCTCGAGCGGGGGAGGAATGAGCGAGCGGCTCACGCCGGCCACGTGACCCATGAGCGAACAGAAGGCGGTGTAGAGCTGAAACGGATGAGCGTTGCCGGATCCCAGGACCGCCTCGAACGCCGGCAGCTCGCCCACCAGACAGTGGATGAGCGTTTTCGTCTCCAGCCGTTGCGGTGCGTGCGCGTCCGAGGTGCTGCGGGCCTGATCGGCCAGCACGGCTGCCTTCTCCCGCAGCCGCGTGGCCACCGCGGCGCAGAGCCCGTGCAGCGCGGAGCCCGGTCCCACCCGGAGCAGAGGTGCCTCGTAACGCGTCCGCGTGTACACCTCGTGCTCGTACTTCACCTCGGCCAGAGGAAAGGTCACGTACTTTGGCGCCGGCTCCGCTCCCGCCACGAGCTGCAACCGCGGGCGGAGCACCAGCAGCGGCAGATCGCCCTCTCCCGTGTTCTCGTCCGCGACCGGCGCGCTCTCTTCGAACGAATAGCGCTCGGCAAGAGCGAGCCCGCGAGTGCGGGCCACGACGGCCAGGCTCACCGTGGCGGGATGCTGTTTGATCCCCGACACCTGCGTGAGATCGATCGACAGATCGGGTCCGTCTCCCGCCGAATACGAGACGATCAAGCCGTCCGGCATGATGGCCTCGAGCTCGATGACGCGGAACACGCCGTCCACGAGCTTGACCGTGTCCACCTCGAGATGCCGGATACCCCAGTGGAACGGGGAGACCGAAGTGGCGTGGTAATGGAGCAGGGTTTCCTGCCGCTGGGCGAGCCATTGGAAATGCTGCGGAGCCAGGAGCATCCCCTCATGCCACTGGATCGCGGCCGGGACGTCGCGCGCCGTCGTACGTGCGCGGCTCTTGCGACGGTCGGTGCGGATGGGCTGAGTGGTGTCGGCGGAGCTCACTGCAGCTTCTCCACGGAGAGATCGCGGGCGCCGAGGACGAGACGGAACGGCTCCTGCGGATCGGCGGTGGCCCGGTGGTCCCCGTCGGTCACGTAATCCGCGAACAGCACCACGCGTTGCGCGCCGGCCCGATAGGGAACGCTGATCCGCTCCACCTGCTGACCGGGCACCCACTCCCACTGCTCCACCGCCAGCGAGTTGCCGTAATCCTTGACGAACTGGTCGCGCTTGGCGAACCAGTCGCTGGCCGGCGTCTTCAGCAACGTGTCCAGAAGCTTCTTGTCGTAAACGAAGACCATATCCACGGCAACGGGACTGTCTTCGTTTGCGTCAGCCGCAATGACGACGTCGAAGGGAAGCTGCCCGCCGAACATCGAGCGAGCCTTCTGCGTGACTCCACAGCCGGCGCTCAGGGTCAGCGCTGCCAGCAGCAAGACAAAAAAATGACTTGCGGGACGACGGAGCGACGTGTCGGCGGAACGGAGCCGCACGCCGCTTGCAGCAGGCGCATTCACGGATCGACCGGACCTCTCGTTAACGATTGGGGATTACTTGCGCCCGATTGTAATCCCTACCTTGGTTGGTGGGTTTTTTTTGTGTGGATGAGGCTGGCGATAGGGGTGGGAGTGGGGATACGACCTCGACGATCACCGGACGTCGAGGTCTGTTCGGCAGTCCGCAGTCTGGCCGTCGACGCAGAACCCTGCTCGATCCTTCCCGTATGATTCCTGCATGCATGCCATCGAGGTCATCGGCCTCACGAAGTCCTACGGGAGCTTCGTTGCGGTCAAAGACTTTTCTTTCACGGTGGAGCCCGGACAGGTCCTCGGGCTCGTGGGTCCGAATGGCGCGGGGAAGACCACGACCCTGCGCGCGCTGGGCGGAATCCATCCACCGAGCGACGGGCAGGTGCGCATCTGCGGCTTCGACATCATCGCCGACGCCGTCGATGCGAAGCGACGCCTGGCCTTCTTTCCCGACGAGCCCCGGCTCTTCGATTACCTCACCGTCGATGAGCACATGCAGTTCGCCGCCGCGATCTACGGCGTGCCGAACGAACGGGAGATCACGGCCTCTCTCCTGGAGGAGCTCGAGCTTCTGGACAAGAGAAAGGCCCTGCCTTCCGAACTTTCGCGCGGCATGAAGCAAAAGCTCATGATCGCGTGCGGACTCGTCCACAGTCCGGAGGTGATGATCTTCGACGAGCCCCTCACGGGGTTGGATCCGCTGGGCATCCGCAGGATGAAAGAGTCGATCTCACGCCGGGCCCGGGAAGGAGCAGCGGTCATCCTCAGCTCGCACCTCCTGCACCTCGTGGAGGAGCTGTGCGACAGCGTGGTCGTGATCGACAAGGGCACGCGCGTGGCGTTCTCGACGATCGACGACCTGAAGTGGCGCATCGCGCAGGGCCGCGGCGACGTCACGCTCGAGGAAGCCTTCCTCTCCATCACCGGCGGGAACGCAGGAAAGAGCGCGTGATCCATCCGTTTCTGTTCGTGGCCACGCGAACGTTCAAGAATCGGCTGTTCGCGCGCCTCCGGAAGTTGCGCAACGCGCGCTACCTGATCTCCTTCGTCGTGGCCATGGCCTACTTCTGGTTCACCGGCTTCCGCCATCTCTTCAACTCCCGCTCCGGCATCGCGCAGATGGCCGTCTCCGCGAACGCGTTCACGATCGACGTCGCCGCCGTGGTGGTGTTGTGCATGATGATTCTGGCCTGGGCCCTGCCCGAGCAGGAGGCCGGACTCAAGTTCAGCGAAGCGGAGATCAACTTCCTCTTTCCCGCGCCGCTCACCCGCCGCCAACTTCTGATCTACAAGATCCTCCGCCAACAGCCGCAGGTGCTCATCAGCTCCGCCTTGATCAGCTTCTTCGGTTTCCGGCGGGGAAACTTCGTCGGACTGTGGATCTCGTTCGTCGTGCTGGCCATCTACTTCACCTTCACCGCCCTCGGCCGCGCAAGGCTCAAGCTGGCTGGCATCGGCTTCCTGATCCGTCTGGTCGTGGTGACCGCGGTGGTGACCGGCGTGGCGTATCTGCTCTGGTCCAACATCGCCCTGGACAGTCTGCGCAACATCGGGCCCTCCTTTCAGCACCGCGGGAGCGCGATCGCGTCGCCGTTCCGGGGGACGGTCGCAGCGACCATCCTGTTCGTTCCACGTCTCTTCTCGCGAGCCACCTTTTCTCCCAACGTGTGGCAACTGATGATCGGCTGCGGCGCGCTCCTCGTCTTCGGCGCCATCCTCCTCGAGCTCGCGCTACGGATGAACGTCTCCTTCGAGGACGCCTCCATTCGAGCGTCGCAGAAACAGGCCGGCCGGCAGCAGCGCCGGCTCAGCCAGCGCGTCGGCGGCGTGGTCACGTTTCCAAGGATTCCTCCACCCTTCCGGCTGTCGCCGCGATCGGGGCCGATGGTGGCCATCTTCTGGAAAAACCTCACCGCAGGCCTGCGTATCGCCTCGCCCTGGCTGGTGATCATGTTCCTCGCTGCCGCGTATTTCGTCGGGCAGGCCGCCTACGCCCACGAGCCGGTGGTCCGGGGGATGATGGGCGCGTTCAGCCTCTTCCTGGCATGCATGTTCCCCTTTCTCGGCAGCCGGGTCTTCGCTCAGGACATGCGTCTCGATCTGGCCCGCATCGAGCTGCTCAAGAGCTATCCGATTTCCGGAGACCGTCTCGTGGCCGCGGAGATCGCGGCGCCGATCGCTTTCGTGGCTGCCGTCCAGCTCATGCTGCTCAGTGCCGCGGCCATCATTCTGAGCATGAGCGACGTGCCGAAGAGACTGGCCATCCTGGCCACGCCGGAGTTCATCGTCATCGCTCTGATGTTCGCGATTCCCGTCTGCGCGCTGCAGCTCCTCATTCACAACGCCGTCCCCATCCTGCTTCCCGGCTGGGCCATGCGCGGTCCCGACGAACAACGCGGGTTCGTGGTCATGGGGCAGCGGGTGTTGATGCTGGCCGGCAACCTGCTCATCCTGGCCATCGCCCTGGTGCCGCCCGCCGCCGTCATGGTCCCGGCCTTCCTGATCGCGAACCATTGGTTCAGCGGCAGCGCCGCCCTGGTGGTCGTGGCCACGGTTCCTTCCGCCGCGATTCTGGTGGGCGAAGTGTGGATCGGAGTCCGGGCGCTCGGAGCGCAGTTCGAGAAGCTCGACGTGACCAACGAGATCGACACCGCGCCGGCGTGAGCAACAACCACATTTGACGCGGGAAGTGCGCCGGGCAGGATGCCCGCGCCCCATGGCTCATCGCGCCAAGACACTCCGGGACTTTCGTCTGGTGGAGCGGTGGACTTTAGTCCACCGGGCACTCGCGAGAAGTGAGCCGTGAGCCGTGTGAGTTTCTCGCCATGCTCGCGCTTGAGAGCCGCGAAGGGCAGAGGGGGCGATCCCCGCGAGAGCGACGGTGGACT